>CAYSCF010000088.1:0-22537 GCA_964429305.1 uncultured Sandaracinaceae bacterium | reverse complement strand
GAACACCGTGACCGAGTCGCAGAGTGGGTGCTGCGTCTCTCTCTGGTGGGCCTCTCGATCTCGGGACCGTCGGTTGCGCTCGCGCAATCAGTGGACAGCGACGATCTCGAGATCGAGGCCACCACGTCCGAAGAAGATCTCGCCATCGAGGCGAGCCCTCCTCTGGATCGGGAGATCGAGCCCCCGCCCGTCGTTGCCGCGCCCGCCCCGGCGGCGGCCGTCGCGGCGTCGTCGTCGGAGCTCGACGCATTGCGCGCGCGCATCGCCGACCTGGAAGCGCGGCTCGATGCGCCTCCGACCGTCGAGCCGCCGCCCGCGCACGATCTCGCGAGCGACATCCTCCACGGATTCTCGGTCTCGGCTTACATCCAGGCGCAGTACGAGTGGAGCCAGCTCTCGCAAGACGAGATCAGTCCCGACGGCACACCGCTCAATCGTGACCGCATCGACATCCGACGCGGTCGCGTTCGCTTGCGCGGCCAGTGGGACGCGTTCTCGCTCGACTTCGAGGTCGATGGCTCGACGACGCGCGGGCCCTTCTTCGGCATTCGTCACGCGACCATCGGCCTGCAGTTCGCGAACCCCGACGCGACGCTGCCGCCGTACATACAAGGCCTCGTCGGACTGACCGAGATCCCGTTCGGTCACGAGGTGCGCCTCGGGCAGCGCGACATGCCGTTCATGGAGCGCACGACCGGCTCGCTCGCATTCTTCCGCGGCCCGGTCGACGTCGGCGCGCGCGTGCTCGGCGGCCTCGGTCCGATTCGATACGACTTCGCGGTGATGACCGGGACGCCGATCGACGATCGGGCGGGCACCGCGACGGTCGATCCCACCGCCGCGCCCGACGTCGCGGGCCGTGTCGGCTTCGACTCGCGACCGGCCGAGCCGCTCACGATCGCCGGCGGCGTCTCGTTCCTGTGGGGAACCGGATTCAGCTACGGACAGCCCGCACAGAAGAGTCGCCTCGAGTGGCGCGATCTGAACGAGAGCGGAACGCTCGACACGGGCGAGCTGATCCCGATCGCGGGGCGGGCGGCGGTTCCATCGGCGACGTTCCAGCACTGGGCGCTCGGCGCCGATCTCGAGCTCGCCCTCACCACCGCGCTCGGACGCACCGATCTCTTCGGCGAGGTCGTGCTCGCGACGAACCTCGATCGTGGCCTCTTCGTCGCCGATCCGATCGCGACCGGCAGCGACGTGCGCGAGGTCAGCGCTTACGCCGCGATCGTGCAGTCGATCCTCGGCTGGGGTGTCGTCGGCTTCCGCTACGACTACTACGACCCCAACTCGGACTTCGTCGATCAACGTCGCGGCCTCTCGGTCCCGACGAACGCGGCGATGCACACCTTCTCGCCGATGATCGGCGTGACGCTGCCGCCGGATCTCGTGCCGTGGTTCCGCGCGCGCGTCGTCGTGCAGTACGACGCGGTGCTCGATCAGCTCGGTCGCGACGCGCGCGGCGTGCCGACCGATCTCGCCAACGATCAGCTGACCGTCCGCGTGCAGGCAGAAGTTCGATGACGAGAGGGCTCCTCTTCGTCTTCGTCTTCGCGAGCGCGTGCGGCGTCGGCGATCCGTTGCGGCTCGACGAGCCCATCTTCGTGCACGACGGTGTATTCCGCGCCGGAGCGCTTCCGGGAACCGCGCCCGTCCCCGACGGCGAGATGCAGCCGACCGGCGTGCCGCTCGTCACCTCGTTCGAGACGACGAGCGCGATCTTCACCGATGGTCAGCTCGATCGCCACATCACGGGCCGCACGAGCGAGGACGCGTACGCGATCGCGATCGAGATGCGCGGGCTCGGCACCGGCTATTTCACGCTGCCCGTCGGCGCAACCGACCCCGGCTTCGCCGGCGAGCGCGACTTCGACGTGGAGCTCGACGTGGGCAACCGCATCCCGAGCGGACTGCAGCATCTGTCGATCGTGGCGATCGACGCGAGCGGTCACGCCGGTCCCCGCCAGGACAGCGAGATCTGCGTCGTCGACGGTGCGGTTCCCGGCGACTTCTCCGTGTGCGATCCCACGCTGACGCCGCCCGCAGCCGCCATCGTGCTGCGGTGGGACACCGAGTCGGACCTCGATCTCGTCGTGACGACGCCCGACGGTCAGCGCGTCGATGCGCGTCATCCGCTCACGACGAGCGCGAGCGATCCGGCGGTCGGCCGCTTCGTGCGCGACTCGAACGCGGGCTGCGACATCGACGGCCGCAACGAAGAGGTGGTCGTGTGGAACGAAGTCCCCGTCGATGCGGGCGCGTTCCTCGTCGGCGTCGATCTCTTCGCGGCATGCAACACGGCCGGCGCTCACTTCGAGGTCACCATCCTCGAGCGGCAGACGCGAGACGACGGGACGTTCGTGCTCGCCGTGACCGAGACGCGCTCGGGGCAGCTGCTCGCGATCCAGGCCGACGAAGGTCTTCGGCCACCGCTCTACGTGACGTTCGTCTCGTTCTGAAAGGAAGCCCTCCATGCTCGTCGATCAGTTGGTTCGCGTCGCGATGCTCGGTTCGAGCTGGGTGCTCTATCTGCTGCTCGCGCTGAGCGTGGTGTCGTTCGCCGCGATGCTCGAGCGCGTGCTCTTCTTCCGCCGCAACGGCGCGAGCGCGAGCGCCTTGGCCGATGCGCTCCGCCAGGCCGTCGTGAGAGACGACGAAGAAGCGATCGACGCCGCGCTCGCATCCGGCACCAGCGTCGAGTCGATCGTGCTGCGCGATGCGCTCGCGTTCCGCGAGGGCGGGCCCGAGGCGGTCTCCGACGCCGTCGACGCCTCGCTCGGTCGCGAGCGCCCGCGCCTCGAGCGATCGATGACGCTCCTGGGCACGCTCGGCAACAACGCGCCCTTCATCGGTCTGTTCGGCACCGTCCTCGGCGTCATCGAAGCGTTCGCCCATCTCGGCGCGCGCGACGAAGCGGCGATGACGCAGGTCATGAGCGGCATCGCCGAGGCGCTGATCGCGACCGGCGTCGGCATCTTCGTCGCGATCCCGGCCGTCGTCGCCTACAACGTCGCGCAGAAGAAGATCGGCGACATCGAGAACGACATCGCGTCGCTCGCGAAGCTGCTCACTGCATGGCTCAAGACGCGCGAGCGCAAGGCACGCGTGCGAAAGCAGCCACGCGCGGCCGCCGCGAAGACGGAAGAGCCGGCTCCTCGCCTCGCGCTGGAAGCCGCCGAAGGAGCGGAGTGATGGCGGCGACCACTGCATCGCGCGGCAAGGGCCGAGGAATGATCGTCGGCATCAACGTCACGCCGATGGTCGACGTCGTGCTCGTGCTGCTCGTCATCATGATGGTGTCGGCGACGTACATCGTGTCGCAGTCGATGCGCGTCGATCTGCCGAACGCATCGACGTCGGACGGCGCGGTGCCTTCGCTCGCCGCCGTCACGATCGCCGCGAACGGCGCGCTGATGTTCGACGACGCACCCGTCACCGAGGCCGAGCTCATCCAGCATCTGCACGACGCGAGCGGGCAGGACGTCACGCTCGTCGTGAGCGCCGACACGCATGCCGAGCACGGCAACGTGATCCACGTGCTCGATCTCGCGCGTGCCGAGGGCATCACCAGCTTCGCCGTGAACGTCGAGCGCGAGTGAGCGGATGCGCTCGTGGGCGACATGGGCTCTGTACGGCGTGAGCTTCGGCGCACACGCGCTGCTCGCGGCCGGCGTGTCGGCGATCCACGAGCCGCCACCGCCGCCGGTGCCTGTGCACATCGTCGTGCGGGACGTGCATCGTCCGCGTCCCGCCGAGCCCACGCCTCCTCCACCTGCGCCCGAGCCGGTCGTCACACCGACGCCGGTCGCGACGCCGACACCGGCGCGTCCGCGCGCGCCTGCGCCCGAGGTCGCGGCGCCACCGCCTCCCGCCGCACCGGCTCCTCCACCCGCGTTCGGCCTCACGCTCTCGGGCGCGAGCGGAGCGGGCGGTGTCGCGGTGCCCGTCGGTGATCCGAACGGCGTCCCGGGCGGCACGGGGACGACGCCACGCGCGCGCACCGCGGAGCGACGCACGCTCGAGGCCGCGCCGCCGCCGGAAGCCGAAGACGCGTGCACCGAAGCCGCGGTTCGTCCGCGCGCGCTCGAGATGCCGCGCCCCGCGTACACCGATGCAGCTCGCGCCGCAGGGGTCGAAGGACGCGTGCGCGTCGAGGTCCACATCGGCGCCGACGGATCCGTCGAGGACGTGCGCGTGATCAGCTCGCTCGATCCCGAGCTCGACGAGGCAGCGCTCGCCGCCGTTCGCGCTGCTCACTTCACGCCGCAGACGCGCTGCGGCGTGGCCGAGCCGACCACGTTCAACATCGGAGTGAGCTTCTCGCTCTGATCGGCATGCGCCGTCTCGCGCTCGCTCTCCTGTTGTTCCCGTCGAGCGTCGCGAGCGCGCAGACGCTGACGCGCGCGCCGGAGCTCACGCACTTCGTGGAGGCCGAGTATCCGGCGGAGCTGCGCGAGACGGGCCCCGAGACCGTGAGCGTCACGCTCGAGCTCACGATCGACGACACCGGCCACGTGTCGGACGCGACGGTGAGCGACGGCGCGGGCGAGCCCTTCGATTCCCTCGTGCTCGCCGCCGTCGGTGCGTTCGAATTCACACCGGCCGAGATCGACGGAGTCGTCTCGCCGATCCGCATCGCCTATCGCTACGAGCTGCGACGGCCCGCGCCTCCACCGCCGGCGGCCCACGCTTCGTTGCACGGTACGATTCGAGCGCGCGGCGACGCGCACGCGCTCGAGGGCATCGCCGTCGAAGCGACGCTCGAAGAGCAGACCGTCTCGGCGACGACGGACGCCGAGGGCCGATTCGCCATCGACGATCTCGCCGCGGGGACCTACGCGATCACGCTGCGTGGTGCGTCGATCACCGAAGTGCAGACGAGCGAGACGCTCGAAGAGGGCGAGCAGCTCGAGGTCGCGTACGACCTGACGATCGCGTCTCCGACGCGAGAAGCCGAAGACGGCGACGATCTGGAGATCGTCGTGGTCGCGCCTCCACTGCGTCGCACCACCGTCTCGACCGAAGTGCGCGCCGACGAAGCGCGCGTGGTCCCCGGCACGAGCGGCGACGTGCTGCGCGTCGTCGAATCGCTGCCCGGCGTCGCGCGCTCGGCCGCCGGTGCTGGCCAGCTCGTCGTGTGGGGCGCCTCGCCCGAGGACACGCGCGTCTACGTCGACGGAGTTCGCGTGCCGCGTCTCTATCACGAGGGCGGCCTGCGCTCGGTCGTGCACTCGGGCCTCGTGCGCGGCATCGAGCTCGTGCCCGGCGGCTACGGCGCGAGCTGGGGCCGCGGCCTCGGCGGTCTCGTCTCGGTCGGAACGGATCTGCCGATGGAAGACGGCGTCCACGGCAGCGCGCAGATCGACGTGCTCGATGCGTCGGCGATGCTTCGTGGCGCGACGCGCGACTTCGGCGCCGCGATCGCCGCGCGCGTGAGCCTCGTCGATCTCTACGCGGCGAGCCTGCTCGGCTCCGACGTGAGCGCGTTCGTCCCGATCCCGCGATATCGCGACGGCCAGGCGCGCCTTCGCTTCGAGCTCGGTGGAGGCCAGCACCTCGACGTCGTCGGCATGCTCGGCTCCGATCAGTACACGCGCAACGTGCCGAGCGTGGATCCCGCTTCCACGGTGAGCGATCTGCGTGCGCTCGACTTCCAGCGCATCTACCTGCGTTACGTCCGCGAGCCCGGAGACGGAACGTCGCTCACGGTCACGCCGTTCTTCGGTCTCGATCAGTCGTTCCGTCGCACGAGCGTCGGACAGCTCGCGACGTCGATCGGCAGCAACCTCACGCTCGCTGGTGTTCGCGCGGTCTATCGGGCGCACGCCGAGGACTGGCTCGACGTCGAGACCGGGCTCGACGTGGAGGTCGCGCTCAGCTCGCTCTCACGCACCGGCTCGATCGCACTGCCCGCGCGCGAGGGCGATCTCCGCACCTTCGGTCAGCCCGTTCCCGATGCCGTCGCGACCGATCGGTGGGACGTCGCGCAGATCGGCGTCGCGCCTTACGTCGAGCTCGATGGCTCGTTCTTCGGCGGCGCGCTGCACGTCGTGCCCGGCCTGCGGGTCGATCCGTACATGCGCTCGGTCAGTCGTCGCGTGCCGACGAGCGCCGATCAGCCGACGGTGGGTCTCTTCGCGCAGGACTTCCGCGCCGAGCCCCGCATCGCCGTGCGCGGCACGCTCGCGCCCTGGCTCGACCTGCGCGGCGCGTTCGGCGTCTACCACCAGCAGCCCGCAGCCGAAGACCTCTCGTCGGCGTTCGGCAATCCGACGCTTCCCATCTCGGAGTCGCTGCACGCCGTGCTGGGCGCGAACGTGCGCCCGATCGACACGCTCACGATCGAGGTCACGGGCTTCTTCACGAGCTCGAGCGGGCTCGCGATGCGCAGCGCTTCGCCCGCGCCGCTTCCAGCGCAAGCGCTCACGCCGAGCGGCAGCGGTCGATCGTACGGCGTGCAGGCGCTCGTCCGTCGCGAGCTCGCCGACGGGTTGTTCGGTTGGGTCGCGTACACGCTCTCGCGCTCAGAGCGCCAGAACCATCCGACCGACGCGTGGCGCCTGTTCGACTTCGATCAGACCCACGTGCTCACCGCGGTGCTCTCGTGGAACGTCGGCCTCGGCTTCACGATCGGCGCGCGCTTCCGCTACGCGACGGGCATGCCGCGCACGCCCGTCGTCGGTGCGTCGTACGATGCAGCACGCGATCGATATGCGCCCACGTTCGGCGCGCAGAACGGTACGCGCTTGCCCGACTTCGTGCAGCTCGACCTGCGTGTCGCACGCGTGTTCGAGCTCGGAGGCAGCACGCTCGAGATCTCGCTCGAGGTGCTCAACACGTGGAACCAGGCGAACGCGGAAGAGATCGTCTACTCGTCCGACTACGCGCAGAACGCCTACATCACGGGCTTTCCGGTGCTGCCGGTGCTCGGACTGCGATGGGTGCTCTGATGCGCCGCCGTCTCGCGCTCGTCGTCGCTCTCGCGCTCGTCGGATGCGTTCCACGTCTGACGGAAGACCCATCCCTCGTCACGGCGGAGCGCATCCTCGCCGTGCGCGCCGAGCCCGCCGAGGTCGCGCCCGGCGACACGGTCACGCTCACCGCGCTCGATGCCGACGCAGCCGGCGCAGTCGCAGCGCCAGCGCTCGACTGGGCTGCGTGCCTCGCGCGTCTGCCGCTCTCGGAGCCCGGCCCGTTCGCACGCGCATGCGTGCTCGGCGACGCGAGCGCGCTCGACATGCCTCAGCTCGGCGCGAGCGCTTCGTTCACGATCTCCGCCGATGCCTGCCGCCTCTTCGGACCGGATCCGCCACCCGCACAGGCGGGACAATCGAGCGGGCGGCCTGTCGATGCCGACTCGACCGGCGGCTACACGCAGCCGATCCGCATCGCCCTCGCGGATGGAACCGTTTCGTTCGCGCCGCTGCGTCTGCACTGCGGCGTGGCCGGTGCGACGCAGCAGCAAGCCGCGGAGCTGCGCCGTCGATATCATGCGAACACGCATCCCGCGCTCACCGAGCTGACCGCGATCCACGGGGACGGATCGTTCGAGCCCATCGGCGACGGCGTTCCACTCCACGTCGCAGCGTCGGAAACGATCAGCCTGCACGCTGCATGGGCCGACTGTCCCGACGAGACGCCGTGCGAAGGCGCCGAGCGCTACGCACGATTCGATCGCGACGTCGCGGCGGTCGTCAGCGCGCGCGAGTCGCTGCGCATCTCTTGGCTCGGGACGATCGGGCACTGGAACGAGCCCCGGACCGGACGCGCGAGCGACGATCCGGCGACGACGACCGACGGTACGTGGCACGCGCCCGATGCCTCGCAGAGCGGCGCGCTCTTCGTGGTTCTGCGCGACGATCGCGAGGGCGTGTCGTGGACGCAGATCAACGTGATCGTCGACTGATCAACGACGGCGACGGGAGAGCACGAGACCGATCGCAGCCAGGGCGAGCGCGAACGTTCCGCGGGCTCCGCCGCCAGGGCTCGCGCTGCAGCCGTTGCTCATCCGGATCGCGTGCGGCCCAGCGCTCCCGTCGTAGTGCGCCACGCTGCCGTCGCCGGCGCCCGCATCGGCGCCCGCGTCACCGCGCACGACACCCGCGTCGCCCGTCGCGATCATCATGCCCGCGTCGTGGCCCGCGTCGTGACCGGCGTCGTGGCCCGCGTCGTGACCCGCATCGTGGACGCCCGCGTCGTGCGCGACCGGGCCCGCGTCGTGGGGCGGCGGCGGCGGCGCGGCGACGCTGGTGAGACGGATCTCGATCTGGTTGTCGGCGGGCGGCGAGAACCACGCGACGCCCTCCTCGACGAGGTTGAAGTACTGCGTGTAGGTGCCGGCCGCGTTCGGCGCGCGCACGCTGAAGTCGAAGCGACCCGTCGCGCCGGGCGCCACCGTGTGATCGACGGTCGCGGCGCGATGATCGTTCACCCAATCGGTGCCGTGGATCGCGCTCGCGTGATCGCGCGGCTGCGTCGTGCCGAGGTACGTGTGCCCTGGGCGCCACGTCTCGGTGCCGGTGTTGCGCATCTCGATGTAGCCGCGCGCCTCTGAGCCGGCGGTCAGGCGGAAGCTGGCCGACGCGAGCGGGAACGTCTGGTGCACGAACTCCGCGGAGTAGCGGGTCACGTTCCAGAAGCTCGCGCCCATCTCGCGATAGATGTTCGACGTGTGATCGGCGTAGCGCGCATAGCGCGACGTGAAGCACGACGCGCCGGGCGCGCAGCCGTTGTAGTAGTGCGTGACGGTCGTGATCCACGCGTTCCAACGGCTGTTGCCGACACGCACGCCGTTGATCCAAGCGATGGCTTCGGCGCGCGTGCTCACGCCGGAGATGTGTTCCGAGCGCTCGACCATGCTGACGACGAAGTTCACGGCCTCGGCGGTGTTGCCCGCGACGGTGAGGATGCCTGTCCCGTGCGAGGCGAGCGTCTGGCTGTAGGTGCCGGAGTCGAATTGGAACATACCGAGCCCGCCCTGCTGCAGCGAGCACGGGCCATCGCCCGAGCCGGCGACCACGGGGCCTCCGCACTCCGACGAGTGCGGGCCTTGGCACGCCCACGTCAGCTCCGACCAGCACTGCGACATGCTCGTCTCCGAGTCGGCGATGCCGGCGAGGAGATAGCCCTGCGTGATCCCGTTCGCCGCGGCGGCGTCGCGGATGTGACCTGCGCGGACGCGACGCTGGGCCGCGGTGAGGTTCGACTCGGCGGAGGCGATGTCGCCGACCTCGGGATCCGACATGCAGGCGCCGAGGACGAATAGCGAGACGAGAGCCAGGGCGGTTGCGCGCATGAGCACGGTGCTTCGCAACCCGGGTGCCAGCGGTTCCGAGCGCAGAATGCTGCCTCGGGATCGCAGTCAGCGGCGACGACGTGCGATCACGAGACCGAGCGCCATGGCGATCGTCCAGCCGATCGAGCTCGTGCGACCGGGTGTCGCGCTGCATCCGCCCGAGAGACCGCCGCTGCGCGGAGGCATCGCGCTGACCGACGCGTCGCCGTGCCGGACACCGCCATCGCCCACGCTCACGGGCATCGGGCCAGCGTCGGCGCCGCACGCGAGATCGGAGCCGTTGCAGTCCTGATCGATCCCGTCGCCGCACGCCTCCATCGCGCCCGGATGGACCGAAGCGTCCATGTCGTTGCAGTCGTCGGCGACGTAGCCGTCGTGATCGGCGTCGGTCGTCGGCGCCGGGTTGCACGCGCCGCTCGCGCAGCCGAAGTCGCAGTGCGCGCGCATCACGACACCGGCCGTGCACTGGACCCGATCGCTTCCGTCGCAGCTCCAGGCATCACCGATGCCGGTCGGACAAGCTGGCGTCGGCGCGGGCGTGCTCGTGAGACGGATCTCGATCTGGTGATCGATCGGGCCGCCGCTGTCCGAGAACCACGTCACGCCTTCTTCCACGAGGTTGAAGAACTGGTCGTAGTCGCCGGCGGTCGCGGGCGCGCGAACACTGAAGTTGAAGCGACCCGTCGCGCCGGGCGCGACGTCGTGATCGATGGTCGCCGCGCGGTTCGCCGAGACCCAGTCGCTGCCCTGGATCGGGCTCGCGACGTCACGCGGCTGGGTGGTGCCGAGGAACGTGTGCCCGGGCTGCCAGGTCTCGGAGCCGGTGTTCCGCATCTCGATGTAACCGGCCATCTCGGTGCCGGCGGTCAGCATGAAGGGATCGGACGCGTACGGGAACGACTGCGCCGAGAACGCGGCGCCGTACGTCGCGGTGTCCCAGAAGCTCGCGCCCATCTCGTTGTACACGCCGCTCGTGTGGTCGCGGTAGCTCGCGTAGCGCGACGCGAAGCACGACGCGCCTGGCGCGCAGCCGTTGTAGTAGTGCGTGACGGTGGTGATCCACGCGTCCCACTCGCCGTTGCCGACGCGGACCCCGTTCAGCCACGCGATGGCTTGATCGCGCGTGTCGACGCCGGTGATGTGCGCCGAGCGGATGACCATCGCGATGACGAACTCGACCGCCGCCGCCGTGTTGCCCGCGACGGTCAGGATGCCGTCGCCGTGCGCGGCGAGCGTCTGGCTGTAGGTGCCGGAGTCGAACTGGAACATGCCGAGCCCGCCTTGCATGAGCGAGCACGCACCGTCGCCAGCGCCCGCGACCACGGGCCCGCCGCACTCGGAGGACGTCGGGCCCTGACAGGCCCAGGTCAGCTCCGACCAGCACTGCGACATGTTCGTCTCCGCGTCGGCGATGCCGGCGAGGAGGTAGCCCTGGGTCATCCCGTTCGCCGCCGCGGCATCCCGGATCTGGCCCGCTCGCACGCGTCGCTGAGCCGCCGTGAGGTTGGACTCGGCCGCCGCGAAGTCTCCCGGCTCGGGCGTTCCGAGGCAGGCGCCCATGACGAAGACGGTGACCGCAGCGAGGACTGAAGCGCGCATGAGCGCGCTACGCGCAAGGTCCGGGCCAGCCGCGGGGGCGTCTCGAGGCCCCGAGAACGCGACGTGGAGATCGCAGAACGGGCGCCGCGAGACCGACGGGCGTCCAGATCTCGGACGGTCAGGTCGCGCCGATGTCCGCCAGGTGCACGAGATCGCCGTCGATCAGGATGACCGAGCTGTCTTGATCGGTGGAGATCAGACCGGTGTCGATCAGGCCGCCCGATGCGTCCCCGAGGTCCGCGTCGCCCGCGTCGAAGTCGACGTGGACGCCGCTGTCGCCGCCGGTTCCCGTGCCGCCATCCGAGCCCGCGCCGGTGCCGCCGTCGCCCGCATCCGAGCTGATGCTGCCGTCCCCACCGCTGGTGCTGCCGTCCCCAGTGCCTGCATCGACGAAGGCGCTTCCGTCTTCGAGACCACTGTCGGTGAAGAGCCACCCTCCGTCGTCGGGGCCGCCGTCGAACGTCGTCGTTCCGACGTCGACGTGGCCGTCCACGGAGCCGTCGCGCGCGGCGTCCACCGCGCCATCGTGCACGCTGCCGTCCGCTTCGGGCACGCCGGTGTCCATGCCCATGCCGCCTTCGACCGTGTTGTCCGGGCCGCCGCAGCCGGCGACCCAGCCCAAGCAGACGACGATCGAAGCGAGCGCGAGACGATGGCCCATGGCTGCGATCGTAACGCGAGCCTCTCGGAGCGTCACGCGCTCTGCCGAAGACTGGCGCGCGGGATCAGCTCGCGCAGCGCCGTGAGCTTGCCGAAGCAGAGCACGACGTCACCGGGCAAGAGCTCTGTCTCGCCGCGCGGGTTCGGGATCGCGAGGCTGCCGCGCTGGATCGAGAGCACGCGCACGTCGCGATCGCCGAGCTTGCTCGCGACGAGCGTCCGATTCGCGAGCTCGCTCGTGCGCGAGACGGTCAGCTCGGCGACGCCGTAGCCCTTGTCGAGCGTGAGCCGCTGCTTGAGATCGACGTCGGGGAAGATGACCTGCTCCTCGCACTGACGAACGATCGCCCCCGCGATGTCGATGCGCGTCGTGCCTTCGATTCCCTCGAGCCCCGGCGAGCTGTTCACTTCCATGACGAGCGGGCCCTCGTTCGACTCGAGCATGTCCACGCCCGCGACGCGGAGGCCCATGATCTGCGCGGCACGGAGCGCGACGCGCTCGGCCTCGGGCGAGAGCACGAGCGCCTCGGTGCGCCCACCGCGATGCACGTTCGATCGGTACTCGCCGTCGGTCGCGATGCGACGCATCGCCGCGACCACGCGCCCGCCCACCACGAACGCGCGCACGTCGCGCCCGCGGCTCTCGGCGACGAACTTCTGGATCAGCACGTTCTGCTGCGCGCTCTGCAGCGTCTCGACGATCGCCTGCGCGATGCGGCGATCCTCCGCGAGGATCACGCCTACGCCCTGCGTGCCCTCGAGCAGCTTGATGATCACCGGCGCGCCACCGAGGCGATCGATCGCCGGAAGGATGTCGTCGCGATGCTTCACGAACGACGAAGCGGGAAAGCCGATCGAGTGGCGCGAGAGCACCTGCAGCGCGCGCAGCTTGTCGCGCGCGACCGTGATCGCGTGCGAGCCGTTGAGCGTGAAGACGCCCATCTGCTCGAACTGCCGCACCACCGCCGTACCGAAGAACGTGATCGACGCACCGATGCGCGGGATCACCGCGTCGTACGCCTCCACCGGTCGGCCGCCGTAGAGGATGCTCGGGTGATCCATCTCGACGTTCACCGCGAAGCGCAGCGGATCGAGCACCTCCGCGTGGTGACCGCGCTTGCGGGCGGACTCCACGATGCGCTCCGTCGAGTACGAGCGATCGTTGCGCGAGAGGATGGCGATGCGCATGGCGGAAACGCGATGGTGGCGCATGCGATGCGCCGCGCCAACGTGCCGAGTCGAGGAGCGTGCGATTCGTCAGCGCGACTCGCGCGCGGTGGTTGACACCCGCAGTCAGTCCGCGTGGACGTGCTCGCCCACGACGTGGTTCACCGCCTGCACCGCGGTGCGGTAGTCGTACCAGCCGCGCACGACGGCCGTGAGCAGCCGTCCCGCTTCCGGATCGTCCATCACGTACGGGCCTCCGAGGTGCTCGAGATACGTGAGGTAGGCGTTCCATGCCGCGAGCTGCGCGTCGGCCGCCGTGCGGAGCTGCCCGATGCTCTCCGTCATGTCGGGCGGCGGGATCAGCTGCGCGAGCAGCGGCGTCTGATCGCTCAGGAACTGCAGGCACTGCGTGCGCACGAGCTGCGAGTACGCGCTCGGGCTCGCCGACGCACGCTGGAGCACCGCTGCCTGCACGGTCGCATTGTCCGTCAGCGAGCGGATGTCCTCGCGCGGCAGCACGCACGACCAGAAGTGATCGAAGTTCGTCTGCCGGATGCCGTTCACGCTGCGCCCGATCGCGCTGTACTCGCTCTCGCCGTTGCCGCGCAGGACGAACACACCGATGCCGACGGCGAGCACGCCGAAGACGAAGATCGCGGCGATCATCGTCCAGCTTCCGCCGCCTCCGCCGATGGCCTTCTCTTCGTCTGCGAGCGAAGGTTGCTTTTCGTCGGCCATGCGCCCTCCCCTGTGTGGAGAACGATTGGTACCACGCTACGGGCCGGAGGTGGTGTTGCACTGACCGACGAAGACCTCGGTCGAGTACGCGCCGTGGCCGCCGGTTCCGGTCAGACGCGCAAGGAACACCGGGGGCGCGATGTAGCCGGGGCCGGGGATTCCGGTCATCGGGGGCGGACAGAGCATCGTGTCGAACTGCACCGTGCTCGCGAACGCCTGCAGCTGGGAGCGCGGCGGCGTGTCGCCGGACTCGCCCGCAGAGCCCATCCATCCCGTCGTGTCGAACGGCGCGATCGGCGCGCCCGTGTCCAGCGTCGAGCGTCGCGGGATCACGTGCACGGTCGCATCCACGCTCGTGAGCGCGCCGGCCGCGCCGTGCTCGGCCACCGCGTAGAGCATCGTCGATGCGTACGCGTGGCCCATGAAGCTGCCGCTCGTGACGGTCGCGTTGCCGCCGTACGCAGGAGAATCGACGTTGCGGTGACACGTGACGGTGAGCGCGGGAGGCCAGCGCGTGCCGCCCTCGGCACGTGCGCAGTGCGCTTCGAAGGTGCCCCCGTCGACGTGGCCTCGGATGACGAGGCCGAAGCGATCGAAGCGCATGTTGGGATCGTCGCTCGTGCACAGGCTCTCGACCGCCGCCACCGGCACGCCGCGCGCGAGCTCGCGATCGGTCGAGTCGAGCGTGATCGAGGCGCCGCCGTCGAGGTGCTGCACGATCGCGCTCGTCGCGCCGTCCTGCACGATGTCGACGCCGTCGATCACCGCACACGCGGTCGTGCTCGTGTCGATCGGATAGACGCGGCCGCTCAGCACGAGCTCGCTCGGCGCACCGTCGTGCGCGATGACGGCGAGGCGGAAGTCGTCACATCCGGGCGAGTGCGTCGCCGTGCCCGAGGTCGGATGGCACGTGGTCGCACCGCCATCGCTGCCCGGCGCGACGTACGCATCGACGTTCGGCGAGAACGCGTCGTTCGGCGAGAACGCATCGACCGCAGGGCCGACGTCGGGCGTGGGGCCGGTGTCCGTGACGTCACCGCTGCCGCCGCAGCCGACGAGGAGAAGAAGGATCCCGGAGAAGCGAAACGCGCTCATGCGCCGCTCCGATGCGGCCGGGCACGCGCGCATTCACGCGTCGCTCACATCATGCCGGACGCGAGCTGCACGAAGATCGTGCTGCAGCTTCCCGAGTACACCGGCATCGTGCCGTCCATCCCCGTGTTGGTCGTCGTGCCGACACTGCCTTCGAACGCGACGGGGGACTCGATGAAGCCGAGCATCTCGCACATCTCCTGGTTGTTGAAGCCCCAGTGCACGACGTCCGTCGTCGGGTTCTCGAACTCGCATCCGAAGTGCATGCCCGTGATGCCCGCGAGATCGATCGGCGGGTCGTAGGCCAGCCCGCGCGCCTCCCCGGGCGTGCCCATCACGTCGAGCAGCGACTGGCCATCGAGCGGGCCACCGACCGCCTCGAGGAACACGCGCGTGCCGAGCGCATGCGTGTGAGGCAGCGAGTAGTACAGGTGCATCCCGATCGGCATGCTCGTCGCCGTCTCGAAGCCCGACGCGAGCTCGCAGGTCGTCTCGAAGCGCGACTGCTCGTGCGGCGGGATCTGCAGGCCTTGAATCGTGATGTGGAACGGCGTGAGCGGCGTTCGCACCTGCTCGCGCGGCAGCGTGTAGATGCTCAGCTCGACGTGGCCCGTGATGTCCTGGCTCGTGACGTTGAGCAGATGGATGTCGCTGACGATGCGCGAGTGCGCGGGGATGCGGACGGCCGCGCCGTTCGGGAACGCTTGGACCTCGTGGACCGCCTGCGTGCTCTGCGCGTAGAGAACACCGCCCGAGACGGCGGCGGTCAGCTGATCGTATCCGCGATCCGCGCACGGCCAGATGCCGTCGGGCCCGGGATAGAGGTCGTCGGGCACGTAGGTCCAGTTGGAGTGATGCGATGCCTCGTGCTGCGTCAGCTCGACGGCCGTCACCCAGAGATCCGTCTCGTTGTTCAGCGTCCAGCTGCGACAGTGCGCGAGCAGCTCGCTGTTGGCCGCGATCGTCTGGTCGGGGAAGTCGTGCGTGATCGGCGTGCCCGCGATCGGCTCGCACGCGCCTTGGGCGCTCGGATGCTCGCCGCTGCCGCAGTGCTGGCACGTCGCGCTCGCGCCGCTCGCATCGCAGGCCTGTTGCGTCGTCAGGCAGTGTGTGACGTCGGCCGCTGCGCACGGCACGTGGGCCGGGGATCCTCCGGTGCACGACGACGAGGCGAGCACGAGCAGAGCAGCGATCGAATGGCGCATCGGACCAGGGTAGGCCACGCGCTCGCGCTGAGCTAGCGTCGGCGCGTGCCTGCGCGCTTCATCGCCCTCCCCTTCGCGGCCGATGCGTTCGGCCCGTGTGCTCTCGACGCCGCCGGCCGTCCCGCGCGGGTGGTCGTCTCGAACGGACAGGTCTCGACCGAGATCGATCTCGCGACCGGCGCCTCCGAGGCCGTGAGCGGTACGCATCGGCGCAAGCGCGGCGATCCCGCGCTCACGCTCGGCGGCGTGCGCGACCGCCTGATCGAGTCGAGCGAGGGCCCCCGCATCGAGCTCTTCATGCCCGGACCACCCGAGACGACGCTGCTCCGCGCGAACGGCGAGCTCACTGCGGCCGTGCGCTCCGGCGATCTCGTGGTGCTCGTGCTCGCGATGCCGGGGCCGCGCTACGACGTCGTGGCCTCCACGCTCGCGCTCGATGCGCCGCAGATCCGACTGCCCGGCGTCTTCTGGGCCGAGGTCGCCACCGAAGGTGCCTACGCGATCGCGGCGACCCAGAAGATGCTGCATCTCTTCCGGCTCGACGGCGCGACGATCGGCGGCATCTCCATCGGGCTGCCCGAGACCACGCGCCTCGACGCGCGACTGATCGGCGGCGAGGCGATGGTGGTCGTCGGCAAGACGCTCTTCGTCGTCCCGCTGAACGAAGTTCCGTTCACGACGGGCGCGCACCATCCGATCGCGGTGAGCTACGCGCAGGTCGTCGGTCGGAGCCGAGGGCTCGCACGTCCCGGCGTCGTCGTCGCGCTCGTGGGCAACAAGATCCTCGTCGATCATCCCGATGCGCGGCGTCTGTCCATCGAGCGTGCGCCCATGGACCCGCCGGTGAAGGTCGGAGACTCGCTGCGCATCGACGACGCGCGCGAGCCGCTGCCCGGCATCGTGAAGGTCCACGCGTGGACGCGCATCGAGGACGGCAAGAGCAGCGCTCGTCCGGCGACCGAGGCGCTCTCGTTTCCACCGCCCGATCTCGCGCTCGCACCAGAGGGTGAGCCGCGAGCGCCTCGCGCGAAGAGCGGAGACGCGATGCGCGCGCTGGCCCGGACGTGGGGCTTCACGCCGCCGGGCGCTCTGATGACGTTCCTCGATGCCACCGATGCAGATCCGGCGCTGCGTCGCTGGACGCGGCTGCTCGGGGTCGAGTACGTCGAGGTCGGATCGCTCACGCCGAATTGGTCGGCGGATCCTTGTCTGGTCGCGTTCGCGGGGCGCGGCAACGGCGACGAGTGGGCGCTCTATCTCTATCCGCCAGCGCTCGCGGCCGGCGAAGAGCCCATCGTCGTCGAGTTCCTCCACGAGACGAACGAGTGCGAGCTCGTCGCGCGCTCCTTCTCCGACTACCTCGAGCTCTGGCTGGCGCAGCACGAGGCGACGAGACCGGACATCGTCGCGATGATGCGCGAGCGTCTGGGGATCGCAGCGCGCGAGGCGCCGATCGCCGCGAGCCCACCGACGTGGCTCCCGCGGGCACGGTCTCCGTCGCCGACGATCGAGTCGCTGCGCGCGCTCGAAGCGAGCGGGGATCTCGCGGCTGCCGAGCGCGGATGGGCGCTCCGTTTCACGCGAGGAGAGCACGTCGCCGTCGCGCCGGAGCTCCAGCGTATCTACACCGCCCTCGGCTGGCACGGGCCACTCGCAGCGCTCTCCTCCTGAAGGAACTGCCGGTCGGGCGCGGATCAGGGCGTGTACGGGAGCACGCTCGGCGACGTGATCGCGAGCGTGAGGTCGATGTCGCTCCGCGTGCTCTCGCCCGACGCGGTGCCGACGTAGAGATCGTAGGCGCCGGGATCGAGCGTCGCGCGCCACTCCGGCTCGACGGTGCACGGGCGAATCGTCGCCGTTCGCTGATCGTGCGGCGTCACCGCGAGCAAGAGATCGCCGCGACCCGATGCGATCGTCACGTCACCGCGCGTGGGCACTCGGAACGTGTGCGTGGGTCGGTACGGCACGTAGCCCGGGATCGCGCAGTCGCTCCACATCGATCCGGCCCAGAGCTCGTCGCCGCTCTGACCCGTGACGTGGACCGGCGCGTCCCTGCCCAAGTCCACGGACGGAACGACCGTGCTCGCCTCGCTCGCGATCGTCGTGAGCTGCACGCCGACGCGGAACGCGATGCCCGGACCGACCGGCCGGAACGTCCCGACCCAGATCGGATAGCGCCCGGCTGGCAGACGCTTCGCGATGCGCGGCGAGTTGCCCATGCCATCGTCGTCGTCGCACGTGAGCGAGCCGTCGGGCGCGTGCAGCATCAGAACCAGATCGGCGTCGTCGCTGCTCGCATCGACACGCAGGATGGTCGGCTCGGCCAGATCGACGACGAGATCCGGGATCGACGCGACGAAACCGGGACAGCCGCTCTGCACGCGCGCGGCCTCGATGAGCTCGACGCCGATCGTGCCGCGGTAGCCCGCCTCCGACGTCGGTGCGCCGTCGAGCCGGATCGTCGCGAGCGTCGGCGCGCCGGAGAGCGCGAGCCCGTGCTCGTCGACCCCCGACGGGAGCGCCGTCGCGCGCAGCTCGATCTCGCAGCTCGCCTGCACGCCCCGAGAGAACGTACCGACGATCAGCCGCGTCTCGCCGGCGGGCACGGTCGTCTCGAGCAACGGCTGTTGCCCGCTGCCGCCGTCGTCATCGCAGAGCAGGCCCGTCGGTACGCCCGTGAGCGCCGCGACGAGATCGACGTTGCAGCGCGTGGTGATGTGCAGGAGCGTGGGTGACGCGGCACGTAGCACGAGCTGCGGCGCGCTCGGCAGATAGCCGGCGCACGGCGAGGGAGCCTGGTCGGTGCCCGTGACCGTGAAGGGAATCGGCGCGGGATTCGGCGTCGCATCGAGATCGACGACACCGATCGTCGGCACGCGCGTGTCGCCTGCCTTGTTCTCTCGCGCAGAAGAGGCGGAATCACGCGCCCTCGGCGTGACCGCCAGAAAGACGAAGGCGCCCAGCCCGATCGCGGCGAGCGCGATTCCGACCAGGACGGGTCGCGGCGTCCCACTCGAGGCGAGCCTCTCCACGGGGGATGGGCGCGCGGGCCTCGGCGCTTTCTTCGGCTGCAGCGCCTCGAGCTGCGCCTTCAGTCGATCACGCTCCGCTGCGACGCCGCGTAGCTCGCGCAGCTCCGTGCGCGCCTGCTCGAGCTCTGTCTCGAGGCCCTCGATGCGCGCGTGCAGCGCGTCCGCGTCGTCACGAAACGCCATCGACATCTCCGCCGTGCGGCGAGTGCGGCGGATCGACGTAGTCCACGTCTTCGCCGCGGAACGTGCGCAGCGTGGTGACGCCGCCATGGCGCGCGACGATCGTCTCCGGTCCGATCGCGACCTTGCCGCGCCCGTTCGGTGTGTCGACCACGAGCTTGGGCAACGCGATGCCGCTCATGCGGCCCGAGAGCTCGCGCATGATCGCGAGCCCGGTGTCGATCGGCGTGCGCAGGTGCGACGTGCCGCGAACGGGATCGGCCTGCAGCAGATAATACGGACGAGCGCGATGTCGCACGAGACCGCGGAAGAGCGTCGCGAGCGTCGCGGCATCGTCGTTCACGCCGCGCAACAACACCGTCTGGTTCATGACGGGGATGCCGTGATCGGCGAGCCGCGCGAGCGCGGTGATGGCGTCGGGCGCGAGCTCTCGCGGATGATTGAAGTGCGTCATCACCCAGACGGATGGGTGCGTCCGCAGGACGCGGCAGAGATCGGGCGTGATGCGCTGCGGGAGCGTGACGGGTGCCCGGGTCGCGACGCGCACCGTCACGATCGAGTCGATCGCCGCGAGCTCGCCGAGGATCGCCTCGATGCGCGCGTCGCTCGCGACCAACGGATCTCCGCCCGACACGATCACGTCGAGTACCTCGGGGTTCGCGCGGAGCCATGCGAACGCCGGTGCCAGTGCCGCGAGCGATCGGGCGCCGCCGTCCTGGCCGACGATGCGCGAGCGCGTGCAGAAGCGGCAGTAGACCGCGCAGCGATCGGTCGCGATCAAGAGCGCGCGATCCGGATAGCGGCGCACGAGGTGCGGCGCGACCGTGTTCTCCTCTTCGCCGAGAGGATCGCGGAGATCGCCCGTCACTTCGACGGACTCGCTCGCCGTCGGAACGCACTGGAGGCGAATCGGATCGCGCGGATCGTTCCGGTCGGCGAGCGACGCGTAGTGCGGCGTGATCGACAGGGGCAGGCCCTCGCGAAGAGCGCGCTCGGCGCCTTCTCGCTCGCCAGTCGTCAGCGCGAATGCCGCCTCGAGCTGCGGCATCGTCGTGATCGCGTGGCGAAGCTGCGCGCGCCAGTCGGACGACTCCTCGTCCGCGGCGGGCTGGCTCGAAACGACGCGGAGCGAGCTCATCGGCTGCGTGGTCTATCCCGAGCGCGTCGTGGGCGCATGTACCGTGTCTCAGCCGTGGAAAAGCCCTTCCAGGAGCGCATCGTAGCTCGCGTGCGCGCTCGATCCCGGCTCGTAGCGACGCCGCATGACGGTCCGCCGGAAGAGCCATCCGATCGCGCGCTCGACGCATCGCGCGAGGCGCGGCTCGGGCTCGCTGCCATCGGCGCGCGTGAGCGTGACCGCCACGTGCGCCGTCAGGTCGGTCTCGATCCGGAGATCGGCGTGCGCGCTCCACTGCCCGCGTCGGCCGGCGAGGCACGAGCGTGCGATCGCTCGCCGATCGATCTCGCTCACGATGCGATCGAGATGTGCCTGCGTGAACGGCGCGGGCACGATACGACGCCATGCCTCGCCCCGACGAAGCACGTCGTCGACGGGCAGGTGCGGCACGTCCACGCTCGGGCGATCGTCGTAGGTGGGCTGGATCTCCGCGAGCTCGCGCGTGGTGAAGCCGTGATCGGAGGCCCAGGCCGCCAGCATGGGCTCGCGCATGTCGCGCACGTAATCGAGCTCGTGCGCGGCGCGAATGGCCTCGACGAGCGCGGAGCCGCCGCTCTCACGGATCAGCGCAGCGACGGCGCAGTGACGGCCCTCTTCGTCGACGAATCGCGGGCGCCGCCCGCCCACGGCCGCCTCGTGACGCGGGAACGCGCCTGCGAGCGCATACGCGTGAAGCGCGTCGAGAAGACGTGCGCGCGCGTCGCGCTGCGATGGGAGCAGTCCGCTGGAATCGCGCGCGCGAAGCCGTCGCTCGATCCAGAGCAGATGCGTCGCGATGCGCTCGCGCTCGGGCGTGCTCGCGTCGGGCGCGCTGCCGTGCGCCTCGATCCAGCTGCGATCGCCCGCGACGGCGTTGACGGGAGCGACGGGCGTCGCGAGCGAGAGCGCGAGGAGCAGACCGATCATCCCCGCTGAGACGGCCTGGTCGCCGAAACGATCTGAGGCTAAGGCAGCGCGATGCGACGTTGGCTCGTGACGGTGGCGCTGCTCGGCGCGTGCGGCAGCGATGCGCCGGCTGCGCCCCCGCCTTCGAGCGCGACCACGTCGAGCACCGTGAGCCACGAGGAGACGCCGCTCGCGGAAGCGACCGTGTCGACGCCGGCCGGACCGGCCGATGCCGCCGACTGCGATCGCGTCCAGCCGTGCGCGGAAGCCTTCTCGGCGCTCGTGCCGCCCGAGCTCGCCGCGCCGGCGCACGTCGCCGTCCAGCAGCTCGACCACTCGCTCGCCGAGAGTCCGTCGCGCGCGGCCGCATGCTCGGCCGCGATCGCCAGCTTCCGCGCGGACCTCGAGCGCCTCTCGATCGACGTGCCCGAGGCGTGCCGCGCGCGCCCGTGAGCGCGCCTAGACCTCGCCCTTCTTGACCTTCTCGACCCAGCGCTCGACCTGCTCCTGGATGACCTTCATGGCAGAGCCCTGGAAGATCTTGAACAGGAAGGGCACGTCCATCTCGACGTCGACCTTGTTGTCGCGCACGTGGATCGTGCCCTCGAGCTTCACGCCCTTGGCGCTGAACGAGAACTCGCCGCCGTCCTCCGTCGTCCAGTCGTAGCGCGGCGCGTACTCCGCGAAGCGCTTCTTGTACTAGTCCATCGCCTTGTCGATGGCGATCTTGCTTCGCGCTTTGTCGAGATTCGTATCGATGGTCTGCTTCATGGGCTGCCCCTCAGCGTGTCATGAAATCCTGAATCAGCCGTATTTTGCGTCGTCGCGGCGCGGGCGCTTGTTGGTCTCGAGGACCTTCTTGCGCAGACGCACGGCGTTCGGCGTCACTTCCATCAGCTCGTCGCGATCGATGATCTCCAGACCGTTCTCGAGCGTGATGATCCGCGGCGGCTGCAGGACGATGTTGTCGTCCTTGTTCTTCATGCGGATGTTGTTGAGCTTCTTCTCGCGGACGATGTTCACGTCGAGATCGTTCTCGCGGTTGTGCTCGCCGACGACCATGCCCTCGTAGACCGCGTCGCCTGGCTGCACGAAGAGCACGCCGCGCGGCTGCAGGTGATCCAGCGCGTACGCCGTGCACTCGCCCGTGCGGTCCGCGACCATGCCGCCGTTGATGCGACGGAGCATCGGGCCCGCGTACGCCTCCCAGCGATCGAACTGCGTGTTGAGCAAGCCCGTGCCGCGCGTCGCCGTGAGGAACTCGCTGCGGAAGCCGATGAGCCCGCGTGACGGCACGCGGAACTCCATGCGCGCCCGGCCGAACCCGAGGTTCGTCATCTTCACCATCTGGCCGCGGCGCGCGCCGAGCGAGGTGGTGACGACGCCGACGTAGTTCTCGGGCACGTCGACGATCACGAGCTCGATCGGCTCGCACTTCTGGCCGTCGATCTCCTTCACGACGACCTCGGGCATGCCGACGGCCATCTCGTAGCCCTCGCGACGCATC
>CAYSCF010000087.1:5710-22560 GCA_964429305.1 uncultured Sandaracinaceae bacterium | reverse complement strand
GAAGCGTACGTCCCCTCGAGCGACACCTACATCGAGAAGGACGCGATCGTGAACGAGAAGATCGATCGCATGCGGCACTCCGCGACGCGATCGCTCCTCTCGCGTCGCGACGTGATCATCGTCGCGTCGGTGTCGTGCATCTACGGCATCGGCGCGCGCGATTCGTACGCGGAGATGCTCATCATCCTCAAGCGCGGCGAGACGTTCCGTCGCGACGAGCTGCTGCGCGAGCTCGTCGAGATCCAATACGATCGCAACGACGTCGACTTCCACCGCGGCACGTTCCGAGTGCGCGGCGACGTCGTCGAAGTGTTCCCGGTCGGCGAAGAGGACAAGGCCGTCCGCATCGAGTTCTTCGGCGACGAGATCGAGCGCATCAGCGAGATCGACCCGCTGCGCGGCAAAGTGCTGCGCGATCTGCCGAGCTACGCGATCTATCCCGGCTCGCACTACGTCACGCCCGAGGACATGCGCAAGCGCGCGGGCGAGACGATTCGCGCCGAGCTGCGCGAACGGCTCGAGACGCTCAGCAAGGAGATGAAGCTCGTCGAGAAGCAGCGTCTCGAGCAGCGCACGATGTACGACCTCGAGATGCTCGAGCAGACGGGCTTCTGTCACGGCATCGAGAACTACTCGCGACACTTCAGCGGGCGCAGCGCCGGGGATGCACCGCCGGTGCTCGTCGACTACTTCCCGCGCGACTTCCTGCTCGTGCTCGACGAGTCACACCAGATCGTCCCGCAGATCGCGGCGATGTACCGCGGCGACAAGGCGCGAAAAGAGATCCTCGTCGAGCACGGCTTCCGTCTGCCGAGCGCGATGGACAACCGGCCGTTGCAGTTCGAGGAGTTCTGGCAGCGGGTCGGTCAGACGATCTTCGTGAGCGCGACGCCCGCCGAGTTCGAGCTCGAACAGACGCACGGCGAGGTCGTCGAGCAGGTCATTCGTCCCACGGGATTGCTCGATCCGATCATCCACGTGAAGCCGGTCGGCACGCAGGTCGATCACCTGCTGGGCGAGATCCGCGAGCGCGTGAAGAAGAACGAGCGCGTGCTCGTGACGACGCTGACCAAGCGGATGGCCGAAGATCTGACCGAGTACTACGCGGAGCTCGGCGTGCGCGTGCGCTACCTGCACAGCGACGTCGACACGCTCGAGCGCATCGAGATCTTGCGCGATCTGCGCAAGGGCGAGTTCGACGTGCTCGTCGGCATCAACCTGCTGCGCGAGGGGCTCGATCTGCCGGAGGTCTCGCTCGTCGGCATCCTCGACGCGGACAAAGAAGGCTTCCTGCGCTCGCCGCGCTCGCTCATCCAGACCATCGGCCGCGCCGCGCGAAACATCCACGGCGAGGTGATCATGTACGGCGATCGCATCACCGACGCGATGAAGCGCGCGATGGACGAGACGGATCGTCGCCGCATCATCCAGGCGAAGTACAACGAAGACCACGGCATCACGCCGGAGTCGACGACGCGCATCATGGGCGGCGCCGCGAGCGGCACGACCGACTGGGCCCCGATCCCCGGCCGCAACTCCACGACGGGGGACGTCGAGGGTCTGTCGGCAGCCGAGATCGAAGATCGCGTCGAGGAGCTGCGCAGCGAGATGTTGATCGCGGCCGAAGCGCTCGAGTTCGAGAAGGCCGCGGAGATCCGCGATCGCCTCAAGAAGCTCGAGGGGCGGCACGACCGCAACAGCGACGTCGTGCCGAAGAAGGCCGCGCCCGCGAAGAAGTCGCGGATGAGCGGCGGCCGCCGACGGTGATTCGCCTCGTCGCGAGCGCGTGGCCCGAGCCGAGCGTGTCGCTCGACCCAGGCGACTGCATTCACGTCACGCTCACACTCGAGATCGACGGCGCGATGCAGGTGCTCAACGACGCGTGCATTCGTGATTGGATCCTGTTCGTCGCGCATGCGCTCGATGATCTCGTCGACGCCGACTCGTCGGCGTCGGGACTCGTTCACGTGAAGGGCGCACGCGCACACGTGCGTCTCGCGCCGAATCGACCGCAGCTCGCGTGTGATGCTCGTGAGCTCGAGGCGGCGTTCGATGCATTTCTCGAAGGGGTGGAGTCGAGGGTCACGACGACGTACTCGGGAGGAGCGCAGTGGTGGGCGGATGCGCGCGAGCGCGTTGCGCGGGTCCACTCCGACATCACTCTGTGACGCGCTCTCAAGCGAGCGGGGATTCGCACAGCTCGCGACGCCCGCAGCTCGCGCACTCGCCGCCGTTCCAGAGGTGCTCGTAGAGACTCTGGATCTCGTCGAGCATGATCTCGTCTTCGGTGACGAAGCCGAGCTCGAAGTTGCGGTTGCGCTCGCTCTTCGCGCCGAGGCCCGCGCCGGTCCAGTTGGCGCTGCCGACGTACAAGAAACGACCGTCGACGATCACGCACTTGAGGTGGATGCGGGGGCACATGCGGATCTGCAGGCCGCCCTTCGTCAGGCGGGGGTGCTTCTCGAGCTCGTCGCGGAACGGGCGCGACGGGAGCTCGGCGTGCAGGAGACGCAGCTCGACGCCGTGCGCAGAGAGCTCGTTCATCACCTCGAGGATGCTGCCGAAGATCGGGCGCCGGCCGACGCGCGATCGCTCGACGAGCATCTCCTTCACGTTGGCCGTCGCGATCCACACCGACACCTTCGCGGCCTTCACCGCTTCGACGACGCGATCGAGATGGCCGCGACCGCCGACGAGCGACAAGCGTACAGCGCGCTCGTCGCGCACGAAGTCGGCGGGCGATGGCGCGGCGAACGCTCGTAGAGATCGCTTCATCACCACGTCGGCACCAGATGCAGCGGCGGTTTGCCCTCGCACACGCGGCGCGCGTCCGTGAGCGCCATGCAGGCCATGCGCGAGCGCGCTTCCAGCGTCGCGCTGCCGAGGTGCGGCAAGAGCACGACGTTCGATCGGCCGATCAGCCCCGGATGCACGCGCGGCTCGTCTTCGTAGACGTCCAGGCCCGCGCCACCGATCACGCCTCGCTCGAGCGCGCGCACGAGCGCCGCTTCGTCGACGACCGTTCCGCGCGACGTGTTGATCAGGATCGCGCCCGGCCTCATGCGCGCGAGCTGCGCCTCGCCGATCAGATGGCGCGTCATGGGCGAGCCTGGGCAGTGCAGCGTCACGAAGTCGCTCTCCTCGAGCAGACGCGAGAGCGGCGCATGCGTCGCGATTCCGTCCGGCGAGAAAGGCTGATCCTCACGCTCGGCGGCGATGACGCGCATGCCGAACGCGGCAGCGCGCCGGCCGATCGCGCGACCGATGCGGCCGTAGCCGACGACGCCGAGCGTCTTTCCGTCGAGCTCGGTGCCGAGCAGCATCGTCGGCGACCAGCCGCGGAACGCGCCGGCACGCACCATCGTCTCGCCCTCGTGGAAGCGTCGCGCGACCGCGAGCATCAGACCGAACGCGAGCTCCGCCGTCGACTCGGTCAGCGTGTCGGGCGTGTGCGTGACCATCACGTTGCGCGCGCGGCACGCGTCCACGTCCACGTTGTCGAAGCCGACCGCCATCTGCGCGATGATCGCGAGATCGTTGCACCGATCGAGCAGCGTCGCGTCGATGCGGTCCGTGACGAGCGACACGATCGCGCGGGCGCCGCGTGCATGGAGCGCGATCTCGTCGCGCGTCGGCGGGCGATCCTCGCCGAACACGATCGCGTCGTAGCCGGGCCCGAGGACTTCCTTCGGATCGATCGGGAGCGCGCGCGTGAGGAAGACTCTCACGCCTTCTTGCTGCGGTGCTTGCTCCACTCTTCGACGAACTCCCAGTCGGCGACCAGGCCCTTGCGCATCAGCAGCGTGAGCAGCGCTGCGAACATGGTCTCCCAGTGCGCGTCGGGCAGCACCTTCGAGACGTCCTTGCCTTGGGCGCGCGCGCGCAGCGCGATGAGCAGATCGCGCGTCGTGAGACGGCCCTCGGCCTCGTCCGTCGGCTCGGATCCCGGCGCGGGCAGCCGCACTTTCGTTCCGTCGAGGAGCGTCAGCGTGATCATCTTCGCCGCGCGCTTCTTCTTCTCGCGCACCAGCTCTTCGGGCGCGGGCTCCGGCGCGGCCGGCTCCTCTTCGATCACCGGTGGCGGCTGCATCGACACATGGATGTCGATCTCGGTCTCCTCGAACATGTCGGGAGCTGCCGGCGGCAGCGACGCGATCAGCGGCTTCGGTGGCGCGGGCGCGGGCGCCGGAAGCTCACGCCCGTAGTACGCGCGGATCGCGTCGCGCACGTCGGTCGAGCCCGCGACCATGGGCTTGACGGGCATGCCCACGTGCTTGCTGACGAGCGCGAGCGAGGCCTCGTTGAGCGGATCGTCGGTCGCCACGAAGAGCGTGTCACCCTGGTTGCGCACCTTGCGCACGTAGATCGGGACGATCGCGGCGCGCTCGACGAGCTCGGCCGACACGAGGTTCAAGAGCTCCCGCGAGAAGTCCACGTGGTGCAGGTTCACCCACGGGATCGAGAGCTGGTTGCTGAGCACTTGCGCCAGCTGGTGCTCGGTCACTTTTCCCAGTGAAACGAGCACCTCGCCGAGGCGCCGTCCCGATCCGCGCTGCACCGCGAGCGCCTCGTCGATCTCGGCGAGCGATACGATGCCTGCCGCGACCAGCATGTCACCCAGGCGAAGACGTGTCGGAAGCTCGGTCATCGTGCAATTCGGATCGTGGCAGAGGCTTCGCGAAGACCCGAAATTACCGGCGAAGAAGGCGCGCTCGCCGATCGTGCGGCTTGCGGCATGGCGCCTCAGGCATCATCGGTGGCAGACCATGACCGCAGAACGACAGGGTGATCACGCGGTGACGGCCGTCTCGAACGACGGCGCGTTCCGGGTGATCGTGGTCCGAGCGACCGAGACCGCGCGCGGCGTCATCGACGCGCAGAAGGTCGAAGGCAAGATGGCCGAGCATCTGGCAGAGCTCGTGACGGGCACGGCGCTCGTGCGTCTGACGATGTCGCCCGCCTATCGCGTGCAGGGCTTGATCCGCGGCGCCGACAAGAAGGGCCTGCTCGTCGCCGACTCGTACCCCGACGGTGCGACGCGCGGCCTCGTGAGGTCGCCCGACACCGCGCTCAAGATGGGTGAGGGCGCGCTCATGCAGGTGATGCGCACGCTCGCGAACGGCTCGATGCACCAGGGCGTGGTCGAGGTGAGCCGAGAGCACGGCATGAGCGGCGCGCTCATGAACTACATGCTCGAGTCCGAGCAGGTCACCTCGGCGATAGGCGTCGGCGTCGTACCGAGCGATGCCGGGATCGCGATCGCCGGCGGCTACATCGTGCAGCTCTTGCCCGAGTGCACGGACCCGCCGCTCGCGGTGATGTACGAGCGCTTGCGCACCGACTTCGCCGATCTGCCGACCGTGCTCACGGCGAGCGGCGGTGATCCGCGCGCGCTGCTCTCGGAGATCTTGTACGGCATGCCGTACACCGAGACGCAGGAGCACGAGCTCGCCTATCGCTGCAGCTGCTCGAGCGAGCGCGTGCTCGCGAGCCTCGCGAGCGTGGGCAAGGCCGACCTCGAGGACATGGTCCGCTCGGCCGAGCCGCTCTTCATCACGTGCGACTACTGCAACACGCCCTACGAGGTCGCGCCCGAAGCGCTTCGCGGTCTGATCACCGCGAGCTGATCTCTGCGGCAGGGCCCGGCACGCCAGGCCGACGCAATTGCGTCGGGCCCGCTTTGCGGACCACTGCGGCAGAGGCGCGGGGGCGACGACGCGCGACCAGGCGGAGCGCGATCAGCGCGAGCACGCTCCAGCCCTCGTGACGCGAACCGCCTGCCGTCGTGCAGGCGCACCCGCTCGAGCGCGGCACGGTCAGATGACCCGCATCCGTCGCGCTCGCATCCGTGCGCGATGCGTCGCCCGCGCCCGCGTCGTGTGGCGCGCTGCCTGCGTCCGAGCCCGCGTCGATGCACGAATTCGCGTGCGCGCAGTGGTGCGAGGTCGTCTCGCACGTGTCGCTCGTGCACGCGTTGCCGTCGTCGCAGTCCGCGTTCGTCGAACAGCAGTCCGCGATCGGATCGTACGTGCACACGCCACCCGCGTGCGTGCAGCCGTTCGTCGTGCATGCGTCGTGATCGTCGCAGTCGGTCGCGTCCGTGCAGCAGTTCGCGACCGGCACGTGCATGCACATGACGGCTGCTTCGACGCACGAGTCCGTGGTGCACGCGTTGGTGTCGGAGCAGTCGGGCGCGCCCGCGTGCACGCAGGCGCCGGCCATGCACGAGTCCGCGCCGTTGCACGCGATCGTGTCGTCGCACGACGTTCCGTTCGGGGCGAGAACGTCGGGGCACGCCCCCGTGGTCCCGTTGCACGTGTCGGCGACGTCGCATCCGCCCGCGATCGCGGGCCGGCACGTCGTCGTGCTCGGCGAGATCACGTCGGTCGGGCACGTGAGCGCCGTGCCGTCGCACGTCTCGGCCGGATCGCAGAGGCCCGTCGACGCGCGACAGCTGACACCGGCCGCCGCGATGCGCGGCACGCACGCCCCAGCGCCGTCGCACGTGTCGGGTGCATCGCACGGCATGCCGCCCGACGGCGCGCACGTCGTGCCCATCGCGGCGAGCGCGCAGGCGCGCGTGCACCCGCACGGCGTCGTGCCGTTCAGCGCGCCGGTGTCGCAGGTCTCGCCCGTGTCCATCATGCCGTTGCCGCAGGTCGAGGGCATCGCGCTGATCACGATGTCGTCGAGCGCGAGCTCGTCTCGCGAGCCGCTCGTCGCGGGTCCGTCTGCCATCGTGAACTCGACGTAGAACGTCGCGCCACTGGCGATCGCGAGGCTCGAGACGTCGACCATGCCGCCGATCGGCGTCGAGACCCACGCGGGCGTCGTCGAAGGCGCCGCCGGCGAGGTCACCATGCCCAAGGCCACGCTGCCGGCGCCGCTCGCTGTTCCGTTCCGCACCATCGCACGCACGATCGTGTCGCGGGTCTGATCGTTGAACACCCACACGTTCGCGGTGACCGTCAGGTTCGCGAGCGTGGCGCCGGTGCCATTCACGATCGCCAGCCAGAACGAGCCACCCGTGGATCCCGTGAACGCAGAGCCTGAGGGCTGGAAGCCGAAGTCGGGCGCGCTCGGCACGCTCGTGAACGTGTAGAGGCCGCCGCTCGTCACGCCGCCAGGCGAGGAGCCGAGCGCGAAGGCGCCCGTGCTGCAGCCCGATGGCGTGTTGAAGAGACACTGCGACGTGCCGATCAAGATGACCTGGAAGGCGCGCGTATCGAGCTGCCCGGCCATCGCAGGATTGCCGAGCCCGGCTGCGGTGTAGCCGGTGAAGTCGTACGTGATCGGCGCCGCCGTCGTGAGCGTGGGCGGTTGGGCGAGCGCGGTCGTCGTCGGTGCGTAGACCAAAGCCAGAACCAGCGGGAGCGAGGCGCGAAACGACATACGCATGTGAAACAGACTACTCGGATTGCGCCGCGAACGTCACGTTGGGGCGGCGGTCCGGCGCCAGGGGAGTAACGTTGGCCCTTCTGCACACGAAAGCTTCGCCATGAACCACCGAATCGCGCTCGCTCTGATTGGACTCGCCTCGCTCGCTCCGAGCGCGGCTCTCGCGCAGGAGGCCGCCGCGGTCGCCGAGACGCCGCCGGCCGAGACGCCGCGCGTCGAGACGCGTGCCGAGCCGCCGCCCGACGTGGAGACGCCGAACGAGGCCGCCGTGGCGAGCACCGCTGCGATGCCTGCGCCGACCGAGTCCGCGTGCGCGCAGAACGTCTATTCGACCGCGCGTGGATCGGTCGTCCGCGTCGAGTCCGGCACGCGCATCGGCTCCGGCTTCATCGTCGTCGACAGCTCGCACGTGATCACGTCGTTCCGCCTCGTGCGCGACGGGCACGGCGTGCGCGTCGTCGATCCCGACGGCAATGCGCGCAACGCGACCGTGATCAACACGGCCGGCGACGACGATCTCGCGATGCTCGAGCTCGCTTCGCCGCTCCCCGCGCAGCCGCTCGCGATCGCGAGCTGGGACACGGTGCACGTGGGCCAGCCGGTCGTCGCGCTCGCGAGCTCGCTCGTCGGCGGCACGCGCCACCGCGTGATGGGCGGCCCGCAGACGCAGGGCCTCTTCGACTGGGCGATCGCGGCGGGCGTCATCAGCGCCGTCGGAGATCGCGCGATCCAGACGGACATCGCGCTCGATGGCGGCAGCTCCGGCGGACCGATCCTCGATTGTCGTGGCGAGGTCGTCGCGACGGTATCGGTCGCGTTGGCGGGCATGAACGAGATCTATCTCGGCTCGGGCGTGCCCGCGCTCGCCGATCTCGTCTCGCGTGTCGAGCATCCGGAAGGTTATGGCGGCCGCGTCGCCTTCTTCTTCGGCCTCGGCATCTCGGCCGGCTTCGAAGATCCGGGCTGGGTCTACGGCGGCTATCTCCAGCTCGGCATGACCGCGCTCGACTACTTCGTGCTCAGCGGCCGCTTCCACTACCTGCGCCGCGACGACTCACCCGACGGAACGGGCACGCTCTCGTCGTCCAACGAGCGCTTCCGTGGCGATGCATACGCGGGCTGGCGCCAGCTCGTGAACGTCGGCCCGGGCATGGGCTTCCACTTCGAGCTGGCGCTCGGCGCTTCCGTCTCGAGCGTGCAGAGCAGCTCGCGTGTCGCGACGATCGATTCGGGCATGATCCACATCGCGAGCACGTCGAACCAGCTCTGGGCCGTGCGCCCGATGGCGGTGCTGAATCTGCAGTTCGGCTGGTTCCAGATCAGCTACACGGCCGAGTGGGACACCGTGCGACAGAACGTGATGCACCTCTTCGATCTGGGCATCCGGCTGTAGTTTCCGGCCCCTCCGGACAGGATCATCGCCGCGACGGGCCGTGAGGTTCCGTGGCGGCGATACCTCTTTCTCCGTCGTATCGCCGCACGCTTTCCAGCCCGCGAGCGCTTGTGTAGGATTCGCCTCCCCCGGGGTCTCCCGAGCTGTTTCGGGTGTCCTTTCGATCCTTTGTCGACCTCGTTTCTCCCGGGGCCTCAGAGCTGGACGCGAACACGCCATGACGACGACCGACATCCTCCGCGGTGAGCTCGAGCGCCTCTTCGAGCTCGAGGACATGAAGGCACTCTCGACCGATCTGATGGGCCTGAGCCCGGACGACGTGGGCGGGACCAGCGGAAAGGGAGCCTTCGCGCGCGCGCTCGTCGAGCGCTGTCTGGCCGACGGCGCCATCGTCGCGCTCGCCGACGCGATGCTCTTCGCGAAGAAGGGCGTCAAGACCGACATCGATCTCTTCTCGCGCAACGAGGAGCTCGCTCCCGGCACGCAGGTCGGCGACTTCAAGGTCGGCAAGAAGATCGGCGAAGGCGGGACGGGCATCGTCTATCTCGCGGACGGCCCGAACAACGAGAAGGCCGCGTTCAAGGTGATGCGCACCACACACTCGCGAGATCGCGCGACGGTGCAGCGCTGGTCGACGGCGATGCGCGCGGCGAGCCAGATCGACGAGCCCACGCTCGGCCGCGTGCTCGGCGTGGGCAAGCTGGAAGACGGCCGCCCGTGGGTCGCGACGCGCTTCGTCGAGGGCCAGTCGCTCGGCGCTCGCATCGGCCGCACGGGCCCGATGCACTTCAACGAGGCACGTCCGATCCTGCGTGGCGTGCTGCAGGCGCTCGAAGCGCTGCACGCGCGCGGTCTCGCGCACGGCAACGTCAAGATGGAGAACGTCTTCATCGTTCGTCCGACGGCCGAAGGAAAGATGACGAACGAGCCGACGGGTGTGCTCGTCGATCTCGGCGCCGATCGCCTGCTCGTGCGTCGCCCGGCGGCCAGCGCATCGGAGAGCGGCGTGGTTCCCGTCGCCGGAAGTGCGAAATCGTTCGCGCCCGAGCAAGCGAAGAACGGTGCGGCGAGCCCGTCGAGCGATCTCTACGCCGTCGGCGCGCTCATGTTCGAGGTGCTCACGGGCAAGTCGCCCTTCGCGGGCTCGCCGATCGAGGTCGTCGCGCAGCACCTGACGAAGGAGCCCGACGCACCGAGCAGTGTCGCGCCACGCGGCTGGGTCAGCAAAGAGGTCGAGACGATCGTGCTGCGCGCGCTCGAGAAGAGCCCGTCGTCGCGCTACGCCGCGGCCAACGAGCTGCGTGAGCAGATCGAGTCGATCGGTCGCGCGTCGATCCCACCCGAGGCGCGCAAGAAGGAGACGCTCGATCAGAGCGCGTTCGATCGCGCGGTCGATGCGCTCGCGGGCGATCCCGGCAACGACGAGCTCGCGGCCGCGCTCGAGAAGATCGCGGACCCGGCCGAGGAGTGGAACAAGGTCGCCGAGAAGCTGCGCGAGATCGCCGGCCTCGCGGACGACAAGGAGACGAAGAAGTCGCTCCTGTTCCGCGCCACGCGCTTGCTCGAGAACGATGCGCGCGACGACAAGGAAGCGGAAGCGTTCTATCGCGAGATCCTCGAGATCGACGGCGAGGACGAGATCGCGCGCATCGGTCTCGAAGAGCTCAAGCGCCGCAGCGGCGACGCCGAAGGTCTCGTCGAGCTCTTGCTCGAGAAGACGGAGCGCGAGGATTCGCCGAGCGAGCGAGCGGCGATCCTTCGCGAGATCGCCGAGACGTACGAGACCGGTCTGAAGGACGACGCGAACGCGTTCGTCGCGTGGACGCAGGCGCTCGCCGAAGATCCGAAGGACGAGCGCACCGCGCGCGAGATCGAGCGGCTCGCTGCCGGCAAGAACGAGCGCTGGAACGAGGCGATCCAAGGCCTCAACGAGGCGGTCGCATCGACGGACGACGAGGCGCGCAAGGTCGCGATGTACGTGCTGATGGGCCGCTGGTACGGCGAGCGCATCGGTCGGCCGGACTTCGCGCTGCCTTGCTACAACCAGGCGCTGCAGATCGATCCGCAGAACGAGGGCGCGCTCGACGGAACGGTCGAGCTCTATCGCAAGGCGCAGAGCTACCCCGAGCTCGCCGGGATCCTGCTTCGTCGTGCGGAGATCGCGACCTCGCCCGTCAAGCAGCGCGACTTCAAGGCCGAAGCGGCCGAGATCGTGCAGCGCAAGCTGGGCGACAGCGCGCGCGCGACGGATCTCTTCGAGCAGGTGCTCGCCGCCGATCCTGCGCATCCCAAGGCGGCCGACGCGCTCGAGACGATCTACGCCGAGAAGAAGAAGTGGCCCGAGCTCGCCAAGTTGCTCGAGAAGAAGGCGTCGAGCCAGCGCGGCCCGGCCCGCATCGAGACGCTCTCGGCGATCGCCGAGCTCTACGAAGATCGTCTCTCGGATCCCGATCGCGCGGTCGGGCAGTACGAGGCGGTCATCGCCGACGATCCGCGCAACATCGCGGCGCTCAAGGGGCTCGAGCGGATCTACGCGCAGAAGGGCAAGTACGACGACCTGCTCACGAACCTGCGCACGCAGCTCGAGACGGTCGCGACGCCGCGGCAGCGCATCAGCATCCTCGAGCGCATCGGCGGCATCCTCGAAGAGGAGTTCGTCGATCACAAGCGCGCGGCCGAGACGTTCGAAGAGATCGTCTCGATCGAGCCGGGCCACGAGGGCGCGAACACGCAGCTCGCGCATCTCTACCGCAAGCTGCAGCGCTTCGACGATCTCGCCTCCACGCTGGAGCGTCACGCGCTCGGATCGAACGACGAGAAGCGCAAGATCGCGCTGCTCTTGCAGTCGGCGCGCGTGCTGACCGTGGACGTCGGCGCGCCCGCGCGTGCGATGCAGATGGCCGAGCGCGTGCTCGGGGTCGAGCCGAAGAACTCGGAGGCGCTCGAGCTGCTCGCGCGGCTGCAGCACCAGACGGGTGATGCGAAGTCGGCGATCGACTCGGTCCGTCGCCTCGCCGAGCACGAGACGGACACCAAGAAGAAGGCCGAGCTCTACGTCCGCGTCGGCAAGATGCTGGAAGACGCGGGCGACAAGGACGGCGCGATCGCGCAGTACAAAGCGGCGCTCGACGCGAACAAGGACGATGCGGCGGCGGCCTCGGCGCTGCGCGGGATCTACTCTGGTCGTGGTGATGCGCACGGTGCGGCCGAGCTCCTGCTCCGCGAGATCGAGGTCACGACGGGCTCGGTGAGCAAGGCCAAGCTCTACGCCGAGCTCGGCGCGATCCGTCGCGATCGCCTGAAGGACATCCCGGCCGCGAAGGACGCCTACAAGAAGGCGCTCGAGCTCGACGGCACGAGCACGCCCGCGCAGCGCGGGCTCGGCGACATCGCGTTCGACGCCGAGGACTTCGCCGAGGCGAGCAAGTACTACGAGCCGTTGCTCTCGCGCACGAGCGAGATGCCGAAGGAAGATGCGCGTGAGGTCTCGCTCCGCACGGGCGATGCGTTCCGCAAGATCGCGAACTTCGACAAGGCGCAGCGCGCGTATCTGAACGCCAAGGCGTTCGCGCCGGGCGATCGCGAGGTGCTCGAGCGCTTGGCCGAGGTGACGTTCGAGTCCGGGGCCGCGGACGAAGCGGCCGAGATGTACCGCGACATCCTCACGACCGTCGGCAAGGACCTCGTCGGGAGCGATCGCGGCCGCATCGTGTATCGCGTGGGCGAGTCGCTGCGTCGCAGCAACCAGCTCGACGAAGCGAAGACCTCGCTCGAAGAGGCGGCGCAGCTGCTGCCCGGTCAGGCCGAGCCGCTGCTCTCGCTCAAGCAGGTCTACGAGGCGAAGAGCGAGTGGGAAAAGGTCGTCTCCACGCTCAAGCGCCGCATCGACGTCGCGCCCGACGAGGAGCGCGTGAAGCTGCTCGTCGAGCAGGGCGACGTTCTCCTGATGAAGATCGCGGACAAGCCGCGCGCCGGAAAAGCGTACGTCGCTGCGCTCGAGATCAAGGCCGACGACCGCAACCTGCTCACGAAGCTGATGGCCGTCTATTCGGAGACGAAGGACTGGAGCAAGCTCGTCGAGGTCATCCTGCGCATCGCCGAGCTCGTCAGCGACAAGGTGCAGCTCGGCAAGTACTACAACACCGCGGCGGCCATCTCGCACCACGAGCTCGGGCGTCTCGACGAGGCGGCCGACTACTACGAGCAGGCGCTCGACATGCTGCCCTCGCTCGGCAAGGCGTTCGAAGGTCTCGTCGCGGCGCTCACGTCGAAGGCGGACTGGGCGCGTCTCGAGAAGGCGTTCCGGGATCGCATCAAGCGTCTGGAAGGCCTCAAGGACGCGGACGCGCCGTCGCCGAAGGACATCGCGCACCTCTACGACTCCTTGGCCGAGGTGCTCAAGCATCGTCTCAATCGTCCGAGCGATGCGGTCGAGGCCTTCGAGAAGGCGCAGAAGCTCGATCCGGAGAACCGTCGTCGCGCGGAGCAGCTCGCGGAGATCTTCGCGGCCGAGCCGAAGAAGTACTTCCAAGCGGCGGTGCGCGTGCACCACGAGCTGCTCGAGATGAGCCCGTACCGCATGGAGAGCTACCAGGCGCTGCGCAAGCTCTACACCGAGGGCAAGAAGCCCGACGAGAGCTGGTGTGTCTGTCAGACGCTCACGATGCTCAAGAACGCGGAGCCCGACGAGGAAGGCTTCTTCAAGAAGCACCGCAAGCGCGCGCCCGCGGCGATCAAGGCGGAGCTCAGCGACGATCTCTGGCTCAAGCACGTGCAGCATCCGTCGCAGGACCCGCTGCTCACCGAGATCTTCAACACGATCGCGCCCGCGGTGATCGCGGTGCGCGCGCAGGGGCTCGCGGCGTTCAAGCTCGATCGCGAGAAGCCGCGCGAGGCCGACAAGGATCCGGCCGACATGGCGCGCACGCTCTGGTACGCGGGCGCGGCGACGCGCATCCCGCTGCCGCCGATCTACTACCGCAACGACGATCCGGGCGGTCTCTCGTTCGTGTTCACGGCGCCGCCGTCGATCGGTCTCGGTCGTGGCGCGCAGCAGGGCGGTCCGGCGCAGGCGCTCGCGTTCGTCGCGGGCCGACACCTGACGTACATGCGCGGAGGTCTGTATCTGCGTCATCTCGTTCCGACGGGCTCGGGCCTGCGCGGATGGTTGCTCGCGGCGATCAAGAGCGTGGTGCCGGGCTTCCCGGTACCGGCCGATCTCACGGGCGCGGTCAACGAGCACCAGAGCGCGTTCAAGCAGCATCTCACCGGCCCGCAGCAGGACACGCTGCGCAGCCACGTGAACCGCCTGCTCTCGGCGGCGCCCGAGCTCGATCTGAAGAAGTGGACGGCGGCGGTCGATCTCACGGCCGATCGCGTGGGCTTCGTGCTCGCGAACGATCTCGAGATCGCGACGGCGCTCGTTCGCGCGAGCCCCGACGAAGCATCGGCGGTGGCGCAGAAGGATCGTCTCAAGGAGCTCACGCTCTTCAGCGTGAGCGAGAGCTACTTCGCGCTCCGCCACAAGCTGGGCATCGCGATCGGCGATTGAGTTTCGAGGAGGGGCTGGGCGCCCCTCCTCGGCCGACCGGCGGAGCCGGATCGGCCTCACCTCCTCTCCGCCTTCGGCTCGCTACCGCTCGCCTCGCGTGCGAGTTGCCTCCGCGCATGGCGTTCGCCTCGTCGTCGCCGTTGCCGTTTGGCTCGCGCCTGGCTCGCCTCGCGCGGTCGCGCCGTGCGTCCCGTTGGACGGCTCATCGCCGCTCGCCTCGCGTGCGAGCGGCGTCCGCACATCCCGTCTCAGCCGCCCGACATGCGATCGCGTTTCTCGTCGATCACTGCGCCGGGGAACAAGCGTCGCAAGTGATAGGCCTGCACGGCGAGACGGCGATCGCTCTCGTCGAGGCGTGTGGTCTGTGCCGCGTGCGAGGCTCGGATGTAGAGCAAGAGGCCCACGAGCACGAGCGATGCACCGAAGGTCACGCCGATCGCGCCGAGGTCCGTCGTTCCGGTGAGCCAGGCGAGGGGCGCCGGCAAGATCGCGAGCAGGCATGCGATCGCGAGCATGTTCCCCACCGGCGACCGCGTGGCCTTCCGCGCGGCGATGTCGTTCTCGACCTCTTTCGGCAGCGTCGCAGCAGGCGCTTCGAGCGTCTCGAGCAGCAGCTTCGGCGCCTCGCGGTTGTCTGGATCGAGCGTCACCGCGCGCAAGAGATCGTGCAGCGCCGTGTCGGGATCGTCGGAGGCGAGCCGCTCCTTCGCGCCCTTCACCGCTGCCGCCGCCGTGCGTTTCTGCGACTCGACGTCGCGCGCGCCGTCGAGCCAGCGCTCGATCTCTTCGGCGATCTCGAGCGCTGTGTCGAAGCGCTCCTCGCGCTCGACCGCAGTCGCACGCGCGCAGATCTCGTCGAGCGCGGGGTCGATGTCGACGTGATCGCTCGGGCGCGCGACGACGCCGTCGACGATCTGCGCGATGACGCGCAGGTAGCTCGAGTCGTCGCGGAAGCGACGTAGCGCGAGGATCTCGAAGAGCATCACGCCGAGCGAGTACACGTCGGCACGCGCATCGAGCGTCTCGGTGCGCGCTTGCTCGGGTGACATGTACGCGAGCGTGCCGATGAGATTGCCCGGCTTGGTGATGTTGGGCCGGAAGCTCCGTACACGCGTCGGATCGGCCGTGACGAGCGAGTGGCGTGCGCGCGGCGCGCTCGCGCCCGAGGCCGTCGGGCGATCCTCGAGCGTGCGCGCGAGCCCCCAGTCGAGGACGTACACTTCGCCGTAGTCGCCGACCATGATGTTCGACGGCTTCAGATCGCGATGCAGCACGCCGTGCACGTGCGCGTAATGCACCGCGCGACAGACCTGCAGGAAGCTCGCGAGGATGCGCCTCCGCGGGAAGCGCTTCACGTACTCTTCCTCGCCGCTGGCGAGACCGAAGAGCACGCGCGCGAGCGTCTGGCCACGCACGCGCTTCATCGTGAAGAAGAGCCGGCCCTCTTCGACGCCGAGATCGTAGACGGGAACGATCGCCGGATGCTCGAGCTGGCCCTGCACGCGGGCCTCGCGCAGGAAGCGCTGGCGCGTCTCGGCCGTCTCGACGTGCGCGTGCATGATCTTGGCGGCGATGCTGCGGCCGATGCGGCGGTCCTTGCGCAGCTTGACCTCGCCCATGCCGCCGGCGCCGAGCGCGGGCCCGTCTTGATAGCGCCCGCCCTTCTCGGCCTCGTCGAGCTCGATCGCGACGTCGGGAAGATCGGGCTGGACCTCGTGCAGATCCTCTTCGCCTTCGACGCGAGAGAACTGTTGCGAGCCGCCGCTGCCGGGCTCGAACGTCGGACGCCGGCTCGGCGGATCGCCCGCGTTGCCCGCCTCGCCCTCGTCTTTCGGCTCGTCGCTCATCCGTGGAGGCGAATCGCAGCGCTTGCGCGTGTGGGCGTCAAGGTAGAAACGCCAATTCGATCTGCCCCGGCAGCTCCGTGGCGACCTCGGGAGCGAGCGCTTCGTTGCCGGTCGCCGCGCCGTAGAGGCAGAGGCCGTGCGCATCGTCGTCGTCGGCGATCTCGAATCGCAGGGTGTGCACGCGCGATCCGCGCAACGTCGACGCCATCGCCGCGTCGATCGGGGCTTGCAACGACACGATCCGGCCGATCGCATCGTCCGCCGGGACGTCGAGCACCCCGACGGCACGACCGTCGATCGAGACCGAGACATGCGATCCGTCGCTCGCGGTGCGACCCTCGCCGCGGCCTGGCAGCTCGGAGCTCGCCCGCATCGAGAGGCGCAGCGAGCGAGCGATCGTGCGAGGCGAGCGGAAGCGATACGACACCTCGCCGTGACCGCCGCCGTAGATCTGCGCGATGCCGAAGCCGTCGTAGCGACCGACGGTCTCGAAGCGTGCCTCCGAGAACGCCTCGGGCGCCCACCGCACGACGTCGTGCGCTGCCGTCGCGACGCGGCGCGTGCCGACCACGGTGTGCGACGGGTCCCAGAGCCTCGCGTCGATGGACGGCCAGCTCGGCGTCGCGATGCTCGACCCGAAGCTCTCCGCTTGCGCGCTCAA
>CAYSCF010000087.1:0-5700 GCA_964429305.1 uncultured Sandaracinaceae bacterium | reverse complement strand
CCCCCCCCCCCCCCCCCCCCCCGCCCCCGCCCCCCCGCCGGCCCCCACGGCCTGGCTGCTCGCATCGGGCGCGTCGGCGAGGATCGTCTGCGCGCCCGCACGCTCGGTGCTCGGCGCGTAGATCCACGCCAGCGCGCCGTCGACGCCTGCTCTCTGCGCGCGCGACAGGAATCGATCGAAGAGCGCGGCACGATCGCGATCGAGCGCGCGCGTGCCTTCTGCGAAGCCGACCTCGCCGAGCACGAGTGGTCGGTACAGCACCGCGTGCGCGAGCATCGCGTGGTCGTCGACGAACGCGTCGAGCTCGGCGAGCGTGCGCACACGATCGTGCTCGGTCGGATAGGCGTGCGCGTCGGCGAAGTCGATCTCGGGCAGCGCCTCGATCTGCTGCCAGGTGCGACGCTCGGCGCTCGTCACGTAGCCGATGTGCCCCGCCGACACGAGATGATTGGGGTCGAGCACGTGGATGCGGCGCGCGGTCGTCGAGACGAACGCCGCGAGCGCTGCGGCATCGCGTCGCTCCGCCGAGATCTCGTTCACGAGCTCCCAACCGAGGATGGTCGGGTCGTCGCGGTAGGCGATGCCGGTCACCGAGCTCACGCGACCGACGACACGCTCGACGTGCGCGAGATAAAGCGCCTGCGCGCGGCTGGAGCGGAAGAACGTGCCGAGCTCCGCACGCGCGATCCCATCCGGGGTCGCCGCGTCGAATGCGTCTCCGGACCAGCGCAGGTACTGCGGGATGCCGCCGTAGTCGGCCCAGCGGTTGGCGAGCACGACGATCACGCGCAGATCACGCGCATGCGCCTCGGCGATCACGCGATCGAGATGGGTGAAGCTCGGCTCGAGCCAGCCTTCTTCGCCGACGCGGAATGCGTAGCTCCGCGCCCACTCCGGTGCTTCCGCGTCTCGCTCGCCGAGCGCCCAGATGCGGATCACCGACAGGCCGTCGTCGTGAACCGCATCGAGCGTGGTCGTCATCGCCGCGCGGTGCGCTTGCCCGTGCATGACCGCGACGTTCGCGCCCACGAAGCGGAACACGCTGCCGTGCAGCCAGAAATGCTCGCCGAGCACGCGGACGAACGCCGACGGATCGTGCATGGCGCTCGTCTGCGCGGCGGCGTACGTCGTCCCGAGCGCGAGCAGAGAGAGCGCCAGAGACGCCCAGCGCATCACTCGGTGACGCTCGCCGCTTCGTAGCGCGTGCTCGCGGGGCTACGGACGATGAGACGTCGCTCTCCGACCGCGGCGTCGGGTGGCACGCCGAAGCTCGCGTGGAAGACGCCGTCCGCGTTGCTGACCGTGACGCCGAGCAGCTGTTCGTTGCCGTGTGCGTCGCGGAGCAACACCTCGATGCGTGCTCCGTCGGCGGGCAGGCCACGGCTGCGCGCGAGGCCGGTGACGTCGAAGCTCTGACCGCGAAGGACCTCGATGTGCCGTTGATCGCAGCTCAGTGCGAGCGGTGCGCGCGCAGGCGCAGCAGGCGTGGCCGGCCCGAGGCCGAGTGGATCGCTGGAGCCGCTCGTCGTCCCCGTTCCCGTTCCCGTGCTCCCGCTCCCGCTCCCGCTCGTGCTCGTCGTCGTCGTCGTCGTGCTCGTCGCCGGCGGTGCGGCCGATTGCGCACTCGCATGCGCTCGCTCGTACGGCTCGGGCCGCGGCAAGAGATCGCGCACGGGTGGCTGATAGGCCGGCCCTCGGTCGGCGCTGCGCGACACGAGCCCCTGCGCCGAGCCGCCGAGGTCCACACGTAGCCAGCCGCGGCGCTCGGGCATGTGCACCTCGACCCACGCGTGCGCCTCGTTGTTCACGAAGCGCGTCGGAATGCCGAGGGCCATGGCCGTGATCGAGAACGCGTACGCGCGATGCCGGCACACGCCGCGCATGCCGCGCGCGAGGTCGAGATAGATGTTGCCGGTGTCGGCCGGCGGCTCTTCGGACTCTTCGAACGCGCGGAAGTGGTCGACGAGCGCGCCGAGCACGCGATCGAATGGATCGCCGCGGCTCAGGCCGAGCTCCCGCGCGAAGTCGAGCGCGTCTCGCTCGACGTCTTCGGGCAGGACGGGCACGTCCGCGACCAGCGCATCGCTCGGCGCCGTCGGCAGTGCCGCCCCGTCGTCGAAGCCGAAGTACGTGCGCGGCGCGTCGGTCAGGAAGATCACGCGGACGTCGCGCGGCGGATGCGGCGCATCGAGGACCGCGTAGAAGTTGTCGGCGTGATCGCGCTCGACGTGCATCGCCACGTTCGCGGGCTCGGTGCGCAACGTCAGGATCCGCGACTCGGGCGAGACGCTGGGGAGCGGGACGGTGCTCCCGTCCGAGAAGTCGAGCACGACGCTTCCCCAGAAACGGTCTCTCGGTCGCGCATCGGGCGCCGCAGCGCCCGCACCTTCCACGTGGACCTCGGTGCGCGCTCCGTCGGCCACCGCGAGCACCGGAACGGCGCCGGCGAGCGCGATTCCGTCGAGCGCGGTCACGCGCTTGTAGGGCGTGATCGTCGGTGTGAAGACCTCGAAGTAGCCGACTGCACCGGGTAGCGCCGTCACGCGATCGGGTCGGAACGTCGGCGAGCGGCGTCCGACCTCTTCTTGCTGTGCGCCGTCGCCCGGGAGCGATCGCATCGCGCGCTCGCCATCGCGGAGCGCGCCTCCGGTCGGAGGCGGGACGAGATCTCCGTCGTAGACGATCGCCGCGGGCTCGGCGCTGCCGGCGCTCGAGACGAGTGAGCTGCCGTCGTCTTGCCCCGCGTTGGGCACGTACTCGTGCGCGACGACGCTCTGCGCGACCACGCCGGCCGTGACGCAGAGCGCCAGAACCGTGAGAGCGGACAGGTGGGCCGAGCGACGGGACATCGACTCGTCCAGCATACGACTTCGGCAACGGACGAGCCGCACGGTTCCCGCTCCGGTACGCTGGTGGGATGAAGTTGCTTCGCGCTCTGGCGTGCACGGTGGCGCTCGCCGGTTGTTCGGTCGGATCCGGGAACACGGTCAACCATCACGATGCGGGTCACGACGCGGCCATGCGCGACGACGCGAACCTCGCGAGGGATGCGAGCGACGCCGCCGTGCTGCCCGACGTCGGCAACGACGCGGATCTCGATGCCTGGATGGGGGACACCGGCCCGGACGCGGACCTGCCCGACGTCGGCATCGACGGTGGTCACGACGCCGCGGTGATCACGCCGCCCGTCGTCGATGGCGTCGTCGGGACCACCGAGTGGGCCGCGGCCGTGAGCGGGACGAGCTCGACCGCGACGATCTGGATGGGCAACCAGCTCACCGCGATCCACGCGATCGCGATCGGCGGCACGCTCTATCTGGCGATCGAAGGCCAGATCGAGTCGATGAACGCGATGGTGGTGTACATCGACGGAGATCCGGGCGGCACGCACGGCGTCGCCGATCTCTCGAGCCTCACCGATTCGACGCCCGTCCACTCGCTCGACGACGCGATCAGTGCGGGCTTCTCCACGCCGTCGACCTTCCGCGCGGACGTGGCGTGGGGCACGCAGGTGATGTCGCACGTCGCTCTGTCGCCCGACGTCACGACCGGGTTCCGCGACATCACGACCGACGGCTCGAACTTCGGCTGGATTCCCGGATCGACCGTGTGCACGGCCTCGGCGTGCGAGGCGTCGATCACCACGGGCGCGCTCGGGCCGGGGCCGTCGCCGCGCACGATCGCGCTCTTCGCGCGCATCACGCAGCCCGACGGCACGGCGTCACCGAACCAGACGCTGCCGATGGACAACGCGAGCCTGCCGCGCATCGTGTCGGTGGTCCTCACCATCCACGAGTAGAGATCAGCGTCGACGAAGGACGGTCGTGACCGACGCGGGCGCAGGCGTGAGCCGTCCGTGGAAGGGGGCCTCGATCCGATCGATCGGCTCGAAGCGCTCGCCGAAGAGGCGCGTGACCTCGTCCGACGTCATCGCGTGCACGCGTTGGCGTGGGTCGGCGCTCGCGATCGTCGTGATGATCACGATCGATCCACTGCGCGTGTGCGCAGCGATCGACGCGACGTAGGCTTCACGCCGTTCGGGGCCGAGCGTGTGCAGCGTTCCACGATCGACCACCACGTCGACGACACCGGACCAGCGGCTCGCGGTCACGTCGTCGGCGATCCACACGACGTCGCTCGCTCGCTCGCTCGCTCGCGCCAGCGCCGTCTCGGACACGTCGGTCGCCACGACGCGACGACCGGTGGCTGCTGCAGCGATCGCGATCGCGCCGTGCCCGGTGCCCACGTCCCAGAGCGAGCCCGGGTGCTGCTCGAGCAGTCGCATCACGACGGGATCGGGCTCGGCGCCCGTCCACGACTGCTCCGGCTCGGGCACGCGCCGATGGAAGGCCTCCCACGACGCAGCATCACGCGGCTCGGGCACCGTCGCGCGGCAGAGCGCTTCGATCATCCTGGCGAGCGAGGCGGCATCCGGCGCGCCGCCGCGCCCTAGCTCGCGCTCCTCGGGACGCTCGGCGACCTCGTGCGCGAGCGCGCTCGCGGTGATGCGGAAGCCATCGGCGCGCAGACGATCGATGTTTCGCGCGACCGAGACCGCATCGAGCATCGCCTCGTTCATCGACGGCGCGACCAGCACGGGGGCGCGCGTGGTGATCGCGACCGCGCTGACGAGCTCGGAGCAGTTCCCCGTCGCGAGCCGCCCGATCATCGTCGCCGTGGCGGGCCAGACGACGACGAGGTCGGCCCAGCTCGCGAGCGTGACGTGCGGAACGCCGGCGGCGCCCCACATCGAGTCCAGCACCGGCGTGTGAGTCAGCGCTTCGAGCGCCTCGCGGGCGACGAAGCGCAGCGCGCGCTCGCTCGCGACGACGCGCACCTCGAGGCCCATCGCCTGCAGCGATCGGACGAGTGTCGGCGCATCCGATGCGGCGACCGCACCGCCCATCGCGATCACGACGCGCGCGTGCGTTCGCGGTGCGGGGCGTCGTATCGGAGCGCCGAGCGCGCCCGTCTCACGCAGCAGCGCGACGAGGGCGTCGACGACCCCTCCTTCACCGAGCGGCGCGCCGGTGAGCGCCTCGATGTGCGCGCGGACCTCGCTCGGATCTCGCGGCGTCTCGCAGAACGCGAGCACGACCTCGGCGAGCGCGGCCGTGTCGCCTTCGAGGCGGCGCAGGCTTCCGTCGCGCCCGACGATCTCGAGGGCGTCCTTGCACGCCATCGTGAGCAACGCGCTCGGGCGCACGAGCTTCTCGGCGGTCACGCGCCTTGCCTAGCACGCATGCCGTGCTTCATGCTTCGTCCCGATGCAGAGCGAGACGAAGAAGAGGCTCGTGGTGCCGGCCGTGCTCGCGGTCGCCGTCCTCGCGACGGGATGCGTGACGAACATGCCGACGACCGACGCTGCCGTTCAGGACACGGCGGTCGCCGATGCCGGAACGGATACCGGGTTCGACGCGGGCTGCATCCCGCCCGAAGAGTACGACCCGGTCTCCCACAGCTGCGTCCCCATCGTCTGATGACGACAGCAGCCCAGGTTGGGTTGCGACCGGATCCAGAAGGCAGCGACTTCGATCCCGCGCGGACGGATGCGGCGGCGATGCGTCGTCTGCGCGAACCGCGCCGTCTCGCTCGCGAGGAGCGGAGCGACGAAGCGGAGAGTCCGACGAGGAGGGGCGCTCAGCCTCGTGATCCTACACATCGCGATTGACCCCTAGATTGCAGCGTGATCTACGGTCT
>CAYSCF010000086.1:0-22975 GCA_964429305.1 uncultured Sandaracinaceae bacterium | reverse complement strand
TCCTTGCCCGTGCCGCTCTCGCCGGTGACGAGCACGCTCGCGTGCGTGGGCGCGATGCGCGTGATGCGCTCGAGCAAGAGTCGGATCGGAACGCTCGATCCGAGGATGCCCTCGAACCCTCGCGCCGCCTCCACGTCGTGTCGCAAGCGCGAGACCTCGAGCGCCAGGTGCCGGTGCTTGAGCGCGCGCTCCGTCGCGAGCCCGAGCAGATCGGCATCGATGGGCTTGAGCAGATAGTCGAACGCACCCGAGCGCATCGCATCGATCGCGGACGTGAGCGTGGTGTTCGCGGTGAGCACGAGGATCGGCAGCTCGGGGCGCGCGCGCAGCAGCTCGGTGCAGAGATCGAGCCCGCTGTTCTCGCCCAGATGCAGATCGGTCAGGACGACGTCGAAGTCGACGGTCAGCGTCGCATCGATCGCGGCGCTCGCGGTGCTGGCCGCATGCACGGTGTGCCCACGCTCGCGCAGCGCTCGGATCGTACGATCCAGGTCTGCCTCGTCGTCGTCCACGACGAGCACGTGTCCACGAGGGGCCTCGATCACGGTCGCTCCGATGCGGCGCGTTCGCGCCGTCGATCATCCTCGCGTGGCGAGCGCCGTGACGAGCCACGCTCTCCAGCGAGGGCCCGTCCGAAACGAGCGTGCCGAGGCCCACGCGAGCCCAGACGTCGCCAGCATAGCGCGAACTGGGACAGATCACGTCGCGGCCGGCCGACCGAGACGAATTCGTCTCACGAGCCCTCGCTCCGGTCCCCACGATCCGGCTGGAGAGCGGCTTGCACGACGGCGCGCATGAGCCAACCCAACTACTTCGGTCCGGACCCGGGCCAGACACGCCTTCGAACTTCGATGTGGGCGCTCGACCGCCGCATCCGGCACGTCAGCGAGATCGGTCTCGACACGGAGAGCGCGCGCCTCTTGCGCGAGTCGTTCGATGATCTCGCATCACAGCTCGCGCTCGGCCCCGAGCCCCTGACGCGTCAGTGCCCGAAGTGTCGCACCATCGGCATGCGCAACGCGACCGTCTGCGGCAACTGCTGGACGCACCTCGATGCGTTGCCCGACGAGGACGCCGACGCGGCTTGACGCAGACCGGATCAGGCGGCCGGCTTGTCGCGCTCGTCGGCCGTCGCTTCTGCGCTCGGCGCCGCTTCGGGGTTGCGCAGCCGCTTGGCGTCCTGCAGCAGCACGCGACGGGCACCGACGAACGCGGCCCGGACCGTGTCGAGCGAGTCCTCTTGGTAGTCGATGAAGCCCGAGTCGTGATCGACGGTCAGCTCGCGGCCCGGGACGCGGACCGTGATGTGAACGACCCATGCACCGCCGTGGTACTTGTTCCCGGATCGCGCTTCGAGCACCACCTCGCACGACTCCATGCGCGGATGCAGATGCGCGAGCTTGTCGAGCTCGAGGCGCGCGCACCGCTGGATGCTCTCTGCGTAGGGCACGCCCTGGAAAACGACGTTCAGAGGTATCGACACGGGGCTCCTTCGGTTCGGACGCCCCATCATCGCACAAGGAGTGCCGCGTCGGTACGCGGTCCTGAACGTTTTACGCGCTCTCTCGCGCGCGAAAGCGCGACCAGTCGAGCTTGAGCTTGCGCATGCGCGCACGAAGCGTGTGCGGGTTGATGCCGAGCAGCGCTGCCGCACCACGCGGGCCCTCGATACGCCCGTTCGTGCGACCGAGCACGCGCTCGAGGTGCGACTTGACCACGTCGTCGAGCACGAGCGAGTCGGTTCCGATCACCTGTGCGACGGTCGCGCTCTCGATCGCGCGCGGCGGCGGCGTGCTCGGCAACTGTGGGCGCGCGCCTGCGCCGAGCGCGGCGGCCACCTCGAGCTTGCGTGCGTGCCCGAGGATCGCCGCGCGCTCGATGACGGCCGCGAGCTCGCGCACGTTGCCCGGCCACGGATACGCGCGCAGCTGTTCGAGATCCGACGCGGTCGGGATCAGCGCGGTGCCGCCGAGACGCTCGCCGACCTTCTGCGCGAAGTGCGTCGCGAGCTTGGGGATGTCTTCCGGTCGCTCACGCAGCGAGGGAAGGCGCATCGGGAACACGCTCAGGCGATACCAGAGGTCCTCACGGAACTGTCCGTCATCGACCATCTGGTGCAGATCACGATGTGTCGCCGCCACGATGCGCACGTCGACGTGGATGGTCCGTCCGCCGCCGACGCGCTCGAGCGCGCCTTCCTGCAGGATGCGCAGCAAGCGGACCTGCGCCGCGAGCGGGAGCTCGCCGACCTCGTCGAGCAAGAGCGTTCCGCCGTCGGCGCGCTCGAACCATCCCTTGCGCGTCGCGATGGCGCCGGTGAACGAGCCCTTCTCGTGGCCGAAGAGCTCGCTGTCGACGAGGTCCGCCGGGATCGCGCCGCAGTTCACGCGCACCATCGGACCGTTGCGTCGGCGCGAGCGCTCGTGGATCGCGCGCGCGATCACTTCCTTGCCCGAGCCCGTCTCGCCGAGGATGAGCACCGGCACGTCGGTGTCGGCGACCTGCGCGACACGCTCCATCACTTGACGCAGACCGCCGCGCTCGCCGACGATGCTCTCGAGGATCGACTGACGACCCAGGCGCGTGAGCAGCGCACGGTTCTCCGCTTCCGCGGCTTCTCGGAGTCGGGCCAGCTCGTGCAGGCGCTCGTCGTTGGCGAGCGCCACGCGCAGTGGCTCGAGGATCGACTGCGCGCGCTCGATCGCGAGATCGTCGAACGCGGTGCGCGCGAACAGGAGCACGAAGCCCGAGGGCCCGCGCTCGTCGCTCACGGCGGCGATCAGCGCGGTCGGGCGGGCGCCCTCGAGATCGAGCGAGACGAGCAACGGGCTCGCGCGATCGAAGCGCGCGGCACGAAAGCGCGTCTCGGCGAAGAGCGCGGTCGCATCGTCGAGCTGGCTCGGGCTGAGCTCGACCAGCGCGGGCGGCGCGCTCGGCAGCTCTCCCGCGACGGCGACGGTATCGATGCGCGCGCGCGCGACGTCGAGGCGGCGCACGACCATCGCTGCGAGCGAGAGCGCGCCCGATACGACCGGCTCGATGCGGCCGAGCGACTCCTCGATGTCGAGGTGCCGGCACGCTTCTCTCCAAACCGCGAGCTCGAGCTCGACCGTTCGACTACTCTCGTCCATCCGGCTCCCGTCCACGCACCGGGTCGAGCACGTCATGTGCCCCGTGATTCCGTCTTCTATCCTGGTTTCTGAGCCGCTTTCGGATCGACCCCAGCATATTTGATGGAGCAGCCCGTTCCATATCACGGCCCCATCGCATAATCCGTCATATGTGACGGTTGTCGGTCGTTTTCTCCCGGCACGTAGGGTGCGTCGCCGCGGGCGTGCTCAGTCGCCGTTCTCTCCTCCTTTCCTTCGGGATGTTGGTCGCCTGCTCGGGAGGAGGCTCCGGCGCCACGTCGAGCGGGCCTCGGCACGTCCAGTTGCTCCACGCGTCGTACGACCCGACGCGGGAGCTCTTCGAGGAAGTGAACCGCGCGTTCGCCACGCACGAGCTCGCCGATCACCAGCTCGAGGTGGAGATCCGCATGTCGCACGGCGGCTCGGGCCGCCAGGCGCGCGCCGTGATCGACGGCCTGCCCGCCGACGTCGTCAGCCTCGCGCTCGCGTGGGACGTCGACTCGATCGCGAGCCAAGGCCACGACCTCCTCGCCGCCGACTGGGCGAGCCGCGAACCGAATCGCAGCTCACCGTTCTACTCCACCATCGTGATGGTCGTGCGTCAGGGCAATCCGCGCGGCATCCACGGCTGGGGCGACCTCGTGCAGGGGCAGACCCAGATCGTCACGCCGAACCCGCGCACGTCGGGCGGTGCACGCTGGGCGTATCTCGCCGCATACGGCTACGCGCTTCGTCAGCCGGGCGGCACCGACGCGAGCGCGACCGAGTTCGTGCGCGAGCTCTTCCATCGCGTGCCCGTGCTCGACTCGGGCGCACGCGGCGCTTCGACGACGTTCGCGCAGAACCACATCGGTGACGTGCTCCTCACGTGGGAGAACGAGGCGCACATGCTCTTGCGCGAGATGCCCGACGCGCATCTCGAGATCGTGGTGCCGACCGAGAGCATCTTGGCCGAGCCGGTCGTGGCGCGCATCGACGCCAACGCGCAGCACGACGGTGTGACCGAAGTGGCCGATCGCTACCTCGCTTTCCTCTACACGCCCGAGGCGCAGGAGATCGAGGCGACGCATCACTATCGCGTGCGCGACGAGGCCGTGAGCACGCGTCACGCGAGCGACTTCCCGAGCGTGCACCTCTTCACCATCGACGAAGTGTTCGGTGGATGGAACGCGGCGCAGGCCGCGCACTTCGCCGAGGGCGCGAGTCTCGATCGCATCACGACCGCCTCGCCGTGAGGACGACGTGAGCCAAGCCGCCGTGGTCGTGCCGGTCGATCCTCCCAAGACGAAGACGATTCGCTCGGTGCGCGCTCGCGCGCTGCCGGGTGTTCGCGGATCGATCGCCGTGTCGTGGGCGTTCCTCGGTCTGCTCGTGGTGATTCCCGTCTCGGCTCTGATCTGGGTCGTCGTCCGCGCGCCGCTCGACCGCATCGGCGAAGTGCTGAGCGCGCCGCGCACGCTCGCGGCTTACGGCCTCAGCCTGGGCGCATCGCTGATCGCCGCGCTCGTGTCGCTGCCGATCGGGCTCGCGATCGCGTGGGTCCTCACCCGCTACGAGCTGCCGGGGCGGCGCGTTCTCGACGCGCTGGTGGATCTGCCCTTCGCGATGCCGACCGCGGTCTCGGGCATCGCGCTCACCGCGCTCTACTCGGAGAACGGCCTGTTGGGCGCCTGGCTGATGCCGCTCGGCATCGAGGTCGCGTTCCATCGGAGCGGGATCGTGATGGCGCTGATCTTCACCTCGCTGCCGTTCGTCGTGCGCACGGTGCAGCCCGTCATCGAGAGCTTTCCACGCGAGGTCGAAGAGGCCGCGCTCTCGCTCGGCGCCACGCGCAGCGAGACCTTCTTCCGCGTGATCTTCCCGGCGCTGCGCCCCGCGCTCGCGGCCGGCGGCATCCTCGCGTTCGCGCGCGCGCTCGGCGAGTACGGCTCGGTCGTGTTCATCGCGGGCAACGTGCCGATGCGCACCGAGATCGCGCCGCTGCTCGTGCTCGTGCATCTCGAGGAGTACGACTACGTCGGCGCGGCGATCGTCGCGACGGGCCTCTTGATGGCATCGATCGGCCTCTTGATGCTCTTCCATCGCGCCGAGCGTCGTCTCGGTGATCACCGTCAGAGGCGCTCGTGAGCTCCGGTCGTCGCAAGCCCGAAGGCGCGGGCTGGGCCGTCGTGGCCTTCGCGGTGATCTCGATGCTGCTCGTGCTGGTGATGCCGCTCGTCGTCGTGTTCTCGCGCGCGCTCGCCGATGGTCTGCCGCACTACCTCGAAGCGATCACCGACGAAGGAACGCTCGCGGCGGTGCGCCTCACGCTCTTCGTCGTCGCGATCGTGGTGCCGATCCACGCGTTCTTCGGCGTCGTGATCGCGTGGGCGCTCGCGCGCGGACACTTCTGGGGCAAGACGCTCTTGTCCACGATCGTGGATCTGCCGTTCGCGATCTCGCCCGTCGTCTCGGGTCTCTTGTTCGTGCTCCTGTTCGGCGCGCGCGGGATCTTCGGCGAGACGCTGCGCGATCACGACATCCGGATCATCTACGCCGTGCCCGGCGTCGTGCTCGCGACGCTCTTCGTGACGATCCCGTTCGTCGTGCGAGAGATCGTGCCGCTGCTGGAAGCCGACGGTCTCGACGAAGAAGAGGCAGCCGCGTCGCTCGGCGCGTCGGGCTGGCAGACGCTCGTGCGCATCACGCTACCGCGCATCCGCTGGGCGCTCTTCTACGGCATGGTGCTCGCGGGCGCGCGCGCCGCGGGCGAGTTCGGCGCGGTCAACGTCGTGTCCGGCAACGTGCGCGGCGACACGGAGACGCTGCCTCTGCACGTCGAGGCGCTCTATCACGAGTACGCGATGACGGCGGCGTTCGCGTCGGCGTCGCTGCTCGCGATCACCGGCCTCGTGACGCTGATCGGCAAGGCGTACCTGGAGCATCGCGTGCGTGATGCGCGGGCGCGGGCGAGTAAGAGCCAGCGTGTTTCCGAAGGAGTGACGGCATGACGATCGTGGTCTCGAACGTCTCCAAGCACTTCGGTGGAGCCCATCCCGCGATCGACGAGGCATCGATCACGATCGCCGACGGCGAGCTCGTCGCGCTGCTCGGCCCATCCGGCGGCGGCAAGACCACGCTCCTGCGCGTGATCGCAGGCCTCGAAGCGCCCGACACGGGCACGGTCACGATCGGCGGCAAGGACGTCACGCGCGCGGGCGTGCACGAGCGCGGCGTCGGCTTCGTGTTCCAGCACTTCGCGCTCTTCCGCGAGATGAGCGTGTTCGAGAACGTCGCGTTCGGTCTGCGCGTTCGCCCGAAGGCCACGCGCCCGAGCGACGCGGAGATCGGCAAACGCGTCACGCATCTGCTCGAGATGGTGCAGCTCGAGGGTCTCGCGCGCCGGTATCCCGAGCAGCTCTCGGGAGGTCAACGGCAGCGCGTCGCGCTCGCGCGCGCGCTCGCGGTCGAGCCCAAGGTGCTCTTGCTCGACGAGCCCTTCGGTGCGCTCGATGCGCGCGTGCGGCGCGAGCTGCGGAAGTTCCTGCGCAAGCTCCACGAGGACCTCGGCACGACCAGCGTGCTCGTCACGCACGATCAAGAAGAGGCGTTCGAGATCTCGGATCGCGTGGTCGTGATCCATCGCGGCAAGATCCAGCAGCTCGGCACGCCCGAGCAGCTCCTCGGCGCGCCCGCGAACGACTTCGTGCGCGAGTTCCTCAGCGAGCTCGACTCCGTCGAAGGCCGCGCGACCGCGAACGGCACGATCGAGCTCGACGGCGTGCCCGCGCCCGAAGGATCGGAAGCGGGCAATCGCGTCCGCGTCGTGCGTCGTGGCGCCCGGATCGTCGCCGCGCGCGTCGAAGACACCGTCTGAGCTACTCGCCGTCGTCTGCTTTGCGCAGATGATGCCAGTAGCGCTCGGGGTGTTCGAGGATCGCGCGCGTCAGCTGGTAGTGGCTCGTCTCGGCGAGCGTCGTCTCGTGGATGCCCGTGTCGTCGAGCGCGAGGATCTTCGCGCCGGGGTACGTCATCAAGATGGGCGAGTGCGTGGCGATCACCAGCTGCGTGCCGCCCGCTGCGACGCGCTGCCAGACGAGGGCGAGCAGCGCGAGCTGTCGCTGCGGCGAGAGCGCGGCCTCGGGCTCGTCGAGCAGCCAGAGCCCCTGACCGAGCCGGCCTGCGAAGGTCGCGAGGAATGCCTCGCCGTGCGAGCGCGCGTGCAGCGTCTTGCCGCCGTAGCGCGCGTAGGGATCGCCCCAGAAGTCGGGATCTTCCTTTCGAGCGTCGAGCAACGATGCGAAGTGCGCGAGCGTCTCGGCGCGGAAGAAGAACGAATCGCGTGGGCGCTGCGCGAAGCTCGGTCGAAGCGCCGCGGCCAACGACGCGTCGCTCTTCACGCCGAAGTGCTCGTGGGTCTCGTTGCGGCTCCCTCCGCTCGCCGGCAGGTCGCACACGACCGCGAGCGCCTCGAGCAGCGTCGACTTCCCCGAGCCGTTCTCGCCGACGAGAAACGTGACGGGCGTCTCGAACGAGAGGTCGAGCTCGCGCAGCGCGGGCACGCAGAAAGGAAACGCGTCGGGCGTCGTCACTCGCTCGGGCAGCAGCCGCAGGCCGCGTAGGAACGGCGCGCCTCCCGGCACCAGCGAACCGCCATTCGAGCGACGAGCCACGGACGCAGCGTGCTACGGCGGGCCGAAGAGCGCGAGCGCGAGCGCGCGCACCGATCGCGCAGCGCGCACGTGGGCGGCGAGCTCGCGATACGGCTGGATCAGGACGTAGAGCGGCCGACGCGCCTCTTGCGGGGAAGCCCATCCGTACGTGGTCTCGATCTCGCTCCGTTCGGCGGCGTACGTGCCGAACAGGCGATCGAAGATCAGCGTCATGCCGCCGAAGTTCTTGTCGCGATACGCCGGAGCGTTCGCGTGGTGCACGCGATGAGCAGCCGGCGTGTTCAGGATTCCTTCGATCCAAGGCAGCGGCGGGATCCACGCCGCGTGCAGCCACACCTGGTAGATCAACGTCAGCGTGTAGACCGCGAGGATGCGCTCGGGCGCGAAGCCGAGCAGCGCGAGCGGCGCGAAGAACGAGAGCGTCATCGTGAGCCTGCCCGTCCACCCGAGCCGGTACGCGGCGGCGAGCGTCAGCTCCGACGACGAGTGATGCACCGCGTGCGACGCCCAGAGCCACCGCATGCGATGGGCTGCACGATGCGACGTGTAGTGCCCGAGCTCGAGCCCCACGAGCAGCAGGAGCCAGGACCACCACGCATCCGGCAGCGTCACGATCCGATGCGCGAAGAACCATCCCGCGAAAGGCAGCGTCAGCCAGAGCGGCGCGCGATCGCCGAGCCTGCGCCCGCACGCGAGAAAGAGAGACGTCGCCGCGGATGGGACGTCGTAGGTCTCGCGACGCGCGATGCGAACGCCACCCTCGAGCAGCGTGAGCAGGGCGACGAAGAACGCCGCCGCGAGCGGCGCGAAGCTCCCCTCACCGAGCCCGTGATCCACCGAGGGAGCATATCGAAAGGCTCGAGCCCGGCGCGATCGAGCTCACTCGCCGCGCAGCGCAGCAGCCACGGAGGCAAATGCAGCGTCGCCGAGGTCGACCATGGGATGCACGGTGCCACAGCCGCACGTACGCATCGCGGCGTCCGCGTTGAAGTCGCTCACCGCGGTCCAGTACTGGTCCCGAGCGAAGCCCGCCTCGAGCTCGCGGTGATGCACGAGCGCCCCACACGCATCGCAATACCAAGCGACCGCCTCGCGCGCGGGCGGCTCGGCCTTCAGTCGCACGACGACGTTCTCTCCCTCGGGCACGAGCCTGCTCGGCGTTCCGGCCGGGATGTACACCGAGTCCCCCGGCACGAGCCGCACCCTCGTCGTCTCGACCTCGCGCAGCTCCAGCGTCGCCACGCCCGACATCTGGATCAGGACATGATCCGCTTCTCCCACGAGGAAAAACGGCTGCGGAACGCGGTTGCGACTGACGTGCGGCATGGGATCGGAGACGTTCAGCGTCTTCTTTCGCTCGAAGGCCATCAGGTCTTCCCTGCCGCTCGCGACGCGGCGAGCGACGGCCACTCTTCAGTGGACGTGGACGACGGTGCCCGGATGCGCGTCCGTGCTCAAGATCGCGTCCCATCCGGGCGGCAGCGTCGGCGAGGTCATCTCGAACACGTGGCGCGCGTCGCGCGGCGAGAGGTTCACGCATCCGTGGCTGTGACGGTGGCCGAACTGGTCGTGCCAGAACGCGGCGTGCAGCGCGATGCCCTCGGAGAAGTACTGCACCCAGGGCACGCCCTCGATCGCGTAGTTGCTCTCTTGATCGGTGCGCTGCAGATCGTCCATCGTGTCTTCGGCGAGCTTCACCCAGACGTGGAACGTGCCGACCGGCGTCGTGTGCCCTGGGCGCGGACGACCCGTCGACACGAGCGTCGCGAAGATCGGTCGCGCGCCCTCGTAGACGACGAGCGTCTGCGACGCGAGCGAGACGTCGACCCATCGCGCAGGGCCGATCACCTCCGGCGGAGGCGCCTCGAGAAGTGGACGCGCGACGTCGCGTGCAGCAACGACTCCGTCGTCGAGCCGCAGCTGTCCGTGCGGAAGCTCTTGCCGCACGTGCAGCACTTCGCGTAGCCCCGCGCGGCGCACCACACTTGTGCCGACGCGTCGCCCGTTCCACTCGTGCACCTGCGCGCCGTCGCGGAGCACCCATGCGAGATCGAGCACGCCATCCGCGATGTCGACGCCGGTGAGCTCGGAGCCGTGCGCGAAGTGCACTTCGTCTTGGGGAACCCACAAGCCCGAGAGCGTCCGCACGAAGTCCACGCCGCTCACGCTGCGACGCTCGACGATCGCGAGACCGAAGCCGCGACCGAGCGACTCCGCGTAGTCGTCCTGGAAGTAGTCGCCCGGGCGCGTGTATGCCCACGTTCCGTCCGTCGACACGAACGCGTACGGACGCGGCAAGAGCTGACCGTCGGCGATCACCGGCAGTTGATCGCCCGACGGCGGCTCGCTCGACGGAGCGACGAGCGAGTCGCAGAGATACGACTCTTCGCCGAGCTGGTACCAGAACCCGCTCGGACATCCCGTGCCGCGAACGCGCGCCTCGAAGGGCAGGCGGGTGCCGAGGCGGACGGTGCCTCGACGCGGTGCGTGAACGCTCGGGGCTGTGCGGACGGTCGCGCCGGTGGCGGTCACCTCGATCGATCGCGCGTGCCCGCGCTCTGCGTCCTGCCCCGCGGCCAGCGCCGCGAAAACCAAGACGAAGACGAGGACGAAGACACGCACCGAACGTATTGGAGCGCGCCCGGGCAGACGCGTCCACAACGCCATGTCACACGCGCACGCTTGCGAACGTGTCACCGCGTGTTACATAGATGGAATGAGCCTTCCGACACGACGAATCGTGAACGCAGCGGGGGTCGACCTCCACGTGGTCGAGCACCTGCCCGAGCGCCCGAAGAGCGGCCCACCGGTGCTTCTTCTCCATGGTCTGTGCGACTCGCACCTGACCTGGTCGCGGGTGGCTCCGGCGCTCGCCCGCGGTCGGCACGTGCTGGCGATCGATCTGCCTGGCCATGGCCTCTCGGCTCGACCGAACGCGAGCTACTCGCTCGCCTGGAACGCGGCCGTCATCGGCGCGGCGCTCGACGCGCTCGATCTGTCGGAGGTCGATGTCGTCGGTCACTCGTACGGCGGCGGCGTCGCGCAGTGGATGCTGCTCGATCATCGCGCGCGCGTGCGACGCATCATGCTCGTCGCGCCCGGCGGTCTCGGCCGCGGCGTCTCGCCCGAGCTGCGTCTCGGCTCGCTCGGTCTGCTCGAGCACGTCGGGCAGCCCTTCTTCGGCGTCGGCACGCGCCTCGGGCTCGCGCTCGCGGGTGGTCACTTCACGCCCACCGAGGCCTCGGAGATCGCGTGGATGGCCTCGCGTCCGGGCACGGCGCGCGCCGCGTCGCGCACCATCGCCGACGTGATCGATCTGCGCGGACAGTCGCGTCACTTCCTCGATCGCGCATCCGACGTGGACGATCTGCCGCCGATGGCCGTCGCGTGGGGCGAGCGTGATCGCGTGCTGCCCTTCGCCGAAGCTGCCGATGGTCTCGCGCATCTCTCGGGCGTGCCGCTCTTCCGCTACGAAGGCGTCGGGCACTTCCTGCATCGCGAGGTCGCGCCGCGCTTCGTGACCGACCTCGAAGGTTTTCTCGATGCGCGCGACGTCGAGAAGCCGAAGGTCACGCGACCACTGAGCGTGCAGGTCCCGGTCGCGCTCGAGCGTCCTTCGATCTTCGCGCGCGCCTTCGACGCGATCCGCCGCATGTTCGTGCCTCGGCCTCGGCCCGAAGTACGGGAGATGCCGCACGTGAGCGCGAACGCCGAAACCGTCTGAAGGCTATCCTCGCGCGATGCGCGCTCGGGTAGGCTTGTTCTCGATCTTCTTCGCTCTCGCTTGCGGCCCGACACCGCCGCCGCCCGTCGACGACGCAGGAACCGACGCCGCGACCGAGCCCGACGTCGGCATGGACGCGGGCAACGATGCCGGCCACGACACCGGCCCGTTCGACGCGAACACGCCCGTCACGATGCCGATCTTCGTCGTCCCCGGCGATGTCGACGTGATCCACGCCTTCGTCGAGAACCTTCCCGCCGAGCTCGAGGCCGGCGTGCGCATGTCGGCCGATCCGGCGATGGAGGTCGCGATGACCGGCGACGGGACGACGCGCATCGCCGTCGTGCTCGACGCCGCCGTCGCGAACGAAGGCTATCGCCTCGAGCAAGCGGCCCACGGCTACGTCGTCCACGGCGGCGGCGTGCTCGGCGAGCAGTACGGCCTCGCCGCGCTGCTCGAAGCGATGAACGTGCGCTTCTATCACCCCGACGAGTCGTTCGTTCCGACGACGCTCGCCACACCGGACGCCGCGCTCTTCGGCCCGGTCGTGGTGCCCGAGATGCACGAGCGCGGCTTCATGCCGTGGACGCTGCATCCGATCGAGTCGTTCATCGCGCTCTGGGAGCCGAGCGGCGCGAACCTGCGCGAGGCCGAGCGCATCATCGACTGGTGCGTGAAGAACGGTGTGAACTTCTTCACGTACCCCGCGCTCGACAACATCGTTCGCTTGCCGGCGACCGACCGCCCGGCGTGGCAGGCGCACGCCGCGCAGATCGTCGCGTACGCGCACCTGCGCGGGATCCGCATCGGTCTCGGCGTGCAGCTCTTCTCGGGCGCGAGCCTGCAGCGCGCGCTCACCCTCGTGCCCGATGGCTCGACGAACGTCTCGGGCGACGTCACGAACCGCATGAGCGCGTTCTCGAGCATCCCGTACGACTCGATCCAGCTCTCGTTCGGGGAGTTCTCGGGCGAAGATCCGCAGGTCTTCATCGACACGCTGAACACCGCGTACACGACGATCGAGACCGTGATGCCCGGCGTCAGCGTCACCGCGACGATCCACGTCGGCGACTATCCGTCGACGCACGTCACGTACATGGGACACGACCTTCTCTATTACTTTCTCGTGCAGTACGCCGACCCGCACATCATCCCGTGGGTGCACTCGGTGATGGCGTTCACGCTCTTCGAGCCGGTGAGCGGCGCGTACGGCTCGACCGAGTTCACGCAGCACCGCGAGTACCTCTTCTCGCGTGTCGCGGCGCACCAGACCGTCTCGTACAACCCCGAGGACGCGTACTGGATCGCGTACGACGACAGCGTGCCGCTCTACCTGCCGCTCTACGTGCGCTCGCGGCTCTACGACCTGCAGCAGATCCGAGCGCGCGCGACGACCGAAGGCGACGCGCAGCTCGACTCGCACGTGATCTTCTCGAGCGGCTGGGAATGGGGCTACTGGCAGAACGACTGGGCCGTCATGCACATGACGCGGCATCTGCCGGCGAGCGAGGGCGCGCTCTATCACGAGATGCTCGACCCGCTGCCGAACGGAAGCGCGGTCGCCGACATCGTGAACGACCTGATGGCGATCGAGCACCGCGCATACATCGATCAGCAGCTCTCGGCCTACACGGCGAGCGACGATGCATCGTTCTCGATCGGGCTCGCGATGGGCGTGTGGTCGCAGCCGCGTCGCCCTTCGTACACCGACATCCAGGCGATGAGCACGACCGATCGCGCGGCCTTCCGCACGAACGTGCTCACGCCGCTCGGCGCGCTGCGCACGGATCTGATGGGCATCGAAGCGCGCCTCGCCGCGCTCTCGATCTCACCGGATGATCGATGGCTCGGCGAGATCGTCGACGGCGTGCACACCGATCGCGTGCGCGTCGAGGACGCGATCACGATCTGGACCGGTGCGGCCGACCTCGCCGACGGGATGAACATCGAGCCCGCGCTCGCGCACCTGGTGGAGATCGAGACCGAGCAGACGGCGATCGTGGCGCACCGCCTCGCGCACTTCCACGCGCCGAACGGAGCGGACCTCGTGGCGGAGTCGCGCCGGAGCGTGGTGCTCTACCAGTACGGCTACCTGAGCCACGCGAACGATCTCTGCTTCTACCGACGCGAGCGCATCCAGCTCGAGAACCTCGCCCGCGGGAGCACCACCGCCGTTCCCGGCTGCTTGCTCTAGCCTCGACGCACGATGGATTCACGCGGGAGCCGAGGAGATCCCTCTCCTGGGTTCCTTCCCTCCCGGGCTCCCGCGTAAATTTCGGTTTTTTGCGCGGGAACCCAGGAAGCTAGGAACCCAGGAGACTTTTCGCTGATGAGCACCCAGGAGCTCGCGTTCGAGGTCGACGCCTCGTTTCTCTCTGCCGTTCGCGCGATGCAGCCGGGCACGCCTCACTCGTTGTCCGGCGAGCTGACGGAGGCTCGCGCGCTCGAGCTCTTCGACTCGATGCTCGGCTCGCGTCATCTCGATCTGACGGCGCGTTGGCTGCGGCAGAAGCGCGGCGCGGGCTTCTACACGATCGGATCGAGCGGGCACGAAGGCAACGCGGCCGTCGCGGCAGCGCTGCGGCCGACCGATCCGGCGCTGCTCCACTATCGATCGGGCGCGTTCTTCCTCGAGCGCGCGCGACAAGTGCCGGGTATCGATGCGCTCTACGACGTGCTGCTCGGGATCTGCGCCGCCGAAGACGAGCCGATCGCGGGCGGTCGCCACAAAGTGTTCGGCAGCCACGCGCTCGCGATCATCCCACAGACCTCGACCATCGCCTCGCAGCTGCCGCGCGCCGTCGGCGTCGCGTTCGCGATCGAGCGCAGCAAGAAGCTCGGCACGCACTGCCCGTGGCCGCGCGATGCGATCGCGATCACGAGCTTCGGCGATGCGTCGGCGAATCACTCCACGGCGACGGGCGCGATCAACGCCGCCTGTCACTCGGCGCACGCAGGCCATCCGCTGCCGCTCTTGTTCGTCTGCGAGGACAACGGGATCGGCATCAGCGTCGCGACGCCGAGCGGGTGGATCCGTGCGGCGTACGGACAGCGACCCGGTCTGAAGTACTTCGAGGCGGACGGCGGCGATCTCCTCGAGTCGGTCGAGGTCGCGCGCGAAGCGGCGAGCTGGGTGCGGAGCAACCGACGGCCGGCGTTCCTGCACCTGCGCGTCGTGCGGCTCATGGGCCACGCGGGCAGCGACGCGGAGAATACGTATCGCACGCCCGATCAGATCCGCGCCGAGATCGCTCGCGATCCGCTCGTGCGCGTCGCCTCGATGCTCGTCTCGCGGGGCGTGCTGACGCCGGACGAAGTGATCGCGCGCTACGAGGCCAAGCGCGAAGAAGTCGTGCTGCTCGCCGAGAAGGCGCGCACGCGACCGCAGCTCACGAGCGCGGCGCAGGTCATGACGCCGCTCTCGCCGCGATCGCCCGCGAAGGTCGCCGCGATGGCCGCGATGCCTCCACTAGGCACACCCGTCGAAGAAGAAGGACCGCTCACGCTCTCGCTCGCGATCAATCGGACGCTCGTCGATCTGTTCGCGACGCACGCCGAGCTGCTCGCGTTCGGCGAGGACGTCGGAAAGAAGGGCGGCGTCTACGGCGTGACGAAGGGCCTTCAGCGTCGCGTCGGCCCCGCGCGCGTGTTCGATACCTTGCTCGACGAGCAGACGATCCTCGGGCTCGCGCTCGGCACGAGCGTGTCGGGCCTCTTGCCGATCCCGGAGATCCAGTACCTCGCGTATCTGCACAACGCGGAGGACCAGCTGCGTGGCGAAGCGGCGTCGCTCTCGTTCTTCTCGAACGGCCAGTATCGCAACGGCATGGTCGTGCGCATCGCGGGGTACGGCTACCAGAAGGGCTTCGGCGGTCACTTCCACAACGACGATGCGGTCGCGGTGCTGCGCGACATTCCGGGCCTCGTCGTCGCTTCGCCTTCGCGGCCCGACGACGCCGCTGCGATGCTGCGCACGTGCGTGGCTGCGGCGAAGGTCGACGGAACGGTGTGCGTCTTCCTCGAGCCGATCGCGCTCTATCACACGCGCGATCTGCACGAGCCGAACGACGGCGGCTGGCTCGCGCCCTACCCTCCCTTCGACCATCACGTTCCGATCGGCCGCGCGCGCACGTACGGCGACGGTCACGATCTCACGATGATCACGAGCGGCAACGGTCTGTTCATGTCGCTGCGGGTGGCGGCCCGCCTGGCGAAGCTCGGCGTCCGCGCGCGCGTCGTGGATCTGCGCTGGATCGCACCGTTGCCCGAAGACGACATCGTGCGCGAGGCGCGCGCTACCGGTCGCGTGCTCGTCGTCGACGAGACGCGCAAGAGCGGCGGCATCGGCGAGGGCGTGATCGCGGCGCTCGTCGATCGCGGCTTCGACGGCAAGATGCGGCGCGTCTCGAGCGCCGACAGCTTCATCCCGCTCGGCGACGCGGCGCTGACGGTCCTGCTGGACGAAGCGACCATCGAGAACGCGGCCCGCGAGATCACGCGCTCATGACTCGAGAGGCGGCGCTCCCTCTCCCGCTTCGGGCGGGAGAGGGTGGGGGTGAGGGGACGGCGCTCCCGAGCACGGTGGCGGGAGGCCCTCACCCAACCTCTCCCGCCCGAAGCGGGAGAGGGACCGAGCTCCTTGCTCGCCGGTTGGGTCTCTCTCTCGTCGAGCTCGCTGCTCGCCGGTTGGCTCTCGTTCTCGCTCTCGCTCTCGTTCCCTCGCTCGCTCACGCGCACGTCGGTCCACCGACGCTCGAGCAGATCTCCGTCGATCCGAACGATCCGATGCACATGATCGCGGGCACCAACTTCGGCTCGCTCGTGAGCACCGACGGTGGTGTCACGTGGGGCTGGATCTGCCGCGAGGCGATGCGCGCGAGCCTCGACGTGAACGATCCGATGGTCGCGATCGCGGGTGACGGCTCGCTCTTCGTCGCCGACGGCGCGGGCCTCTGGCACGGCACGCCCGACGGCTGCGACTGGTCGCTCGCGGATCCCACCTTCTCCGGGCCGATTCCGTCGCTGACGACCGGCGCGCCGCACACGCTCTTCGCGGGCACGGGCTTCGACGAAGCGAACAACTTCCTCATGCGATCGACCGACGACGGCGCCACGTGGCACGCGGTGGTCGGTCCCACGTTCCGCGTCTTCTACGAGTCGGTCGCCGTGGCGCCGTCGGATCCGATGCGCATCTACGCGGTCGAGACGCTGCCGCCCGAGCGCGTCGAGCCGTGGCAGCCGAGCGTGATGCGATCGGACGACGGCGGTGACACGTGGTCGCGTGTGCCGTACACGCTGCTCCCCGCGGAGTGGCACCTCTTCGTGATCGCCGTCGATCCGAGCGATCCGGGTCGCCTCGCGCTGCGCACGCAGGACCTGCACATGGACGGCCACGATCGCGTTCTCGTCTCGAGCGACGGCGCGGCGACGTTCACCGACGCCGCGCAGCTACGCCAAGTGCTCGCGGGCGCGTGGGACGTCGACGGCTCGTCGATCTGGATCGGCGGCCCGCTCGACGGCGTCTGGCGATCCGACGACCACGGCGGCAGCTATGCGCCCGCGCATTCAGGCCTCGACGTCCGCGGCTTTCTCTTGCGCGGCGGCGCGCTCTGGGTGACCGGCACCGAAGCGTTCGACGGCTTCGCGATCGCGCGCTCGACCGATCGCGGCGTCACGCTCCCGACCTTCTCGCGGCTCTCGAGCATCACCGGCATCGCGCACTGCCCCGCTTCCAGCGCGGTCGCGCGTATCTGTCCGATGCACCAGAGCGTGATCGACGGAGTGCTCGGCAGCGAAGACGCGGGGCCACCGATGCTCGACGCATCGATCCTGCTCCCACAGGACGCGGGCACCGATGCCGCCGATGCCGCGATGCCCCCGAACGAGAGCGCGCGATGCACCTGCTCGGTGACATCGCGCGGCCCTCGTGCTCTCTCGTTCCTGGTGGCGATCGCGGTCGCCAGCATCGGCCGAGGGCGCCGGCGACGACGATAGCGATGCATCGGCAACGGCGGCTCGCTCGCGAGCGCCGGTCGCTCGAGGGACGCGCTCAGCGTCCCTGAAGACCTGAAGATCAGTGCGCGTCGACGCCGGCGTCGACTGCCGCGTCGCTGACGCCGGCGTCGGTGCCGGGCGTGCCGACCACCGTCTGGAGGTGACAGCCCGAGTAGCCGCTGCCCGTGCCGTCCACGCAGCGCCCGTTCACGCACGTCTCGCCCGCGAGCACGCAGCCGTTGTCGTCGAAGCAGGTGTAGTCGCCCGCCACGAGCACCGTGTACTGCCCTTCGGGCGGACAGACGAAGCGCGCGACGCCGCAGACGGAGTCGACGTTGAACACACCCGAGCCGCACTCGCCGAAGTCCGACGTGATGAGCGCCATCGCATCGTCACCGTTGCAGTTGTGGTCGCCGTGGCAGATGCGGATGTCGTAGCCGCCGTCCCGGTCGTCGCAGGAGCCGACGCCGCAGTCGGCGTTGCAGCCGACCGAGATCGCCTCGCCCGGCGTGCACAGGTGCACGCGCTCGCGCTGCCAGCCGCAGTTGCGGCCGATGCCCTGCGGCGGATCGGTCGCCGTGCAGTCGCGCGTCGAATCGCCGGTGGTCGTGTCAGCGGGGATCGTGACCGGAATCGTCGCCGAGTCGTTCGTGTAGTCGAGCTCTTCGATGTGATGCATCGTGTTGATCTCGACCCGGAGCTGGTAGCTGCCCGGCGCCATGTCGGTGACGTCGATCCACTGACACGGAAGGTTCGGGTAGTAGTCGTCGGCCCAGCCGCGCGAGATGCCCTGTCGTCCGCCCATGTCGCCGCAGTTGCCGTAGACGGGCTGGGTCGTGACGCTCGGGTCGCTGGAGACCTGCACGAGGTCCTCGACGCAGAACGACTGCTTGTGCCCCGTCCGCGCGACGGAGCCGTCCGTGTTCAGCAGCGAGTAGTCCGCGTAGCCCTGGAAGTGATAGTGCATGTGGCACGACGAGTACATGAACGCGGGGTTCACTCCGCCATCCGGGAACACGTTCGGACCGAAGACGAGATCGGCGGTGCCGATGTTCGGCGTGAACGTCGTGAACATCATCAGCGTTCGCCAGCCGGGCGCCATGACGCACTCCTCGGCGATCTCGCAGGCGCCGGGCGCGAAGTACATGCGCGCGAACTGCACGTTGTTCGCGAGCTCGGCGCTGTCGATGGTGAGGTCCGGCAGCGCGGTCGGCCCGGTGTCGGGCGGTGCGTCCATGCCGGCATCCGACGCGCTCGCATCGGTGCCGCCATCGACGGCGGCCGGGGTGTTGGTGCAGGCCGCGAGCAACGTGACGAGCGAAAGAAGGATGCGATTCGAACGCATGACGGACCTCGAGAAAAGGAAACAGGATACGCCCGGAATGCGGGGATTCGTCAAACCCGAGCGCTACCACGGGGCTCGGTGTACGATGTTCGGTAGACACGAGTCGGAACCGTCCGGCCCGCGTCCCAATGCTTTTGCGGGGAAAAACATGACGCAGTTCGGTCGTGCGGCTCGATGGGCTCTGGCGTTGTCGGTCCTCTCCCTCGGCGCGGTCGCCGGGTGTGCCGATCCCGGTGGTGGAGGCGGCGTCCACGCCGACACGGGCGTCCACGGCGACACGGGCTCGGTCGATGCCGGGCAGCACGACGCGGGCCCGACGTGCATGACCAACGCCGACTGCCCGGACGATCACATCTTCTGCAACGGCGTGCTGCAGTGCATGAGCGGCCGCTGCGTCGCCGCGAACGTTCCGACGTGCAGCGACGCGGTCTCGTGCACCGACGACTCGTGCGACGGCGCGATGGACATGTGCGTGCACCGGACGAACGACGCCAACTGCGGCAGCGGCCTGCACTGCTCGATCCGCGGCTGCCAGACGGGCGTGCCCTGCGAGTTCGACACCAACTGCGACGACCACGTGTTCTGCAACGGCGTCGAGTCGTGTGTGAGCGGCACGTGCATCTCGGCCGGCATGCGCGACTGCAGCGACACGACGGACTGCACGATGGACTCGTGCGACGAGACGAGCGCGATGTGCACGCACACGACGTACACGGACACCGCGACGAACGTCGCGCACTGTGGTGACGGCACGATGTGCACGGCGTGCCCGGCGCCCGCGCCGGCGCTTCATCAGGTCGCGAGCTGCGCGGCGGGTGTCTGTGGAGCGACGTGCGCGGTCGGGTTCGTCGACATCGATGGAAATCCCGCGAACGGCTGCGAGCTCGCGTGCACGGCGACGCCGGGCGTCGACGTCCCGGACGATGCGTTCACGGACAGCAACTGCGACGGCATCGACGGTGATCGCACGCTCGCGATCTTCGTGAGCACGACGGGCACGCCGACGAACGACGGCCTGACGCCGGCCACGCCCGTTGGCAGCTTCTCCGCCGCGTTCGACGCGCTCTTGGCCAACCCGACGCGAACACAGATTCTCGTCGCCAACGGCACCTACTCGACGACCACGCCCGTTTCGATTCCGAGCGGCGTCGGAATCTACGGCGGGTACACCGCGACGTTCACGACGCGCGCCGATACGCGCGCCACGCTCACGACGTCGGGAGCGACCGCGGCGATCGCCGATCATCTCAGTGCCCCGACGGTGATCGATCGCATCAACATGTCCACCATGGCGCAGAGCGGGCCGTCCGCAGCGACGACCACGCTCGTGGTCACGGGCTCGGGAAGCAACCTGACGCTCCGCTTCATGACGGTGATCGCGGGCCGTGGCGGCGATGGCGTCGCGGGCGCGGCGGGCGGCACAGGCGCGGCGGGTGGGCGCGGTAGCGACGGCAGCGGACAGTCCGGCGGCGGTGGCGGCTCGCCCAACGGCGGCCGAGGTGGCGACGGCGCAACCGGCGGCAGCTCCGGCTCGGGCGGCTCGCCTGGTGTCGGCGCGTGCGGCGCGTCGGGCGGCGGCGGAGGGTCGGGCGGAACCGGCTGCGGCGACGGCGATCCGGGAGGCGGTGGCGGCGCGGGAACGCCGACGTGTGGAGGCACCGCGGGCTCCCCGGGCGGCGCGGGCGACGGAAGCGGCACGCTCACGGGCAGCACGTGGTCGCCATCCGTCGGGGCCACGGGCGGCACCGGCACGGTGGGCGGCGGCGGAGGCGGCGGTGGTGGCGGCGCGGGTGAGCACTGCAACATCGCCGTCACCTGCTACTGCGACAACGGCCGCGGCGGCGGCGGCGGCGGCGGCGGCGGCGGCGGCGGTGGCGGTGGCCACGGCGGCATCGAGGGCGGCGCGTCGATCGCGATCGTCCTGATCGACTCCACGCTCACCGTGACGGGCCTGCGGATCGTCACGAGCGCGGGTGGCAACGGCGGGACCGGTGGCAGCGGCGGCGGCGGCGGCGGCGGCGGCGGCGGCGGCCTCGGCGTCGGGCGCAGCAACAGCTCGCAAGGCCCCGGAGGAAACGGAAGCGCGGGCAGCGCGGGTGGACCTGGCGGCTGCGGCGGCGGCGGCGGCGGCGGCCCGTCGGTCGGCATCTGGGGAAATGGAAACTCGTCGGCGCAGATCATGGAGCTCACGCCGAGCCAGTTCACGATCGGCTCGGGCGGCACCGGTGGGTCGTCGTGCGGAACGGCCGGCGCGCCGGGCACGACCGGCAACACCCGGAACGCGATCGTTCTCTAGATCACCCGCGCACGATTTCCGCGAGCGCTTCGCGCAGCCGGCCCTCGATGGGGACCGGCCTGCGCGTGGTGCGATCCACGAACACGTGCGTGAACTTGCCGTGCGCGCGCGCGGCGACGTCGCCCTGGACGAAGATGCCGACCTCGTAGCGCACGCTGGACGTGCCGAGATGCGCGACGCGCAGGCCCGCTTCGAGCGCGTCGGGGAACTTCACCGAGCCCGCGAAGGTGCACGACGTCTCGACGGCGAGGCCGATGATCGTGCCCTCGTGGATGTCGAGCCCGCCCTTCTCGATCAGGTAGCGATTGATGACGGTGTCGAAGAACGCGTAGTAGACGACGTTGTTCACGTGCCCGTAGACGTCGTTGTCCATCCAGCGCGTCGTGAGCGGGATGCGCCACGCATACGAGTCGCGGCTCGGTGCGGGAAGACGATCGGTCACGCGTACCTCATGGCAGATGCGAAGAGAGAGCGCATCGCGTGGCGATCCACGGGCAGCGGCGCGTTGTCGACCAGACGCTTTTGGACGATCGCGCGATCGACGAGCGACTCCAGATCGCTCTCGTCGTAGCCGACGCCGCGCAGGCCGTTCGGCAGCTGCGTCGCCTGCATGAGCGCGACGAGCTTGCTCGCGAGGATCTCTCCGGCATCTTCGAGCTTCGCGCCGCGCACGTCGGCGCCGAGCGCCTCGGCCGCTTCGAGATGGCGCTCCGGGCACGCCTGGCTCGTGAAGCGGAACACGCTCGGCGCGTTGAGCACGACGCTCGTGCCGTGCGGGACCATCGGCGCATCGCTCGGATAGCCCGTCGGTCGGTAGCTCTTCACGAGACCCGCGACCGCGTAGCTCATCCCGTGCGGCAGATGCACGCCCGCGTTGCCGAACGCGATGCCCGCGAGCGTCGCCGCCCACGCGAGCTCACCGCGCGCCTCGTCGTCGCTCGCATCGGAGAACCCGCGGACGAGCGATCGTCCCGCCAGGCGCAGCGCTTCGAGCGAGCCCATATCGCTCCACGGATTGCGTCCCTGGCTCATCGGCCGCGTGGTGATCGGTGCGCTGCGCTTGCGCGCCACGAAGGGCCGCGCCGTGTACGACTCGATCGCGTGGCAGAGCACGTCGAAGCCGCTCGCCGCGACGACCTCGGCGGGCAGCGTGCGCGTCGCATCGGGATCGACGATCGCGAGCGTGGGCCGCAGCCTCCGCGACGCGATGCCCGTCTTGGCCTTCGCCGAGAGCAGATCGAACACCGCGATGCCCGTGCACTCGGCGCCCGTCCCGCTCGTCGTCGGACATGCGACGTGTGGCGGCAGCGGGCCGGGCACGGGCTTGCCCGCGCCGATCGGCGCGTTCACGTACGCGAGGAAGTCGTCGGGATAGCGCGCGTAGAGCGCGGCGGCCTTGCACGTGTCGATCGCCGAGCCGCCTCCGATCGACACGTACCCATCGAAGCGACCGTCCTTCGCGAAGCGCGCGGCTTCGAGGAACGACTCGTCGGTCGGCTCCACGTGCGACGCGTCGAACACGGCGTGATCGATTCCGCCGAGCGCCTTCTTCGCGCTCTCGAAGAACGGAAGCTTCGCCACGCGCGGATCGGTGAACACGCCGACGCGCGTCATGCCGAGCGCAGCCGCGTGCTCGCCCAGCTCGGCGATGGCGCCGCGCCCGAACACGATCGAAGAGACGTCGATCGTGAAGACCGACTCGTGGCCCAGCTCGGCGAGGAACTCGTGACGACAGCCCGGCATCGCAGGGCCCTCACCGTAGCCCTCTCCCGCCCGAAGCGGGAGAGGACTCCCCACGGTTCGTCGAGGGGTGTCGCGTGATCGGACTCACGC
>CAYSCF010000085.1:5509-23005 GCA_964429305.1 uncultured Sandaracinaceae bacterium | reverse complement strand
CCGCCGTCGTCGAACGTGATGTGGAGCGCAGCCGTGTCGTCGCGGATCACCGAGTCGAGCGTGCGGCCCGCGAGATCGACCCACGCGCTCGTGCCGGGGACGAGCCCGCCTTCGGGCACGCAGAGCGCCGACGTCACGCCACCGAGGCGTGCGATCGGAATGAGCGTCGAGAGCGGGTTGTAGCCGTCGGCCGCGGAGAAGGCGGCGCGGATGGCGTCGCGATCCTCGCCCTCCTGGCCGATGTCCATCGTCGAGTCCTCTTGCTCGATCTCGCCGAGCCCGAGCGGCGTCATCAGCGATACGAAGCCCGCGGTGACGTTCATGCCCGTCGCATCGATCACGGTTGCGTCGTGCGGCGCTGCGACCCCGGCGCCCACGCTCACGACACGATCACCACGGATGAGGATCGTCGCGTTCTCGAGATCGTGTCCGTCGCCGAGGCGCAGGCGGCCGCCCGTGATCGCGATCTCCGTCACGATCGACGAGCCGATCGCCGGATGGTGCGCGGGCTGCGCCGCCGCGGGAGTCGCGAGCGCGAGCGCGAGCGCGAGTGCGAGGCGCTTCATCGCTCACCTCCGCTCGTGGGCGGGATGCCGGGCTCTTCGAGATCCATCCCGACCTCGAAGTCCGTGATCGGCGCGGCCCCGTCGCGCGCGCGGTCGTACTCCAGGATGCCGTCGACGTAGACGAGCTCGGCGTGCGTGTAGACGCTGAACGGCGAGCCCGACCACACGACGACGTCGGCCATGCGGCCCTCGGCGAGGGTGCCGACGCGATCGTCGATCCCGAGCGCCCACGCGGGGTTCGCGGTGACCCAACGCAGCGCCTGGTCGTCCGTGATCTCGATGCCACGCTCGCGACCGGCGGTCATCGCCTTGCCCGCCTCTTGAGGCAGACGCTGCGTGAGCATCGGGCTGTCGGAGTGGACGATCCCGCGCACACCGGCCTGCGTGAGCAGCGCGAGGTTCTCGGGGATCGTGTCGAACGCCTCCACCTTGAAGCCCCACCAATCGGCCCACGTGCTGATCGCGATGTCTTCGGCCGCGAGCAGATCGCGAATCTTGTAGGCCTCGACCGCGTGATGGAACGACTGGATGCGGAAGCCGAACTCGTGGCTGATCTCGATCATGCGAGCCATCTCGTCGGCGCGATAGCAGTGCATCTGCACGAGCACGCGACCTTCGATCGCGCCGAGCAGGAGCTCGTTGCCGAAGTCGCGCTCCGGAGGCGTCGGCGCCGGGCCCGGGTCCTCGGCGTCGTCGTCGGTCGTCGTCGTGTCGTCGGCGTCGGTCGCGACATCATCGTCATCGTCACCGTCGTCGTCGTGCGCGAGGGTGGCGGCCTGATGCCGCGCCCATGCATCCTGCTTCACCTGCCACTGCTGCTGCTCTTCCTGCCAGTGCGCCCACGACTGCCCGTACTCGACCGCCTGCTGGAACGCATCGCGGTAGCCGGCGATGTTGCCCATGCGCGTCGACGGAAACTGGTGCTGCGAGCCGTAGACGCGCTTGGGGTTCTCGCCGCACGCCATCTTCATCGTGTCGGGCGCCTCGGGGAATTCCATTTCGGTCGCGCTGCGGCCCAGGTGCATGTGGATCGTCTCGCCCGCGCCGCCGATGAGGTTCGCCGAACCAGGCAGCACCTGGATGGTCGTCACACCCGCGGCGACCGCGCGCGCGAGAGCCGGATCCTGCGGCCAGAACGAATCGATCGCGCGGACCTGCGCCGTCACGGGCGACGTCGCCTCGTTGCCGTCGTCGTGCGCCGTCACCTCGGGCACGGGGTAGACGCCCATGTGCGAGTGCGTGTCGATGATCCCGGGCGTGACGTAGCGGCCCGTCGCGTCCACGACGGTCGCATCGCTCGGCACGCTCACGTCGCTCGCGGCGCCGACAGCGCGGATGCGGCCGTCCTCGATCAGCACGACGCCGTGCTCGTAGATCTGTCCGGTCGCGGTCATCACGGTGCCGCCGGTGATCGCGACGAGCGGCGACTCGATGGTCGGGCTCACGGGACGCACCGTCTCCCACGGCAGGCGCGGCAGCGGCGGCTCCGGTGGCGTCTCCGCGTGCGCGATCGTGCGCGCGTGATGTGTTCCTCCGCAGCCGAGCGCGGACATCACGGCGAAGAGAACGACGAGCGAGCCCCTACGGTTCGTCATGGCGCGCGGAGCATCGCACGCGAGCCGCGCTCGCCGGAAGACGGGTAGCATCGCGTCGCCGTGCCGCTGCTCCGGACCCGCCCGACCCTACGATTGCGCGCGCCGCGAGACGTCGTGCCGGGCGCCACGTTCGAGATCGGCGTGCTGCTCGACGCGAAAGAGCCCGTCGACATCGAGTGGTGCGACGTGCGCGTGACCGGCACGCTCCGGTACGGCGAGACCACGGAAGCACTGCTGACGCCGCTCGAGGCGCGCCTGTGCGAGGCGCGACAGCTTCCGACGGGCACCACGCACTTGCCGGCGCGGCTCGCGTTGCCCACCTCCGTCCCGCGCTCGCATCCCGGCCGGATCGTGTACGAGGTCCACGTCCACGCGTCGGTGCCTTGGTGGCCCGACGCGCGCGCCACGTTCGCGCTGCACGTGGTCGGCCCCGCGGCCGATGCGCCCATCGAAGGTCAGGCGCGGATCGGCGTGTCGCACACCGAGGTACCTCCGGTCGGAGTGCCATACGCGGAGCTCTCTCTCGGCACCGACGTGTTCGAGGTCGGCACGGTCATCGACGGGCGCGTCGCCATCCGCGACGCCGACGATGCGCGCACGACGGTCGCGCTGGTCTCGTTCGAGAAGATCGGCGAGCGCCCGCCGGAGCGGTCGACCGCGTGGAGCATCACCCTGCCCGCTCCCGCCACGCCATTCGCGCTCTCGGTTCCGCCCGACGTGACGCCGACGTTCGAGACGCCGCGCTTCGCGCTCTCGTACTGGATCATGGCCGAGTCGATGTCTTCGATGCTAACTCTCGTCCGCGCTGCGATCCCCGTGCGCATCGTAGAGGCCGGTCGGGCGCGCTCGACGACACGGATCGTCGCGCCTCACGTCGGAGACAAGCGGCTCGAGGAGCTCTTCGCACAAGTCGGCGCGGCGGAGGGCGCCGTGGTCGAGCCCGGCCCGACGCTCGTGATCCGGCGAGGCCAGGTAGAAGCGCGCGCGAGGCGCGAGCTCGGCGCCGATGGAACGCGTGTCGCCGTGACCGTGAAGTATCCCGAGCTCTTCCTCGACCTCCACGTCTACGAACCGGCGCTCGTTGCGCTCGCCCCGCGCGCTCGCCGGGTCGCCCGGAATGCGGGCCTGAGCCCGCGCTGCGTGGTCGTCGCGCGGGACACGGAGCAGGCCACGACGTTTCTGGAGACATTCGCTGCCCCGCTCGCGCGCGCACGCGCGGTGGACATGAACGACACCGCCGCGCGCTACGCGGTCCTCACGGCGGCCAACGATCGCGCCAGCCTCGGTCGCGTCGTGCACGAGATCGGCGAGCTCGCGACGCAGCTCGCGAGGCCCGTGCCGCTCCCCGAGCCGCTGCGCCTCGCGAGGCGCGAGTGGGAGGCGCTCGCCCGCGACCTCGACGGCACGCTCGAGCCCGGCCATGCACGCGTCCTCGCCTCGACCCCGGACGCGACGATCGTGATCGCGACGCTCTTCCAGCCCGACGGCGTCCCGTTCGGCACGAGCGTCTCGACACGGCCCACGCGCGAGCTCCTGCTCGACGCGCCCATCGTACTCGTGGATGGGCCCGTTCCCGGCTCGCTCGCCATCTCTCCCGAAGCACGGAGCGCGCTGACGAAGCTCCTGCACTTCGGCCGCGTGCGCGCCGATCGCGGGGAGATCCGCGTCACGCTCGATCTCGTGCTCGGAGGCGCGGTTCCGCCCGCGCGCGGTCGTGAGATCGTCGAGGCGTCGCTTCGCTTCGCGTCGACGCTGCGGACCTCTCGCGGCCCGTTTCGTTGATCCGTCAGCCGCCGATGAGACCGCGCAGCTCGCGGACACCGCGGCGCAACGCGGTCTCCAGCGTCCGCGCGGTGAGGCGCGCGACGCCGGGGACGTCGGACGCGAGCAGGATGGTCCACACGAGACGCGAGCCGTGCTCGGTCGGCACGACGAGCATCTCACCGCGATGGAACGACACGGGCGCGCCGCGCACGATGCGGTACACGAGCCGACGCGGTGCATCGGCGTAGAGCACCTCCTCGTCGATCGTGAGCGCGCCGATCCGCACGCGTCGCACCACACCGACACCGTCGGCATCGCCGCGCGCGATCACGCGAACCTTCGCGCCCGCCCACTTCGTCATGCCCTCGTGATCGGTGATCGCCTCCCAGAGACGGGCCGGCGGCACGGCGAAGTCGAGCTGGATGTCGGCCTTGTGGACGCTCATACCGACGAGAGGCTTCGAAGCGGCGACGGAAGCTGGATCATTCCCACGCGATCTTCTTGATCTCGTACGTGCGCTCGCCGCCGGGCGCTTTCACGGTCACCTCGTCACCGACCTTGCGGTTGATGAGCGCGCGCGCCACGGGCGACGTGGCGGCGATGGTGCCCTTCTTCAGATCCGCCTCGTCGGGGCCGACGATGCGGTACTTCTTCGTCTCGCCACTCTCGGTGTCCTCGAGGGTGACGTGCGCGCCGAACTTCACCGCGTCGCCGACGTTGTTCTTCGGGTCGATGACGTCGGCGCGTGCGATGTGATCTTCGAGGACAGCGATGCGCGCCTCGATCATCCCCTGCTTCTCTTTCGCCGCGTGGTACTCCGCGTTCTCGCGGAGATCACCATGCTCGCGCGCGACGCCGATCTCGCGCGAGATCTTCAAGCGCTCGATGTTCTTGAGCTGGTTGAGCTCCGTGTGGAGAGCCGCATGGCCCTCGGGCGTCATCGGGACCTTCTCCATGGGGATTGTTTACATATGCCCATCGGATGCGACACGTCAACGAAACGCTCGTCCCAAGCAGCCGAAATTCGTGTGGTTTCGCAGGAAACTGCGCGATTACATCGGCTCGCGGGCCAGGACTCGGTCGTGGAAGTAGAGCAGCTCGATGCCGCCCGGCCCGCGATTGAAGTCGTAGCCATGCGGGCCGGGGGTCACGACGAGGTCGTGATCGATGTGCCGCGCGAGCAGCGCCGCCGACAGATCCCGCGTCACTCCGAGGAACGGGTCGTCGTCGCTCGAGAGGAGGCGAATGTGCTGCGTGCCGTCCGCGAGCGGCGCCAGCGCGCTCACGCGATCGCGGACCGCCGGCTGGATGCCCCCGACGCTCGCGAGCTCGGGCGAGTGCCGCAGACCCACGTCGAGCGCGATCATGCCGCCCAGCGACACGCCGTCGATGCCGGTTCCGTCGCGCGTCTGCGCGGCGAACGGAAGCTCGGTGCGCACGGCGGTCAGCATCGGCCCGACGAGCCAGTCGCCGTACGCACGCAGCGAGTCGCTGCCCGGCGGCTCGCTCATCAGATCGGGCGTGTACGGTGTGACCACCATCACGCCGCGAAACGGCTGCGCTCGTAGCGCGCGATTGCGCGCGGCCAGATGCTCCGCACGCACGAAGCCCTGGTAGTCGCTCTCGGTCAGCGTGCCGCGACCGAGAGCTCCGAACGCGTCCGGCAGGTGATAGTCGGTGACCCAGCCGAGGAAGCCGCGCTCGGGACCGCGACGTGCCTCGCCCTGCCCGTGCAGCGCGATCACGATCGGCAGGCGCTCGTGCGGCGGATGCTCGCGGCCGTCCGGACGGCGCGGAAACGTGACGAGCACGCGTGCGTCGGTGCCATCGGGAGCGCGGACGTGGATCTGCCGGAAGTGGACGACCTCGCTCGGCGCTTGCGCCGCGCCGCTGCCGAACGAGAGCAGCGCGAGCATCAGGACGAGAAGAGCTGGAGCGAACCGACTCACGACGGCGGTCGGACGCTCTGAGGGCGCTTGAGCGCCGCGTGGTACTCCTGCAGCGAGCGCACGGTCAGCGGTGCTTCGCGTCGCGCCTCGAGCGCAGCAACCGCTGCGGCCGCCGCTGCGATCGTGGTGAAGTACGGAATGCCGGCCAGCAGCGTCTGACGCCGCAGCGAGTAGCTGTCGCGGATGGCGACGGCGCCCTCGGTCGTGTTCACCACGATGTCGACCTCGCGGTTCGCCAGCTTGTCGACGATGTGCGGGCGCCCTTCCCGCACCTTGTTCACACGCTCGGTCTTCACGCCGGCGCGCGCGAGCGAATCGGCGGTGCCGCCGGTCGCGAGGATCTGGAAGCCGAGCTCCGTCAGCCGCATCGCGATCTCGCAGGCCGCCTGCTTGTCGTCGTCGCGCACGCTGATGAACACGCGACCGCGATCGGGCATGCGCGTCCCGGCCGCGAGCTGCGCCTTCAGGAACGCCGTCGCGACGTTGTCCGACAGGCCCATGACCTCGCCGGTCGAGCGCATCTCGGGCCCGAGGATCGTGTCGACGCCGGGGAACTTCGTGAACGGGAAGACCGACTCCTTCACCGCGACGTGTGTCGGCACGATCTCGCGCGTGAAGCCGAGCTCGCTCAGCGTCTTGCCCGCCATCACCTTCGCGCCGAGCTTGGCGAGCGGCACGCCGATCGACTTGCTGACGAAGGGGATCGTGCGCGACGCGCGCGGGTTCACTTCGAGCACGTACACGGCGCTGCCGCGGACCGCGAACTGCACGTTCATCAGGCCCTTCACGCCGAGCTCGAGCGCGAGCGCGCGCGTGGACGAGCGGATCGACGCGAGCACCTCGGGCGGGAGCGCGTGCGCGGGCAGCACCATCGACGAGTCGCCCGAGTGCACGCCTGCTTCTTCGATGTGCTGCAGCAGGCCGCCGATCACGACCATCTTGCCGTCGCTGATGCAGTCGACGTCGACCTCGATCGCGTCTTTCAGGAAGTGATCGACGAGGATCGTCTGCTTCTCGGCGTCCTCGACCGCCGCGAGCGCAACCGCGAAGTAGGTCGCGAGATCGGTGCGCGAGTGCACGACCTCCATCGCGCGACCGCCGAGCACGTAGCTCGGCCGCACGACGACGGGGAAGCCGATGCGCTCGGCGATCTCGAACGCCTCCTGCATGCCGCGCGCGATGCCGCCCTGCGGTCGGCGCAGACCGAGCTTGGTGAGCAGCTCCTCGAATCGTTCGCGATCCTCGGCGCGATCGATCGCGTCGGCGCTCGTGCCGAGGATCGGCACGCCGGCACGCGCGAGACCGAGCGCGAGCTTGAGCGGCGTCTGTCCGCCGTACTGGACGATGACGCCCATCGGCTTCTCGACGTCGACGATCGCGAGCACGTCCTCGAGAGTGAGCGGCTCGAAGTAGAGGCGATCGCTCGTGTCGAAGTCGGTCGACACCGTCTCGGGGTTGCAGTTGACCATGATGGTCTCGAGCCCGAGCTCTTTGAGCGCGTACGAAGCGTGCACGCAGCAGTAGTCGAACTCGATCCCTTGGCCGATGCGGTTCGGACCGCCGCCGAGGATCATCACCTTGTCGCGCCCCGTCGGAACCGCCTCGGAAGGAGCCGTGCTCGATCCGTAGCGGCGCCACGTCGAGTAGAGGTACGGCGTCTTGGCCTCGAACTCGGCGGCGCACGTATCGACGCGCGCGTAGGCGGGCTCGACCGCCGCGCCGCGGCGTGCCTCGCGCACCACCGACTTGTCGATGCCGCGATGCATCGCGATGCGCGCGTCGGAGAAGCCGAAAGACTTCAAGCGCGCGAGATCGTCTGCCGTGAGCGGCTGTCCCTTGCCCGCCTCGAGCTCGCGCTCGGCCTCCACGATCTCCATGATCTGCGCGAGAAACCAGGGGTCGATCGCGGTCCGCTTGTGGACCTCTGCGATCGTGGCGCCGAGGCGCAGCGCATCGACGACGTACCAAGCTCGGTCCGCGAGCGGCGTCGCGATCACGTCGAGCACCGCCTCGCGCAGCTCTTCGCGCGTCGCCTGCGGCATTCCCTCGGTCGTCTTGGTGAAGAGATCGTGGGGCACGCCGACGCCCGGCAGCTGCTGACGCAGCTCGGCCACCGCCGACGCGAGCGAGCGATAGTCGACGCGCGTGAGCAGCGACACGAGGCCGTCGCGACCGATCTCGAGGCTGCGCGCTGCCTTCTGGAACGCTTCCTTGAAGGTGCGCCCCATGCTCATCACCTCGCCGACCGACTTCATCTGCGTCGTGAGGCGTGGATCGGCGCCGCGGAACTTCTCGAACGCGAAGCGCGGCCACTTCACGACCACGTAATCGATGGTCGGCTCGAACGCGGCGCTGGTGCCCGTGATCGCGTTGGTGAGCTCGTCGAGCCGGTAGCCGACGGCGAGCTTCGCGGCGATGCGAGCGATCGGATAGCCGGTCGCCTTCGACGCGAGCGCGGAGCTGCGCGACACGCGCGGGTTCATCTCGATGACGATCATCCGACCATCGGCCGGATTCACGGCGAACTGCACGTTCGAGCCTCCGGTCTCGACGCCGATCTCGCTCATGATCGCGCGCGCCGCATCGCGCAGGCGCTGGTACTCCTTGTCGGTCAGCGTCATCGCGGGCGCGACGGTGATCGAGTCGCCCGTGTGCACGCCCATCGGATCGAAGTTCTCGATCGTGCAGATGACCGAGAAGTTGTCCGCGTTGTCGCGGATGACCTCGAGCTCGTACTCCTTCCAGCCGAGCACGCTCTCTTCGACGAGGCACTCGTGCGTGGGCGACTGCTGGAACGCCCAGCGGATCGCCGCGTCGAACTCTTCCTTGTTGTAGGCGATGCCGCCGCCGGTGCCGCCCATCGTGAAGCTCGGACGGAGCACGACCGGATAACCGACCTCGAGGACCGCGGCCTCGGCCTCCTCGATCGTCTTGGCCGTGCGCGCGCGGCAGACGCCGATGCCGATCTTCTCCATCGCCTCCTTGAAGAGCTGACGATCCTCGGCCTTGCGGATGGCGTCGACGTTGGCGCCGAGCATCTGCACGTTGTGCTTCGCGAGCACGCCCGAGTCGTGGAGCGCGAGCGCGAGGTTCAACGCCGTCTGACCGCCGAGCGTCGGCAGGACCGCGTCCGGCTTCTCGCGCGCGATGATCGCCTCCACCACCTCGGGCACGAGCGGCTCGATGTACGTGCGATCGGCGAACTCGGGGTCCGTCATGATCGTCGCAGGGTTCGAGTTCACGAGGACGACCTCGTAGCCCTCTTCGCGCAGCGCCTTGGCGCCTTGCGTGCCCGAGTAGTCGAACTCACAGGCTTGACCAATCACGATCGGCCCAGAGCCGAGCAGCAGAATCTTCCGAAGATCGTTGCGACGCGGCATCGGGCCGCGAGTTATCAGGGCGCGGCGGGCACCGCAAGCGCCGTCATGACGTGGGCGAGAAGCGTTTCCGCACGGTTTCCATGGGCGCGGAGAACGGCGCGTCGAACTGCATCGATCGGGCGCTCCAGCGTGATCTCGAGACGGTCACGCCCGAGCGAATCACCGAAGCGCGCGCCCCACTCGACGATCGTGATGGCCTCGGCGGACGACTCGTCGAGCCCCAGCTCGTCCAGCTCGCTGGCGGATCCGAGCCGGTACAAGTCCGCGTGGCGCAATGGAACGCGCGCTGGCAGCTCGTGGACGAGCGCGAACGTCGGCGACTGCACGGGAACGTCGGAGGGCACACCGAGCCCACGCGCGATGGCGCGCGCGAGAAACGTCTTGCCGGCCCCGAGCGCGCCCTCGAGCAAGACCACGTCACCCGGTCGCAGCGCAGAAGCGAGCGCGCTCCCGAGCCGTCGCGTGGCGCGACGAGTCGGGAGCGGGAGCTCGATGCCCGGTACCGTCAGGCAACCTGGAGCTGGATGCCGAGCGCCTGGCGGAGGCGGAAGTACTCCTCGCTCACGCTGAACAAGACGATCTCCTTGATCTTGTCCTTCGCGGGCAGGTCCACCGGGCCCGACGCGCCGAGCGCCGTGATCATGCGCGCCGCCGTATCGATGTCGTTGCAGATGAGGAAGCCCGCGCGACACGCGGTGATCTCCACGCCCTGCAGCCACTTCTTCACGTCGGTGCGCGCGCCCGCCTGCACGAAGCGGCGGCCGAGCGTGCCGATGACGTCCATCTGCGCCGGCTGCAGCTTCGTTCGAAGCTCCTGCGCGACGGCGTCGATCTGCGCGTCGCCCGGGACCAGCTGCGCGAGGCGGAGCGACGCCATGAGCACGGTCTTGAGCTCCGTGTTCGAGGGCATCAGCGTGCGGATGTAGTGCTCACCGCGGTAGTCCGACAGGTGACGCGCGCAGATGAACATGAGGTCCTGGGGCTGGAACCCCTGGAGCAGCGTGGCGCCCGAGAGCGAGGCGAGCGGCCACACGGGCTGCGTCGAGAGACCGCCCTGCACGTCCTGACGGAGGAAGAGGCGCGGCGCCTGGATGCCGAGGACCTGCGCGACGAACCCGAAGGTGCGCGCGAGCGTGACCGTGCTCTGCGCGGGATCGACGAGGTACTTGGGCGCGAGGCCCGCGTCCTTGTCCTGCTTGCCGCGAAGACCGAGCACCGCCGGCCAGACCTGCTGGAAGATCTTGCTGACGATCAGGTCCTCGTCCGGATGCGCGAGGTCGCGAAGCCAGCGCTCGTCGTCGAGACGCGACGTCGGCCGGATGGGTCCCTTCACGCGGTACTGCTCGAAGTACTGCGTCTGCTCCGCGTCCGCCTTCTTGAGGAAGACGAGCGTCGAAGCGAGGCACCACGCCTTGTCGTACGCGCGCGCATCGAAGTAGAGGCGGTAGAGCGCCTGGTAGCTGTCGACGCGATACGGGTCCTGCTTGAGCAGGTATTGGTGCTCGTTGATCGCATCCTCGGTGCGCCCCGGGATCGTCGAGTAGAGCTCGGCGAGGATGAGGTGCTCCTGGATGTCGTCCGGCTTGTGCGTCGCGGCCAGCTTGAACGCCTCGACGGCGTTCTCGGGCTGCTTGAGGCGGTCGCGATAGATCACGCCGAGGTTGTGCGCGAGGTTCCACTCGAGCTCGGCGTTGCCCTTGCCGGCGACACGCAGCAGCATCTTGCGGAACGCGCGCTCGAGCTGCTTCCAGTCCTTCTTCGTCGTGAAGATCTTGTTGATCGCCTCGAACGGCTTGAGCTGGCCCGGATCGAGATCGAGCGACTTGTTGAAGTACTCGACCGAGCGATCGGGGTCCTTCACTTCGTCGCGGAGGATGACGCCGATCGTGTACTGGTAGCGGGCCTGCTGACCCTTCTTCGTCTCTTCGCTCGCGTCGCCCTCTTCGACGAGAGCCGACACGCGCTCGATGATCTCGATGGCCGAGTCCCACTGCTTGCTCGACTGATAGAGCATCAGCAGCTTGTGCAGGATCTTGTGGTTCTTCGGCTGGATCTCCGCGGCCGAGTGGTAGCTCTCGATCGCCTTGGGCGCGTTCTTGAGCTTCTCGTGCCAGAGGTCGCCGATGTTCTCGTGCATCTTGAAGCGCTCGTCGACCTTCGCGACGTCGAGCACCTGCTTCTTGAAGTGGATGACCTGTTCCCAGTCTTCCTGGGACTCGTACACGCCGACGACGGCCTCGAGCGTCGGGCGATGCTTGGCATCCTCCTCGAGCGCCTTGTCGAACATGTTGAGCGCCTTGCGGCGATCGCCCTGCTCGCGCTTGATGATGCCCAGCTTGTAGAAGACGTCCGTGAGGTCGTCCTTCTCGAGCGAGTCGCGATGGTGGACGAGCACCATCTGGAAGTACTTGAACGCGTCGTCCCAGCGCTTGGCCGCGTAGTACGCGTTCGAGAGCGCGATGAGCGTCGGCAGGTTCTGCTGATCGAGCTGATGCGCCTTGCTGAGCGCTTTGACCGCGGCGTCGGTGTCGCCGGTCGCGGAAGCCGCCTCACCGAGGAGCTGCGCGAGCTGGTGCTGCTCGGCCGGATCGCGCTTGGCCGATCGCTTGACGAGCATGTCGAGCAGCGGAATCGCCTCGGCGTAGCGCTTCTTGCGTGAGTACTCCTGCGCGAGCGGGAGCGCGGCGTCTTCGTTGTCGCCGTCCTGCTTGAGGGCGTGCTCGAAGACCTCGATGGCCTTCGCGTGCTCGTCCAGCTTGTCGTCGTAGAGACGGCCGAGCTCGACGAGGTGGCGCGCGACGAGGCGCGGCTGCTGCTGGTAGGACGCTTCCTGCTCGAGCGTCTTGGCGGCGGCGAGCCAGTCGCCCGAGTCGAGGTGGATCTTGCGCATCGCTTCGAGCGAAGCGAGGTGACCCGGCTCGACGTCGAGCGCGCTCTGGTATTGATCGACGGCCGACGCGCGGTCGCCGAGCTTCTCGTCGAGAAGCTTGCCCATCCGGAAGCGCAGATCGACGACCTGCTGCGGATCCTGGATGAGACGCGCGAGCGAGTGCATCGCATCGAGCGACTGAGAGTGATCGCCACGCTTGTCGTAGATGCGCGCGAGCGCATCGAGCGCGGTGACGTTGTCGGAGTTGATCGAGGTGATGTTGAGGTACGCGTCGACGGCCTTGTCGAGGTCCTTCACCTCGACGTGATAGGTGTCGCCGATCTCCGCGAGCAGGCGCTGCTTCTCGCCGCGATCGCTCGTCGCCGAGACGTGACGCTCGAGCGTGTAGATGAGCTGATCCCAGCGCTGCGCGCCCTTGTAGATGCGCGCCAGGCTCGAGAGCGCCGTCTCGTTCGTCGGATCGATCTCGACGACCTTCTCGAGGCGCTCGGCGGCCTTGTCGGGCTTGACGAACTCCTCTTCCCACATCGCCGCGACGCGCAGGAGGATCGCGATGCGCTCCTTCTCGGTCGTGACGACGTCGTACTGCTGCTCGAGCACCTGGAGCAGCTCCGGCCACTTCTCGCGCTGTGCATAGAGCCGCTCGAGGCCCTTCATCGCGCGGAGGTTCTGCGGGTCGGCCGTCAGCACCTGCTGGTAGGTCGTGATCGCTTCGTCGACGTTGCCGGTGCGGTCCTCGTACGTCTCGGCGATCTGCAGCTTCGCGTCGAGGACGGCGTGCGTGTCGCCGAGCGAGTCGGCCTTGCGACGGAGGATGTCGAGCAGCTCGTTCCACTCGCCGCTCTGTCGGTAGACGCGCTCGAGCGCTTCGAGCGCCCCGATGTGCTTCGGATCGCTGTCGAGCGCCTGCTTGAAGTACGTGCGTGCCTGCTCCGGCACGTTGAGGTGCTGCTCGGCGAGCTCACCCATCTGCACGTAGACGCTCGCCTTGTCGGACGGGTCGCTCGTGATGTCCACGAGGCGTCCGAGGACCTGTGCGAGGGTCGGATACTGCTGCGTGCTGCGGTAGAGGTCCGCCATCTGCCGCATCGCGGCGACGTTGGCGGGATCGAGCCCGAGGATCTGCTGGTAGTACGGGATCGCGTACTCGGGATGACCGAGCTGCGTGCCGTACCACTTCGCGCACGAGAGACAGATGGCAATCTTGGTCGCCGGGTCCGTCACTTGCTGCAGCGCAGCGTTCGCGGCCGCGAGCAGCTCGTTCCACTTCTGCGTGAGGCCCGCGAGGCGCTCGATCTCGTCGGCGGTCTCGTGGTCGGTGTAGTCCTCTTCCCACGCAATCTGGAGCACGCCGAAGGCCTGCTCCTTGTCGTTGAGATGCTTCTCCTGCACCTCGGCGACCTCGCGAAGGAGCTTCACGCGAGCGGCGGTGCCCTCCGTGTTCTCCACGCGCGTGAGCAGCATCTCGACGAGATCGTCCCAGCGCTCCGCCGCACGATGGAGCTTGTCGAGCTCCTCGAACGCGACGACGTGCTTCGGATCGATGCCGAGAATGCGCTGGTAGGCGCTCGTCCCGCGATCCGGCTCTTCCTGCTTGTGCGCCCACGTGTCGGCGATGGCGAGCAGGACCGGGATCTTGTCCTTGGGATCGTCGAGCCCGTCGACGCGCCGCTCCATGACCTCGACGAGCTGGGTCCACTCGGCCGACTGCGTGTGCAGCCGCTCGAGCGCGTCCATCGCGGCGAAGTTCTTGCCGTTGATGTCGAGCGCCTTGTTGTAGGCGTCGACCGCATCGGCGGGCTGCTGTAGCTGCGTCTCGTAGAGCTCGCCGAGCTGCATGTAGCAGCTCTCGATGATCGCCTCGTCGAGCGTCGCGGTACCGACCTCGATCACGCGATGAAGGGAGTCGACGCGCTCCTGCGTCTGGCCCGCGTTCTTGTAGATCTCGATCAGCGCGAACAGCGCGTTCGTGTTCGTCGGATCGATGTCGAGGACGCGCTGCCAATTGTCGATCGCGTTGCGATCGTTCTTGAGCTTGCCGTACCAGACGCGGCCGAGATCCGAGAAGATCTGGACGCGCACGTCGTCGTCGGCCGCGATGCCCGCCTCGCGATCGAGCACTTCGACGAGGTCGTTCCAGCGGCCCGCCTTCGCGTGGAGATCGCCGAGCGCGTTGAGCGCCTCGGGATCTTCGCCGCGCAGATCGAGCACCTGCTTCCAGAGCGTGACGGCCTTCGCCTCGTCCTTGAGGTGATCCTCCGCGAGACGGCCCATCTTCGCGAGCACGTCGGCGCGACCGGAGTCGCCCAGCGCGACCTCGAGCTCGCGCTCGAAGGTCTTGCTGAGGCTCGGCCAGTCCTGCTTCTCGACGTAGATGTTCGCGAGGGCCTTGATCGACGCCTCGTGCTCCTTGTCGAGCGTGTCGAGAAGGTTGGTGTAGAGCGCGACCGCCTCGTCGACGCGACCGAGGTCGTTCTCGAGGACCTGTGCGCGGCGGAACTGGAGCTCGACGCGAGATGCTTTGTCTCCGTCGGCCTTCGCGAGCGCGTCGCCGCGGCTCTTGAGGACCTCTTGGAGCGCTTCGCTCGCACCGTTCTCCGAGTAGATGCGATCGAGCGCTTCGAGCGTCTCGGCGTCGTACGGATCGGCCGTCAGCACGAAGAGGTGCGCATCGACCGCGCGCGGCTGATCGGAGAGCTCAGTCTCGTAGATGCGCGCGAGACGACGGCCGACCGCGACGCGCGTCGCAGCGTCTCTCGCGTTCTCGAGGACGTCCGCGAGCGTGCTGGTGAGCTGCTCCCAGTTCTGTAGGCCCGCCGCGAGACGATCGGTGTCGCCGACCGACTGCTCGTTGAGCGGATCCTCGAGCAACGCGCGCTGATGCCACTCGAACGCGAGCTGCGGCTCGGCCGCGCGCTCCTCGGCGAGCTCGGCGATCTTGTGCATCATCGACACGCGCTCTTGCGGGTCGGTGATGTTCTCGAGCTGCACCTCGTGGACGCCGACGAGGCGATCCCACGCCTCGCTCATGCGGTAGAGCGGCTCGAGGATCTCGGCGATGACGAGCGGCTGCGTCCCGTTCGCGAAGAGCGCCTCGAGCGCTGCGAGCGCCGGAGCGTGCTCCGGGGCCGCCGCGAGGATCTCCTTGTACTGCTCGATCGCACGATCGACCTGGCCGAGGTGCGTCTCGTACGTCTGGCCGAGGCGGAACTGGAAGTCGAGCATCTGCTCGGGCGACGAAGCGAGCTGCGCCTCCTTGCCGAGGATGTTCGCCAGCTCGTTCCACTTGCCCGTCGACTCGTACAGGCGATCGAGGCTCTCGATCGCTTGCGCGTTCGTGTCGTCCGCCGCGAGCACCTGGTTGTAGCGCGCGATCGCCGACTCGACGTCGCCGAGATGGACCTCGTAGATCTGCGCGGCGCGCATGCCGAGATCGACGATGCGATCCGGCGAAGCATCGGCGTTGCCCTGGAGCTTGCCGAGCTCGGCGTCGTAGAGCTTGGTGACCTCGGCGTGCGCGCCGAGATCGCCGGCGAGGCGCTCGAGAGAAGCGAGCGTGTGCTCGTTCGCGTTGTCGTGCGTGACGGCGCGTGCGTGCGCGTCGAACGCGTCGCGGCCCTTGTCGAGCTGCGACTCGGTGAGCTCGGCGATGCGGTGGAGGAGCTCGACCTTGCGAGCGCCGTCCGCCTCGTTCGCGACCTGCACCTCGAGGACGGCGACGAGCTTGGCCCACTCGCCGAACTGTTGATAGATGGGCTCGAGCGTCGTCGCGGCGCGGACGGGCTCCTTGCCCGCCTTGATCATCGCTTCGAGCGCATCGAGCGTCGGCTGGTGATCCGGAACGACCTCGAGGATGCCCGCGTAGCCGTCGACCGCGCGGCCCGCATCGCCGAGCTTGTGGTCGTAGAGATCCGCGATGCGGAACCGGTACGAGATGACCTCGTTCGGATCGCCGGCGAGATCGGCCTCGCGCTCGAGGATGTGCAGCAGCTCCTGCCAGTTGCCCGCCGCGAGATAGAGCGCATCGAGGCGCTGGATCGCGGTGAGGTCCTCGGGGTCGATCTCGAGGATCCGCTGGTAGCTGTCGATCGCCTTCGTCGCGTCACCGAGCTCGCGCTCGTAGACGGCGCCGACCTCGAGGTGAAGACGCTTCTTCTCCTCTGGGTCCGCGACGACGTCGGCCTTCAACGTGTAGATGTTGAGGACCTCGGGCCAGTTCTCGAGACCGAGGAAGAGCTCGATCAGCTTGTCGAGCGCCGCGAGCTCCTCGCGATCGACCTCGAGCACCTTGCGGTACACGGTGATCGCGTCGGTCTTCCGCTCGAGGATCTCTTCGTAGATCGCAGCGGCACGGAAGAGGTGCTCCTTCTTCTCGTCCGGCACCTCGAGCATGTTCGCCTTCGTGAGAAGGACCTGCGCGAGACGCTCGTACTGCTCGGTCTGCTGGAAGAGACGCTCGAGCGCGGTGGCCGCCCCGAGGTTCGCCGGATCGAGCGCCAGGACGCGCTCGTGGTGCTGGATCGCCGTCGCGACGTCGGCGAGGTTGTTCTCGCGGATGTCGGCAGCCTTGGTGAGCAGGCCGGTCGTCAGCGCGAGATCATCGCCCGTGAGACCGCCCTCGCCCGCCGCGGCGACCAGCGCATCGACGCGCTGCTCGTAGACCTTCGCGAGCGACTCGAAGTCGCCCGTCTGGCCCGCCAGGCGCTCGAGCTGCTCTTGCGTCGTCGCGTTCGACGGGTCTTCCCCGAGTGCGCGCGCGAAGCTCGCGAACGCCTTGGGCGCGTCGTCGAGCGCGATCTCGTGCAGCTCGGCGATGCGGTGCAGGAGCTCGACGCGTCGCTCGGCCGAGTCGGCGTGCTGCGTCTGGATCTCGTGGACGCCGATCAGCTTCTCGAAGTCGTTCGCGTCGCGGTAGTGCGGCTCGAGGATCTCGGTGATGACCGGCTGGTGCGCGGGCACCTGCAGCAAGCGCTCGAGCGACGCGAGCGCGTCGGCGTTGCCGGGATCGCGCTGGAGCACGTCGCGATGGATCTCGATCGCCGCATCGGCCGCGCCCATGCGCGACTCGCGCAGCTGCGCGAGCTTGAGCATGAGACCGGTCTGCTCGTCGGGATCGGTCGCGAGCGCGAGCTGACGGCCGATGTTGTCGGCCAGATCGGTCCAGAGCGACTGCTTCTCGAGCAGCCGATCGAGCGCGCCGAGCGCGCCCTTGCTCGTGGGATCGAGCTCGAGGATCTCGCGGTGCAGCGCGATCGCCTGGTCCGGCTCGTTCAGCAGCTGCTCGTGGATGTCGCCCATCGACGTGAGCAGCTGCTCCTGCAGCGCTCCGTCGCTCGTGAGCTCGACCTTCTT
>CAYSCF010000085.1:0-5409 GCA_964429305.1 uncultured Sandaracinaceae bacterium | reverse complement strand
AGCTCTTCGAGCGCATCGAGCACCTCGGCATCGCCGGGATCTTGCTCGAGCACCTTGTTGTACGCGCCCACCGCCGCATCGACGTCGTTGCGACGCTGATCGTGGAGCTGGGCCGTCTTGATCCAGAGCGTGCGCGAGAGATCCGTATCGTCGGTCCTGCTCGCGAGGTCCGCGAGGAGCGCGACGAGATCGTTCCAGCGGTTCTGCGCGCCCGCGATCGCTTCGAGGTTCGCGAGCGTCTCGGCGTTCTCGGGCACGGCGCGGAGCGCGCGGCCGAACGCATCGAACGCACGTGCGGAGTCGCCGACCTGACCGCCAGCGACCTCACCGATCTTGGTGAGCAGCTCGAGCTTGCGCGCAGGCTCTTCGGCGCCCGTGACGAGCACCTCGAGCGCGCGGATGAGCGACTCCCAGTCGTTCCGGACCTCGTAGATCGGCTCGAGGATCGTCGCCGCCTGCGCGCCGAGCGCGGGATCCGGCAAGAACGCTTCGAGCGCGACGCGCGAGCCGTCGTGCTCCGGGACGAGCGTGACGACCTCGCGATGGAGATCGAGGGCGCGCTGCCGATCGTTCAGGTGCTGCTCGAGCACCTTCGCGAGGCGGAACTTGAGCGACGCGAGCTCTTCGTCGTTCGCCGGGCCGAGGTCGATGCGACGCTCGAGCGTGTCGGCGAGATCCTGGTAGCGCGACTGCTTCTCGAAGAGCGAGTCGAGCGCGCGATACGCTTCCTGCTCGTCGTCGCCCCACTCCGTGAGGATCGCGCGGTACGCGTCGATCGCGTCGTCCGGCTTGGCGAGCTCGTTCTCGAGCAGCGACGCGCGGCCGTACGCGATGCGTTTCTTCGCGTCGGGATCCGTCTCGAGATCGAGGCGGCGATCGTAGATCGCGATCAGCTCGCCGAACTTCGACGTCTGGCGATAGAGCGTCTCGAGCTTGCCGATCGCACCCATGTGGTCGGACTGGGCGTCGTAGACGGCGCGGAACTGCGCGATCGCCTCGTCGACCTTGCCGACGTTCTCGAGCACGGCGCCGAGCTGCATCTCGAGGTCGATGCTCGCCTCGGGATCCGCGCTGCCCTCGATCGCCTTCTTGTACGTAGCGATGACCTGGTCCCAGCCGTTGACGGCCGGAGCGAGCCGCGCGACGTCCTCGCGGAGGACCTCCTGCATCGGATCGAGCTCGAGCGCCGACAGGAAGCGCGCGAACGCGAGGTCCGGCTTCTTCAGCTTCTCTTCGTAGAGAAGACCCGTCTCGCGCAGCAGCGAGATGCGCTCGTCCTTGTCCGAGATGTGCTCGAGGCGAACCTCGTACACGCCGGCGAGCTTCTTCGCGTCGTTGACCGACTCGTAGATCGGCGAGAGCGCGACGGCCGCATCGAAGCTCTTCGGATCGAGCTCGAGCACCTTCTCGTAGGCCTTCGCGGCCTTGTCGTTCTTGTCCTGTCGCTGCCAGAGGCGCGCGACGCGGAACATCAGATCGATCTGCTCTTCCTTCGGCGCGTCCTTGTTCCCGGCCTCGCGCTCGAACGTACGGATGAGCTCGTCGAACTTGCCGCTCGGTGCGTAGAACGTCTCGAGATCGTCCCACGCCTTGATCGCGACGTAGCGACGCTTGAGCTGCTCCTGCGCGCGCTTGTCCTCGGGATCGAGCGCGAGCAAGCGCTGGAACGCGCTGACGGCGCCGTGATCGTCGTTGAGCTTGTCCGCGTAGATCATGCCGAGCTTCGTGAGCACGGCCTTCTGTTCTTCGGCGCCGTTCGCGCGCTCGGCCTGTCGCTCGAGCACGTCGGCGAGCGGCTTCCACTCGCGCGCACGCTCGTAGAGGCCCGAGAGCGCCGCGAGCGCATCGCTCTGATCCGGATCGTACTGACGAACCTTCTGCCAGAGGTCGATGCAGATCTCGGGCTTGCGGAGGCGCTCCGTCGCGAGCTGCGCCATCTCGACGTATCGGATCGCGCGGTCGCTCTCGTCCATGAGCTCGACCTCGCGCTCCATGACGCGGACGAGCTTTTCCCAGTCGCGGCGCTTCTCGTACATCTCCTTGAGCTGCGTGATCGCATTCAAGTTGTGCGAGTCGTGCTCGAGCACGGCCTCGAAGGCTTTGATCGCCTCGGCCTGGTTCGACGACTTCTCGAGGTACATCGTGCCGGCCTGCGTGAGCAGGCCGACCTTCTCCTCGCGGTCCTGAACGATGTCGACCTTCGCGAGGATGCTCTTGATGACGTCGGACCAGCGCTTCTGACCCTCGAACTTCGCGATGGACTCGTCGAGCTCGCGGAGCTTCGTCTTCTCCGCGTCCGTCAGCTCACGTGCGGTGACCGTCTCGTTCGCCTCCACCTAACACCTCCGCAGGATCATCACTCGAGAGAAACTGTGTACGAGGCCGACCGGACGCTACGGACCGTCGAGCTGCGTCAGCCGATCTTGCGCGGCCTTCAGGTAGTGCGCGGGCGCGGTGCCCTGCGCTGCGTCGACGTAGCGCTTCAAGTAACGACGCGCTTCGTCGCGGTTGTTCTGCAGCGCGTAGGTCCAGCCGAGACTGAACATCGCCTCTTGCATGCCGGGCTCGATGTCGAGCGCGGAGTGGAACTCCGTCACGGCCTGATCGTAGTTGCGCTGCTGCTGGTAGACGGTGCCGAGGAGATGGTGGAGATCCGCCTCGTCCTCGGTGCCGGTGATCACGACCTGCAAGCCGCTCTGCAGAACCTGCACGGCCTCGGGGAGGTAGCCGAGATCGGCGTAGAGCCGGCCGAGCGCGCGGTACGCTTCGATGAAGCGCGCGCCGTGGTTGATCGCATCGGTGTAGTGCTGGAGCGCGCTCTGCGCGTCGTCCTGCCGCTCGTTGATCTGGCCGAGCTTGTAGTAGGCCTTGAACAAGTTCGGATCGATGTGGATCGCGTCCTCGAACGCGGCCTGCGCTTGATCCCACTGCTCGAGCTCCATGAGCACCGTGCCGAGCTTCTCGTGGTAACCGGCGATCTGCGGGTTGATCTGAATCGCGCGATTCAGATCATCGCGAGCCGCATCGAACCGCTGCATCTCCATGTGGACGATGGCGAGATTCCAATACGCTTGATCGTTGGTCGGATCGATCGCGGCTGCGTGCTGGAGCTTCTCGACCGCGTCGAGATAGTTCTTCTGCGCAGCCAGAACGACACCAGCGTTCATCTCGTTCAGCGACTCGACGCGCTCGCGTGAGCACTGTCCGCCGCTGAGCCAAACCATTAGGAACGCCCCACAAGCGAGGGCCTGGAGCCTCTTCATAGACACGTGTTTCCTCCGCGGACGCGCGGCGATACTAGTCGCGATCGGTCTTCCGTCTCAACGGCAAACCGAAAGAAAAGAACTAGAAGAATTGGCCGCGTCGAAAGACGAGCTCGGAGCTGGAAAGACGAGCGGAAAAGACGAGGGGCGCGGGGACCTCTCGGTCGCCGCGCCCTTCTCGATCAACGATTCACGCAACGGACGAGCTAGGTCGTACGGGGCGTGGGAGCCCGAAGGGCCCCACAGCGGCACGCCTGCGTGCCGCCGCAAACAGAGTCACCCGCCGTCGTCGCCGCCCGTGGAGTCGAGCACGAAGGGATAGTTGACGCCGACGACGCCGCCGCCGTCCGGGGCCGGGAACGTCCAGCGACGAACCGCCTGGACGACGCAGCCTTCGACGCGCGCGTTGTTGAGCGTGGTGTTCATGACGCTCGCGGTCTGGACCGCGCCCGTCGCCGAGATGATGAAGCTGACCGTGACACGGCCCGCGAGGTCGGGGCGCTGCGCGAGCTCTTGCTCGTAGCAGAAGCGCACCTCGTTGATGTGGCGGCGGATGACGCGGCGAATGACTTCGCGCGAGAGCGAGCCGCGAACGTCGGCCTCACCCGTGCGGATGTGCGGGACAGCCGACCCACGACCGTGGAAGCCGCCAGCGCCCGAGCCGTAGCCGGAGCCCGATCCGGTTCCTGCGCCGTGACCGATCGTGCCGAGGTTGCCGAGACCGATCGTGCCCTCGCCGGTGCCACCACCGCCGCGACCCGTGCCACGGAGGCCGAGGCCGCCGAAGCCGAAGTTGCCGCCGATCTGATCGCCCATGAGGGCGCCGAGCGCGCTCATCGGATCCGCACCGAGCGCGGACTCCTGACCGTAGGGAGATGTCGGCGAGTTCCACGCGCCGGCCATCTGGAGCAAGGCGCCCATCTGCGAGGCGGCCTGACGGGCATCTTCACGTGCCTGCTCGCGCGCCATGTGCGGGTCGGTGTTGTCCTCGGGACCCTCGATGCCGTAGCGGTTCGTGGTCTTCTCGTGGGACTCCTCGCCCATCGCACCTTCGTCGTCCTTGTGACGCTTGCCGGTGCCGCCTTCCTGATCGTCTTCCTGCTGCTGCTCCTGCAGCCACTCGGGCGTCTCTTCCTCGACGGTCTCGGGCGGCTCCATCAGGTACTGCACGAGACGCGAGTCGGCGTTCAGCAGATCGAGCGAGAGCGAGGCCGGACGCGGCGGCAGGAAGTAGAACATCAGGAGGAACGCGGCGTGAACGGCGAGCGAGACGCCCGTCCAGATCTGTGCGGTCCAGTCGTTGTCGCCGGCGCCGCCGACCTTGCGGCCCGCGGACGTCGCCTTCGTCACGAAGGTGAAGCCCTTGTAGCGAACGCGCGCGGTCGCGCCTTGCGGCAGGATGTACTGCTGCGCGCCCGCCGGCTCGGAGGCGGCGGAGAGCTTGCCCTGCGCCTTGAGCTCGTCGAACGTGAGCGTCTGCTCGCCGACGCTGACCTCACCCTCCGCCCCGGCCGGGATGATCACGCCGACGTTGCCGCCCGACTCGACGACGATCGGGAGCCGATCGGAACCGATGGCGGCGCCATCGACGAGGTAGTCCGGGCTGTTCTTTCCCGACGGCTCACCGATGTAGAAGCTGCGCGGCGGCGAGAGATGCGCGACGTGCAGGATGCTGACGTCGCCCCACATCACCATGACTTCGGCCGCGGAGGCCGCGGTCTCGACGTCCGCCGGATTGACCGGCGGTCCGCTCGCGGCGATGCCGTACTGGATGTTGTTCGGATCCTCGTCTTCGTCGCCGTGACCGTGGCCACCACCGTGACCGCCGCCGTCGTACGAGGGGACCGCCGCCGCGGGCGCCGAGAACGGATTCGCCGGCGCCGCGAACGGATTGGCCAGACCGCCACCCACTGCGCCCATCGGCAGCGCTGCGCCGGCCGCGAACGGATTCGCCGCAGGTGCCGGCGGCGGCTTCACGGGCTCGGGCGCCGCGGGTGCAGCGGCTACCGCCGCAGGCTCTTCAGCCGCCGCGCTCGCCGCGTGGATCTCCACGGTCACGCGTGCCCCGCCGAGGACGATCTCGTCCCCGTTCTGCAGGTTGCACTTGTTGACCTTCTTCCCGTTCACGATCGTGCCGGCCGCCGAG
>CAYSCF010000084.1:5102-23109 GCA_964429305.1 uncultured Sandaracinaceae bacterium | reverse complement strand
GAGCGCATGGCGGACATCGTCCGCAAGATCGGCAAGATCACGAAGTACGAGACGAAGAGCTACGTCGGCGCGCAGAAGATCCTCGATCTCGATCGCGCGGCCGCCGAAGAGAAGGTCCCGTCGACGCCGGGCGCGTCGATCCCTCCAGCCGCGCAGAAGAGCTGATGAAGGCCGCGAGCGACAAGACGGCGAAGATGGAAGAGCCCACGCGCGGCGAGCCGACGACGGGCGCGTTCGAGAGCCTGCCGCCGCATGCGCCCGCCGCGCACGGCGACGTGTGGCCCGCGCCTTCGCGCGCTTCGATCGAGCCGCCGCCTGGCTCGCGCCCGTCGATCGAGCCACCGCGCTTCACGCGGCCGGGGGCCAAGCCTTCGACGCTCGCGCTCGATCGGGCGCTCTGGGCGCTCTCGTCGCTCTCGCAGGCCGAGCATGGGGGCGCCTCCGAGGAGTCGCTCGTGCGCTCGTTCGTCGATGCGGTCGCGGTCGTCTGTCCGGATGCGCTCGTGCTCGTGCGCCTCATCGAGGCCGATCCGTCCGGCAAGGGCGGCGTGCTCGGCTACGCGTACGCGAACGGCAGGCTGCTCGCGGCGCGACGCGACGTGCTCGAGCTCTCGCAACGCTCTGCGGTGACGTTCGGCGTCTCGGAAGAAGCTGCGGCGGCGGCGTCCACGACGCTGGTGGCTGCGCCCGGCGCGTACTTCGCGATCGACGACGACGATCAGCCGGCCATTCCATCGCTCGACGTTCCGCTCGTCGAGTCGGGCGCCCTGTTCGGGATCGTGTCGATCGAGCAAGCGCAGGACGGCGCGCTCGGAGAGGGCACGACGCTCGTCGCGACGCTCGCCTCGCTGCTCGGCGCGAGCCTCCGCAACGCTCGGCTGGCTCGGGCCGCGATGTTCTTCCGCGACTACCTCGCGCAGACGCTGGAGCACGCGAGCGCGCCGATCTTCGTGCTGGATCGCACGCGCATCGTTCGCTCTGCGAATCGCGCGGCGCTCTTGCTGCTCGGTGCCCCGCGCGCCGAAGTGCTGGGCAAGGACTTCGCGCTGATGATGCCGGAAGCCGACCAAGAGCGGGCGCTGCCGGCACTGGCCCAGGCGTTCTCGGGGCGTGCGACGAGCGCGCTCGAGCTCGACGTCTTGCGCACGGGAAACGATGCGGCGCGCGTCAGCTGGAACGTCGCGCCGATCTACGACGCCGACGGCGATGCCAACGCGGTGGTCGTCATCGGTCGCGATCTCACCGAGGTGCACCACCTCGAAGAGCAGATCCTGCACACGGACAAGCTCGCGACGCTCGGACAGCTCGCGGCCGGCATCGTGCACGAGCTCAACAACCCGCTCACGAGCATCACGGTCTACGGCGAGTACCTGCACAGCAAGGCGATGCGCTCGAACGCGGAGCCGGCGGACGTCGAGAAGCTGCGGCGCATCGTCGAGGGCGCGACGCGCATGACGCGCTTCACGCGCGACCTCGTCACGTACGCGCGCCCGTCGAACGAAGAAGAGACCGCGCTCTCGATCCGCGAGGTCGCTCTCGAAGGTGCGCGCTTCTGCGAGCACGTGCTGCACGAGAGTGGCGTCGTGCTCACGACCGACTTCGACGCGGACCTCGCGCCGATCTCGGGCGTGCGCGGTCAGCTGCATCAGGTGTTCGTGAACCTCGTCTCGAACGCCTCGCAGGCTCTCGCCGGCCAGGGGCACGGCAAGGTGCACATCGAGGCGCATCGCGCGAGCTCGGCACGAGGTGAAGACGAGGTCGTGGTTCGCATCCGCGACAACGGTCCGGGGATCGCGCCGGAGTACCTGCCACGGATCTTCGAGCCGTTCTTCAGCACGAAGGGCGAAGGCCGCGGCACGGGGCTCGGCCTGTCCATCGTGCGCAAGATCGTGCAGGCGCATCGCGGAACGATCGAAGTGACGACGAGCCACGTCGAGGGGCAGTCGGGGACGACGTTCGAGCTGCGGTTTCCGGTCATCTAGACGTACGGTGCTCTCGATCGATTGCCCGCGTCGCGATCCGCGCCGCGCGAAACGCCCCTTGCCTATCAGCAACCGTCGCTCGCAGACATCGATGCCTCGACCGCTTCGGACCGCCGCGCCGAAAACGCTCAGTCGTCCCGATCGAGCGTCCCCCACGTCTCCAGCGCCCAAGCCCGATCCGCGTCTTCGGGCAGGATGATCGTCCCGAGCGCGACGTGCTTGCCGCACGCGGCCTGTGCCCTCATCACGGCGATCGGCTTGCCGTCTTCTTCACCCATCGCGAAGCGTGCGTTGCCCACGATGGGCCCGCGCTCCATGCGGAGCAGCTCTCCGTCGCCCGGGAGCTCCGGCAGTCCCGCGAGCACCTCGGCGGTGTCCTCCGCGTCCTCGGCCGTCATCGAGCTCATCCAGATCGTGCGCGAGCGATCCCAGCCGACCCACGTGCCGTGCTCCTCCCAGCGTTCCGCGAGCTCGCCCGGCACGACCAGCGACCAGCCACCCGAGAGCGAGACGCGCACCGCTCCGCGTCGGTATCCGATCGTGCTCTTGATCCCTCGCTTGCGCGCCGCCTCTGCCAGGACGCCAGCGCGCGTCGCACGCAGCGACTCTTCGCCGAGCAGCTCGTAGATCTCGGCCGCCTCCACCCAGGGCAGCTCCATCGCTGGATCGAGCCCATGCGCCCGCTCGATCGCCGTGACGATCCGATCGAGCACGGACCGCTCGCGATCGTCGAGCGGCGCGCGCCATCGCGCTTCGCTCCACGCGAGCGTGCGCGCGACCCCTGCGAAGTAGCTGGCGCCGAGACCCGACTCCCACCACGAGAACACGTCGCGCCCGACGCGCGGATCCTTGCGGACACGCTCCAGCCAGCTGCGATCACGCGGGCCGAGCGGCGTCGCGAGCATGCCGGAGTGCGCGTACTCGATGCCCTGCGGCAACAAGATCGAGAACCCCGTCGCGCCGCGCGCGGCGACCTCGAGGATCTCGCTCGCGGTCTGCGCGAGCCACCGATCGAGATGCGCTTCGAGCGCCGCACGATCTTCGATCGGGTCGAGCTCGGCCCACACGATCGATGCGTCCGCTGCGCCTGCTTCCACGAGCGCACGGACTTGCTCGTGATAGCCGGGCCCGGCCGTGCCGGTGTCGGCCTCGACGACGAGACGATCGCCTTCGATCGCCAGGCCGAGCGGTGCCGCCGCCGGATGTAGCGCGATGAGCGCGTGCGTATCGGAGCGCTCGGTGTCGCCCACGAGCTCGGCCCCGCGCGAGAGGATCGCGTCGGTGAGCGCCTTCAGCGTGCCCGCGGGATCCGCCAGGCTCGCGCTCGTCCATCGAAGCTGGAGCACGGGCGACGTTCAGGGCTTGCGCTTGGGCGCAGCGTCTTCGGAGCCGAGAGGAACCCCGTAGAGCTCGAGGCGATGATCGACGAGACGATAGCCGAGCTCTTCGGCGACCTTGGCCTGCAGCGCCTCGATCGCCTCGTTCTTGAACTCGATCACGCGACCCGACTGCACGTCGATGAGATGATCGTGGTGCTCGTCCGGCGCCTCTTCGTAACGCGCGCGCCCGTCGCCGAAGTCGTGACGCTCGAGGATGCTCGCCTCTTCGAACAGACGCAGCGTGCGGTACACCGTCGCGAGGCCGATGCGCTTGTCGATCGCGGACGCGCGCTCGTACACGGTCTCGACGTCCGGATGGTCGTGGGCATCCGAGAGGACGCGCGCGATGACGCGACGCTGCTCCGTCATCCGGAGGCCCTTCTCCACGCACCGCTTCTCGATGTTCGAGGGCATGACGCGGCGACCCTATCACACGCCTCGCAGCCCGAAAACGAGCCGAAGCAAAGACGAAAACGAGGACGAATCGAAATTCGACCTATTCGGGCTCCCCCCGCAGGAGCGAGAGATACGTCTCGTAGCGCGTCGCCGCGAGCTCCCCTCGATCAGCCGCATCCCGCACTGCACAGCTCGGCTCGGCCACGTGGAGACAGTCGCGGAATGCGCACCCTTCCGCCAGGCGAGCGATGTCCTTGAAGCAGCTCCCGAGCTCGCGTGGCGGGATGGCGAACGAGGCGAGCTCGCGAATCCCCGGCGTGTCGACGAGGAATCCGCCGCGCACGGGGTGCAGCACCGCCGCGCGCGTCGTGTGTCTGCCTTTTCCCTGATCGCCGATCTCACCCACGTCGAGCGCGAGCACCGGATCGAGCGCGTTCACCAGGCTCGACTTGCCGGCGCCGCTCGGTCCGACGAGCACCGCGGTCCGGCCCTCGAAGATCGCAGCGAGCCGGTCGATGCCTTCACCCGTGCGCGCGCTCGTGGTCCACGCGTCGTGACCGATCGCGCGATAGCTCTCGCAGAGCGACAGGATCGCATCCGGGTCGTCGGCCTCGTCGAACTTCGTGACCACGAGCGCGCTGTCGATGCGGTTCCACTCGGCGATCGCGAGGAAGCGATCGACGAAGCGCGGCCGCAGCGGAGGCTTGCTCGCGCTCACCGCGACCAGCACCACGTCGACGTTCGCCGCGATGACGTCCTCGCGCTCGCGCCCGCGCGAGAGCGGATGCCGACGCGAGAGCCGCGTGCGCCGCGGCAGCACCTCCTCGATCGACGCCTCGCCGCGATCGTTGGGCGAGACCATCACCTCGTCGCCGACGACGACCAGATCGTTCTCCCACTTCTCGCGCTTGAGCCGGCCGCGCAGCTTCGCCGTCATGCGGCCACGCTCGGTCTCCACTTCGAAGAAGCCACTGCGCGCGACGTGCACGCGCCCTCGGAGCAAGTCGTTCGCCATCAGCCTGCGACCGCCGGCCGCGCCCAGAACAACATGCCCATCATCGTCGCCGTCACCGCGGTTCCGTAGCTCGCCGCGAAGGACACGACCAGCGTCGAGCCCAATGCGGCGAGGAGCGCGAGACCGATCCCGCCCATCTCGGCGGCCGCCGCGAACTGACCGACGGCGATCGCGACCGCCCCGCCTTGCACGATCGCGCCCACGATGGAGATGACGATCACTTCGGCCGGTGCGCTCACGAGGATGCGCACGATGCGGACGACGTCGAGGAACGCGAGCGGCGAGCGGCTGGCTGCTGCGAGCGCGAACCCGATCACCGCGTAGAGCGCGTAGAGCACCATCGCCAGCTGGATGGCGATCATCGGGACACCGTACGAGAGCGCGCGCATGCCGGCCCAGCCGACGACGCCGCCGATCATGGCTTGCATCACCACGATGCCGAGGCCCGGGAACGCGTACTCGGCCATGAAGCCGCTCGGCAGCGATGCCGGCATACGCTCGCCGACCGCGGTGGCCCAGAGGCAGCGATGCGAGACCTGGAGCGTCGTGCCAACGAACGCGGCGGCGAGCACGAGCGTGCCGACGATCGCCGTGAACGTGCCGAGCACCGTGAAGAGCACCGCGAGAGCCATGAAGATCGGCGCGGCGATGAGCCCGGGCAGCACGGGCGCGCGCAGCGGCACGAGGAACGCCGAAGGAAGCGCGCTCCAGAACACGCGCGGCGATGCCTCGTGGTCGTCGTCGTGGTCGAGCACGACCGGCGCAGAGACGATCGCGGGCGCAGGTGCCGACGCGCGCACGCGCGGTGCGACGTCCTCGAGCTCGAGCCCGCTCGGCTTCGCGAGCGCTCCCGTCGAGAGATGCTCGAGCGGCGAGCCCGCGCGGCTCTCGGCGACACGAGGCTCGACGGTCGGCAGCGCGAGCGTCGGCCCGGTCGCACGCTCGTCGGCCACACGCGCGGGCTCGATCGCCGCCGGTCGCGGTTTCACGCGCACGCCGATGGCACGCAGCTCCACGACGAGCTGCTTCGCCGCGTCCTCGTCGAGATCGGCCACGAGCGTCGCGGGCACGTGCGCGAGGATGCGCTCGACGTGCGCGACATCGGCACCGAGCTTGCGCGCGATGTCCCCGGCGATCGAGGAGCTCGTCTTGCCTCGATCGAGCCCCAGCACCTCGACGTCCCAGCGTCCCATCGAGGTCAGGCGCGCATGCGTCTCTTGCGCGCCACGATCACCATCGCGAGCAGCCCGAGCGCCCATGCGCCGCCGCTCGATCGCGAGGACGCGTGACAGCCGCAGCCGCCGCTGATCATTCGGGGCGTTCCCGTGCCGCCGTCGGTTCCGGGCGCGGCCGCATCGCTCGTCGGGTGGCTCGCGTCGCCCGTCGTGGTGCTGCCCGCATCGTGCGTGGCGATCGGGCCCGTGTCGTTCGTGACGACCGCCGCATCCACCGGCGGCGTGCCCGAATCGGGCCCTTCGGTGACCTCGATGATGACCTCGATGGTCGAGTCGCTCGGCCCGCCCTGGCCTGCGTCTCCGAACCACGCGACGCCTTCTTCCACGAGCCCGAAGTGCTCGTCGTACATGCCGGGCGGCGTGCCGGCCGGGACGTGGAACGTCCACATGAAGCGATAGCTCGCGCCGGGCGCGATCGTCATGCCTGCGGGAACGCGCGCGAGCCGGTTCGGCGAGACCCAGTCGGGCGCGACGAACATGTCGGCCCGATCGCGGTCCACGGTCGTGCCGAGCAGCGTGTTGTGATCCCAATCGGCCGTGCCGCTGTTGCGCATCTCGATGTACGCCGCGACATCGCCGCCCTGTGGGATCTGCAGCGTGCCCGCGCTCGAGAGCGGGAACGACTGCATCACGTAGTGCCCGCCGTAGATCGGGTGGCCGCCGCCCGTGAACGCTTGGAGCGAGGCGAGATCACCGTTCCAGCGATCGCGATCGACGCCGCTGCCGCTGATGCCGGGGACCGGTGTCGTGACGCAGCCCGAGCACGAGCCGTCCGAGTACTGCCAGAACTGCCAGTCGGTCCAGCCGCTCGGTACCGTGACGCAGCCCGACGTGTAGCCCGAGACCCAGAGCGGTGCGCCCGGGTACGAAGCGGTGCCGTTCAGGTACGTGCCGCCGTCCCAGAACCATGCGCCCGTGTAGATCATCGGCATGCGGCCGGTGGACGCCGCGACCATCGAGATCAGCTGGCTGAGGTTCGCGTCCGCGGTCCCGGTGCTCACGCAGTCCGAGTACGAGCCGACCGCGCAGCCGCCGCCCGAGTGGAACGGGCACATGCACTCGACGTCGATGGTGACCGGAAGATCGCCCGCGGCGAGCGTGCCGACCGCGCTGGCGATCGCTGCGGCCTGCGTCGCGGCGCCGACGCTCGGACGCCAGAAGAGATAGGCGCCGCGGATCATCCCCGCGTCGTGGATGCCTTGGTAGTTCGTGTGGAACGTCGGATCCGAGTACGTGCCGTCGCCGATGCGCGCGATCGCGAACTCGCGACCGGATGCGTGCACCTGGCTCCAGTTGATCGTTCCCTGGAACGACGCGACGTCGAGCCCTTCGACGACCGTCGTGTGACAGACGGTCAGCGCCTGCTCGCTCGCGGCGATCTCGCTGGGATCGACGTTCGCACAGCCGGCGATCGAGGGCAGGGCCAAGGCGGCGGCGAGGGCGAGGCGTGCGTACGTCATGACGGACCAGGCTACGCCCGAGTCGGTCGCGCTTTCAACGTGCCTGCCTCCAGCACCGCGCGGCGCAGGAAGAGGACGGCCTCGTCGTGCTCGGTGCGGCGGTGCCAGACCTGGCGAATCGCCAGCGGGTCGAGCGGGAGCGGCGGCCGAACGAGCGCGAGCGGCAGGTGGGCGATCAGCGTCTCGGCGACGCGGCGCGCCAGCGTCGCGACACCATGCGTCTCGACGACCGCGAACGGGATCGCCGCGAAGTGCGGCAGCGCGGCGACGACGCGACGGCTCCTGCCGCGTCGCGCGAGCGCGCGATCGATCACGTCGTCGGTGTCTCCGAAGAGCGCGAGCTCGACGTGCGGCATGGCGGCGAACCGATCCAGCGTCAGCTTCGGCGTGCCCCGCCGCACGACGCAGCACATCGGATCGCGATAGACGTTCTCCGCTGCGTGGCCGGGTGGCACCACGGGCGGCATCCCGACGAGCAGATCGATCTCGCCGCGCACGAGGCCATCGCCCGCGATCATCCGATCGAGCGTCACCACGCGAAGCGATGCGTGCGGCGCGCGCGCGGCGAGCAGATGCAGCAGCGACGGGACGAGCGTCACCGTCAGCGCATCGGCGCACGCGATCGCGAAGGTGCGCGTCGTGGTCTTCGGATCGAAGCCTGGTGACTTGGTGACGAGGCGTCGCGCTTCCTCGAGCCATGCGCGCAGCGGCGCGACGAGCGAGGTGCCGAAGGGCGTGGGCGAGAGGCCGTGCGGCTCGCGGACGACGAGCGGGTCGTCGAAGACGTCGCGGGCGCGCTTGAGCGCGTTGCTCACCGCCGACTGACCGACGTGCAGCCGCGCCGCCGCACGGGTGGCGCTGCGCTCTTCGAGCACCGTCGCGACGACGAGCAGCAGATTCAGGTCGAGCGCCGCGAGATTCACCTCACGCATATCACCAATCATATCTCATCATTTCTGTGAACGACGCGAGCGCGGCATGTTTCTCGGCATGAATGCGCCAGCCGTCTCCGGACTCGCCTGCTCGCCCGATGTCAGCGTCCCTGGCGGGGACCTGTCGTGAAGGAGACGCCGTTCGAGGCGTTCCATCGCGGGCTCGTGCACGTGCACGCCGATCTACGCGGTCGTCTCTCGGCGATCCTGTCTCGGATCGAAGCGAGCGAGACGACGGGGACCGATCGCGCCATCGCGAGCTTCTGCAGCGAGCTCGAGAACCATCATCACGCCGAGGCCGCGTTCATCTTCCCCGCGTTCCGCGCGGCCGGTCGGCTGCGCTCGTTCGACGTGGCGTTCCTCGATGCGCGCGACGCCGAGCACGTCGACATCCACCGGCTCTGCCTCGAGATGCGCGACGCCTCGCGCGCGCACCGGCGCGATGTGCTCTCGACGAAGGCGTGGCGCGCTTCGCTCCTGCGGCTCGGCGGCGAGCTGCAATACCTCTCGCTGCCGCACTTCGCGATCGAGGAGTCGACGCTGACGGCCGCGCACGTGGCCGAGATGATGACTGCGCGCGAGCTCGCCGCGATGCACCGCGACATGGGCCGTCACTGGAACGATCGCTGACGCGGGCCGTTTGCCGCGGAAGCCGTGACGTGGTCCGATCGGCCGATGAACGCGCTTCGCATCGGATCTCTGATCGCGCTCGCCCTCGGTTGCGGCACCGCCACGGCGCCGGAAGACGCCGCATCTTCGAGCGATGCGGCGAGCGCGCTCGACACGTCACGCCCGCTCGACGCGGCGGGCAGCGCCAACGGCGTGCACTGCCTCGGCGTTCCTGCAGACCAATGTGCGGCGGGTCAGGTGTGCTGCGGCGGCGCAGCGGCGATCACGTGCGAGAGCTCGGCGGCGACGTGCTCGGGAGCCGCTCTCGCGTGTGACGGAACCGAAGACTGCCCCGGAGCGCTCTGCTGCAGCACGGCGACGGGGAGCTCGTGCAGCGCCACGTGCTCGGGCTACCACCTCTGCCACGACGCGAGCGAGTGCGCGCCCGGAGAGAGCTGCTGTCCGAACGGCGGCGGCGTGCCGCAAGGAGCGCTCGATCACTGTCTCGCGCTCGCGGCCGGTCAGACCTGCCCGCTTCCGCCCTAGGCTCTACGGAGCGCGTCCTCGACCCAGTCGAGGCGGTCCTGGCCCCAGTAGAGCTCACCTTCCACGAACATCGCGGGCACGCCGAACACGCCGCGCTCGACCGCGCGAGCAGTGCGAGCGCGCAGATCGTCCTTGATCGTGGCGTCGTCCGTCCGCGCGACGAGCGCCGCACCATCGAGCGCGCTCGCATCGAGCGCTCTCTGCACGACGACCGGATCGGCGATGTCCTCACCGCGTGCGTGGTAGGCGGCGAAGAGCGCGTGGATCGCCTTCGGCCGATCGCTCTCGGCCGTCGCGCAGATCGCGCGCATCGCGAGCACGCTGCGTCGCGGATGATCGGCCCGCCTCGAGAGGGCCACGCCGAAGTGCTCGGCCCAGCGACGCAGATCGCGCTCGGTGTGCGCGCGCTTCGCTGCGCTCATGGTGGCGTTCGGATCGTCGACCTGTCCGATCGCGCGGAACACGCCGCCGAGCAGGATCGGCTCCCAGACGATCGCCGCGCCCGTGCGCTGCGCGATCGCTTCGATCTGTGTGGAAGCGAGGTATGCGTAGGGACAGACGACGTCGAACGCGATCTCGACTACGCGGGTCATGCGGGCCGCGCGGTCGGATACCGTACGAGCAGACCTTCTTCTTCGGCCGCGCTCACGAGCTTCGGGTCACGACCGAGCGCGCGACGCAGGCGATCCTCGGCCTGCGCGTGCTCGCCGCGATCGGCATAGATGAGCGCCGCTTCGTAGAGCGGCTCGGCCCACTCGGGCGCGAGGAGAATGGCCTGCTCGAGCGAGGCGATCGCGTGGCCGTCCTCGCCGAGCAGATGCGCCGCGCGTCCGAGACCGGCCCAGGCCTGCGCGTGGTGCGGCTCGACCTTCACGATCTCGGCGAACACGTTGGCGGCCTCCGCATAGCGCTGCAGCTCGAAGCTGAGCTCACCGACGACGAAGCGATACGGCGCGAGCGCGGGATGGCGCTGGATCGCCTCGACGTAGACGACGATCGCCTCTTCGTAGCGACCCTCGTTGCGAAGGCGCTCGCCGCGCGCCAAGCGCGCCGTGGCGTCCTGATCCCACATGCCGCCGGGAACATAGCGGCTATTCTGCGCCCAAGCATGCATCGGCGAGCGGAGCGGCCTTTCATCTTCGGGCATCGAGGCGCGAGCGCGCGCGCAGTGGAGAACACGATGCGCAGCTTCGCGCTCGCGCTCGACGAGGGCGCCGACGGCGTCGAGCTCGACGTGCGGGACGCGGCCGACGGAGCGGTCGTCGTCTCGCACGATCCGACGCTCGAGCGCGTCGCGAAGGATCCGACGGTCGTCGCATCGGCGAGCCTCGCGCGTTTGTCCGAGATCGATCTCGGCGGCGGCGAGCGCGTGCCGACGCTCGATGCGGTGATCGATCTGGTGCGAGGCCGCGGCGCGCTGCTCAACGTGGAAGTGAAGGGCGACGTGCCGGACCGGCTCCGCCTCTCTCGGGCGGTGTCGCGCGTTCTCTCTCGCCGATCGGCCGGGGATCGCGAGGGGATCCTCGTCTCCAGCTTCCGGCCCGAGATGCTCGCCGCCATCCGGCTCGCCGGCGCGAAGGTGCCGGTCGCGTTTCTCTTCGACGCCGAGAACACCGGCTGGCTGCGGGCGCGGGCGCTCGCGCGCGTGTTCCGGCCGGACGGGATGCACCCTCAGCGAAAGCTCGCGACCGAGCCGCGGATCGCCCACTGGCACGCGCGCGGATGCTTCGTCGGGGCCTGGACCGTGGACGACCCCGACGAGGCACGGAGCCTCGCCAAGGCCGGAATCGACGCCCTCATCACGAACGATCCGCGCGGAATCGTGGCGGCTCTGGGAAAAACAGCCCCTGCCCAGTAGGCCGGCGTTGCCGTTTGGAGCGCGCCGCACTATAGCCAGGCCCCGCCGATCGCGGCGAAGGAGCTTTCTCGCGTGGCAAGACGGAACAGGAACCGAGACGAGTACGGCGACGACGCCGATAGCGAGCGCGACGACCACGTACGCCTCGATGGCGTGATCACGAACGTGTTCGCGGGCGGCCAGTTCGAGGTGAAGACGGACGCGGGCGCCATCGTGCGCGCGCAGCTCTGCGGCCGCATGCGCAAGTACCGCATCCGCGTGATCTTGGGCGACCGTGTGACCGTAGCGCTCAGCCCGTACGATCTGACGCACGGGATGATCGTCTACCGCGCCAAGTAGCGTCTCTCCCTAGATCGCTATTCGCCGAGCGCGATCTCGTACGCGTAGACGCTGCGCCCGTGCGCATCGGACACGTGGACCGTGGAGATCGCGTGCTGGACGCACTGGCGTAGCGCCGTGTCGAAGCCGCCGCGCTCGACCGTCGCGGCTGTGATGCCCCCGCCGTCGTTGACCGTGAACGAGACGTGCACCGTGCCCGAGCGGCTCGAGGCGCGATCGACGTAGCCGTCGTAGCAGACACTGATCGCGCCGCCGGCGCCGTGGACGGCGGCACGGATGTCCGAGTCGCTCGCCGAGCCCGAGCCGTCGACGCGCTCGCCGCGCACGATGCGCACGTGACGCGTGACCGCCGCGTTCGCCTCGACCTCGTGGATGGATCCGCCGTGCTGCGCGACGTGATCGGCTGCGCTGTCCGGCGTCGTCGTGTGCTCGACCGTCTCGCCCGAAGGCGGCTCGAAGTCGGCAGCGGCGACGCACGCGCGGATCGCATCGCGAGCCTCGGCGGCGCGCTGCAGCAGCGTGTCGATGCTCAGCTCCGCATCGTGTCTCACCGTCGCATCGCTCGAGCTGGTGCGCGTGCGCGCTTCTTCCATCAGCCGCGTGACGCGCGCGAGCTGCGTCTGCTGAGCGGCGATGCAGGTCGAGAGCGTCTGCACCTGCGCGACCTCGGTCGTGTGCTGCGCGGCGGCGGTGGAGGCGAGAGAAGAAAGCAGCGCGGTGATCGCGAGCGGGCGCATGTTCATGGCGCCATCTTGGACGCGCGGGCGCGCGCCGTCATTCGAAAGCCTACGGAGCGCCGTCGGGGCTCGTGGGAATCGGAGCATCGCCCGCGATCTCGCGGATCTCGCGCGCGACGTCGGGCGCGAGCTCGATCACCGGCGGCGGAGGAATCGCTTCCGTGTGAATCGGCCAGCGCACTGCGAGCGTTCCATCGAACGCCGGAACCTCGACGCCGTCGAAAGCGCCCAGCAGACAGGTGCGCAGTGTGTCGGGAATGTCGCCGACCACGCGTGCATCGACGATCTCGCGATCCGCGAGCACGAGATCGAAGCTGATCTCGCGGTGCAGCCGCGTGCGGCCACCGCGGTCGTCGCGGAAGCACTGGCGGGCCGGCGGGATCACGCGGCGCCGCAGCTGATCGCGCAGGACGCGCGCGGGCAAGCTCGCGGTGCGCGGGGGCGTGGTCGTGGTCGTCGTCGTCGTCGATGTGCAGCTGCGGCGATGGGCGGGCGCGATCCGTAGTCCGTGGCCCACGATGCTGCTCACGCGCGCCGTCGTCCGCGCGCGCGGCGAGCCGTCGGCGTTGCATGCGCCCGCGCTCGCATCGAGATCGGCCGGGTCGACCGCGATCAGCGCGAGCCGATGCGACGCGATCGCCGACAGGATCGCGGCGTGCGCGGGGTCGGCCGGTCGCGCTGCGTTGCGCGCATCGCCCAGCGCGACATCGGCGCGCGCGCCCGGGCCGACGAAGAACGCGCTCTCGCCCGCTCTCAACGTTCCGAGCGCGACGCTGCGCCCGTCGACGTGCGCGTCGAGCCGTCCGACGGGGCTCACGATCGCCGCCGACACGAGCTCGGTCAGTAGATCGTCGCCGTGACCCGCCGCCGCGCGATCGGCCGCCGCGCCGGCCTCGATCGTGACTCCGCCGCTCGCGGTGATCGCGTCCGCGAGCATCGCCATCGGCGCGCGGTCGGCCACGTCGATCGTTCCGAGCACCACACCGCGCGCGCGTGCCGCTTCCAGCGCGGCCGTCTCGAGCACGCCGCTCGTGAGGCCTCCGTCGCCGACGATCAGCACGCGATCGCCCGCACGAGCGTCGCTCTGGATCGCGCTCCACAGCGCCGAGAAGCGCGTCGCCGATCCGAGCGGCAGATCCACCGCGCCGCGCACGCGCGTCATGTCGAGATCCGACGGCACGCCGCTGCCGAGCTCTTCGGCGCGTGCGGCGAACGCGATCCAGCGCACGTGCGTCGTGCTCGGCAGGAGCGCGCTCAGGACGCGCACGGTGTCGGCGATGCGCCCGCGGGCACCGATCGTCGTCGACGGTGACGCGTCGATGGCGATGGTGATCGGCGTGCTCGCGATCTGCGGTCGCCCGCCGGCCGCATGCAGCACGGTGCAGCGCTGCATGCCGCAGGGAACGATCGATGCGTCCGCGCGCGGCCCGCGCGAGAGCGGTGCGAGCGCGGTGATCACCAGCGGCGTCTCGGTGCGCGCTTCGACGGCGCCGCGCTCGTACGACGAGCCGTCGACGGTCGGCTCGACGAGATCGATCGCCGTCAGCGTCACGGATGGGCGCGCGGCACGCGGATCGCTGCCGCGTGCCGGGATCGTGAGGCGCGCGACGCCGCCGTGCATCGGGATGGCGACGGCCCACACGAGCGTCACCGTGAGTGTGCCTTCGGTCTCGCTCGCGCTCGCGGTTCCGACGGGCGCTGCGCGAACGACCCAGCCGTTCTCGACCCAGCGCGCGTGCGCGACTGGTCGCGGGCTCGGCGTCGTGCTGCGCACGAGCAGCGCATCGTCGTACGCGCTCTGCGGCGCGCTCGGGTCGGTCGTGACTCCGTCGCGCGCGCCCGACGCGTTCTCGACGTGGAGCGACACGAGCGAGGCGCCGGGCGGTGCGGCCAGGCGCAGCATGACCTCGGCGCGATGATGCGCCGTCGAGCCGAGAGCCATCGTCTCGGTCACGACGGCGAGGCCGCCCTCGAGCGTGATCGCGATCGCGTGCGACGTCTCGCTCACGCCCGAGATCGCCTCGAGCATCTCTCCGTGCCGGATGGGCACCGGCGCTTCGACTTGCTCGATGTCGGGATCGTCGACGACGCCGGCGAGCGCGTGCGTGTCGGCGCCCGCGAGCGGATCGGTCGACTCCTCGCTTCCGGTGCCGGTCCACGGATCGGAGTCGATCGCGTGCTGGAATGCGGCCGTCTGCGGATCGAGACCCGCATCGACTCCAGCGTCCTGCGCCTGCGCGGTGCCAGCGAGCACGAAGACGACGACGAAAGCGAGCGCCCTCACGCTCTTGCCGACAGCGGCCGGTGCGAAGAGTTCCGCGATTGGGCTGGGAAACCTGCCCGACGAGGCAGATCGGAATCGGTGCTTCCGTAGGAAATGCAGCGCCGGTATGCTGCGTTTCTTCCACGCGGCAAAGGGATCCGCGGCGTTGACGATTCTGGCGTGTCCAGAGGAGGGTTCTCCATGTCGGTGATGGACTTCATTCGGGGCGGCGTACAGGAGATGGTCATCGCGCGTCCGGACGCGCAGAAGAGCCTCTACGTCTACAAGCACCCCGAGCGAACGATCCCCAAGTGGTCGCAGCTCACCATCGCCGCCGACGAGGCCGCGGTGTTCTTCCGTGACGGCGCGCTCGTCGGTGTCCTGCGCACGGCGGGTGTCGGTCAGCGGCATACGCTCGATACGGGAAACATCCCCTTCCTCTCGAACCTCGTCGACTCGGTCACGGGCGGCAACATCTTCATCACGGATCTCTACTTCGTGACGATGCGCCCGATCCGCGACACGCGCTTCGGCGGGCCGCTGCAGGCGATGAAGGATCCGGAGCTCGAGATCACGGTCAGCCCGCGCATCTTCGGCACGTTCCAGTGGCGCATCACGGCGCCCGAGACGTTCATCGTGAACTACCTCGGCACGGGCGAGTCGCCCACGAACGATCGCGTCGAGAGCTTCATCACCACGAAGTTCATGAACGCGGTGAAGCGCACGGTGCCCGTGTTCGTGATCCGGCAGAAGATCGAGGTTCAGAACCTCGGCGCCTACCAGGAAGAGCTCGGCCAGACGTTCCTGCAGAAGTGCGACGACCTCTCGGACATCGGCGCGCAGTTCACGGGCCTCGGCGACTTCTCGATCAACTTCTCGGAAGACGAGCTCAAGCGCATCCAGGAAGCGCAGAAGCAGTACGCCGACATCAAGGTGAAGAAGCGCGCCAAGGACGACCTCGGCCAGGGCAACTACATGCAGTACGCGGCGGCCGAAGCGATGCTCGGCGCGGGCCAGGGCCTCGCGAAGGGCGGCGGCGAAGGCGGCGGCATGATGCAGGGCGGCCTCGGCTTCGGCATGGGCATGTCGATGGCGCAGATGTACCAGCAGCAGATGAACCCCTACGGCCAGCAGGGTGGTCCGCCCGGTGGCGGCGTGCCTCCGCAGGGCGGCGGCTATCCGCAGCAGGGTGGTGGCGGCGCGCAGGCGACGGCGCCGACGATGGCGGTGCCGACGCCGCAGGTCGGCAACGACGGCCAGGTGAACTGCACGCAGTGCGGCAAGCGCGTGCCGCCGGGCAAGTTCTGCGCGGAGTGCGGCGCGACGATGGCGCCCACGCCCAAGCCGTGCGCGGGCTGCGCGACGATGAACCCGCCGGGCAGCAAGTTCTGCGCGAACTGCGGCACGAAGATGTGATCTCTCCGATCGGCTGACGTGAGAGAGAGGGCGACGAGCGAGAGCTCGCCGCCCTTTTTCACGCCCGAAATCTCGGGGTCACTCCACACCATCCCAACCGTCCGAATCGATTGGGCTCTGGCGGCAGGATGTGCAATTCGTCACGAAGACGAGGATCGCTCGGAAAATACGGCGCATCCACGCGCAGGTGACAGATTTCACATCCTGCCGCCCGATCGGAGTGAAAGCAGGCGCTTACGAGGGTCTGGAGTGACCCCGTAGGGCGGCGGCGGTCTCTTCGGGCGCGACGAGGCAGATAGAGGCGCCCGTGTGGAGCTCGAAGCCGGCATCGCCGCCGGTGCGCGGGAGGATCTCCGCCGAGAAGAACGCGCCCCGCGTCGCGAGCGCTGGATCGCGGATCAGCACGTTGTAGTCGGACAGGCCCATGTGCGCGCGCAGGCCGCGCACCGTGCGACCGAGATGATCCGCCAGCGATCCGAGCGCCGCGTCGTCGACGTCCGCCAAGCGATCGATCCTTGTCGCGGGTGCGATTCGCACTTCGAACGAGCGCTTCGATGCGTACGGACAGAACGTGACGAAGTGCTCCGTCGCGAAGACCACCCGGCCGGCGCGTTGCTCGTCGTCCAGCGTACGTGCGAGCAGATCCGGATCGCCGCTCGCGATCGCGTCGCGCTTCCGCATCTCCGGTGGCACGAACGGGAGCGCCGCGATCTGCGCATGCGGGTGCGGCTGCGAGCTGCCCGATCGTCGGCCGCGGTTGCGGAAGAGCACCACCGCGCGCGTCCCTTCGACGCTCGAGAGCGCGCGCGCGCGATCTCGGTACATGGTCAGCACGCGCACCAGCGCGCTCGCATCGAGATCGGGCAAGTCCACGTCGTGCTCGCGCGCCTCGACGATCACCTCGTGCACGCCGCGCGCGTGCTCCATCGCCCTGGCGACGAGCGGAAAGCGGTTTCCCACCGTGCGCGTCTGCCAGGGCTCGCCGATCCGAGCGACGGTCTCCTCGGCATCCGCCTCGTGGCCGGGACAGAACGGACAGCGCGCGCTCGGCGTCGGGAGCCCGCTCGGCTTCGTCGCGCCGATCGAGAGACGCCCCGGCGCGAGGATCACTTCGTCGCCACTCCACGGATCGACGCGGGTCTCTGCAGGAGTGCCGCCGGAGGCGGCCGACACAATCGTGTCGGGCTCGCGTTCGCGGACCACTCCGGCAGAGATCTCGCTCCCGCGCGCGCTCATGGAAAGAAGGCGCGGATCGTCTCGCTGCCGATCTCGGCGAACGCGTGCGGCGCGCCGTGGTGGTCGTGCACGAAGCGCTCCGCGTCGGCGCGCGATCCGAGCGCGACGAGGTCGGCGCCCATCGGTCCCATCACGTCCGAGCCCGTCACGAAGAACGCAGCGTCGAGCGCCAGATGCGTGCGCGTGTAGTAGTCCGTGACCCACGCGGCCGTCATCGAGCCGTGATCGAGCCGATAGCGCAGCAGACACTTGTTCGAGTCGAATGCGAGCGTGCGCCCGTCGAGGGTCGCGCCGGCGGTGAACGCGCCCGTCGGATCGACCCGCATGCCGCAGTGCTCGCAGCGCGCGGTCTGCGCTTCGACGCTGCACGCGAACAAGAGAAACAGGCCGAGCGACCATGTCACCAAACGTGTGCGCACGCGCGAGTGTTAGCAGGATCATCTGCCCTGCGCGCCGTGATAGAATCGTCTTCGATGGAGCGTGGTACGGCATCGATGTGCCTCCGCGCCCCCGGCGGGAGAACCGCCGTGGCGATCGTCGTGATCGGATCGCTCTGGCTCGCCGCTGCCAGCGCATCTGCACAGTCGCCTTCTGCACAGTCGCC
>CAYSCF010000084.1:0-5002 GCA_964429305.1 uncultured Sandaracinaceae bacterium | reverse complement strand
GTCTGCACAGTCGCAGTACGTGTCGGCGACCGGCACTCCGTACATGCCGGCGGGCTACGTGGCGCCGCTGACGACGGAGGCGACGTTCGTCGCGCCGACGATCCCCACGTACGCGCCGCGCACCACGAGCATCCGCGGGCTGTGGATCCCGGGCCTCATCGGCTTGCCCATCGCGTACGTCGCGACGTGGGTGAACGCGAGCCTCTCGTTCGCCGCCGGCTCGGACGGAGTGAACGCCGCGTTCATCCCGCTCGCGGGGCCTTGGCTCGTGCTCGCCGCGCAGAACGCCGACGTGGGCTACTACGTGACGACGGGCATCGTGCAGGACCTCTCGTTTCTCTGCTTGATCCTCGGCCTCGTGATCCGCGTGCCGGAGCCGGCGCTACGCGTCGCGGTGGGCGAATCGACGCTGCGCCTCGCGGCCACGCCGACGGCGAGCGGCGGCGCGTTCTCGGCGTCGCTGCGCTTCTGATCGCCATGGACGCTTCGACGCTGCATCGCCCGCCTCCGCGGGAGCCCTTCACGGCGCTCGACTGGATCGCGGTGGTGGTCGCTGCGGCCGCGACGTTCGGCCTCGTGATGATGACTCCCGTCGCGCAGAGCTTCCGCGACATGTACGCGGACTTCGGCACCACGCGAGCGGAGCTGCCTTGGCTGACGCGCATGGTGACGATGCAGCTCGCGCCTTCGGCCATGGCGCTGCCGCCGGCGATCGCGCTCGTGCTCGGGCAGCGCGCGTATGGGATCGGAGCGCGCCGCGCGGGCGTGGTGCTCTCGTTCGTGCTCGCGCTCACCGGGCTGATGCTCTGCTGGGTGGGCTTCTACATGCCGATCTGGCAGGTCGCCGACGCGATCCACTCGTAGGCTGGCGCTCACGCGCTCGCGGCCCCATCTCTAGAGCGTCGTGCTCGGGAATCTCTTTCGACCGTGGCTCTTGGCGCTCGTCGTGCCCGAGCTCGTGGCTGCGGTGCTCGCCGTCGTCGCGATGAGCTCGGCGCTGCGGGTGCTCTCGCTCGGAGAAGTCCGCACGACGGAACAAGCGCTCGCGATAGAGCGACGGGCCGAGCTCGTCGCGACGCTGTTCGGTGTGGCGTCGATGGCGACGCTGGTCGCGCTCGTGGTCGAGGTGCTCGGCGCGGATCGACTGCGTGCATCGGTGCGCGGCGCGATGTGCGCATGGGGTGTGCTCGCGGGCGATGTGTGGGGCTTCCGATCGCTCGGGCTCGCGCTCGTCACCGCGCTCGCGTGCAGCGCGTGGCTCGCGCTCCATCGCGTGGATCTCGCGCTGCGCACGCCCGAGCTCACACGCGCGAAGTTCGTGACGGTGCTGATCGTTGCGCCGCTGATCGTGGCGAACCTCGGCGCGGGCACGCTCTACGCGCTCGGGCTCGACTTCCGGATGGTCGCTTCGTGTTGCTCGACCGGGCTCGAGGGCGCGCGTGGCATCGTGCTCGGCGCGGGTGGTGGTGCGCGCACGACGGCGTTCGCGATCTTCGCCTCGTTCGCGGTCGTCAGCGTGGTGCTCGCGCTCGGCGCCCGTCGCGCCCGGTCGGCACGGCTCGCGGGCGCGTCCGCGATCACCTCGGCGATCGCGGCGCTCGCATCGGCGCCGGCGATCCTCGGCTACGTCGCGCCGTACGCGTACGAGTCGCCCGTGCATCTGTGTCCCTTCTGTCTGCTCGATGCGGACGGCCGCTACCTCGGCTGGCCGCTCTACGCGGCGCTCTTCGCAGCGACGTCGATCGGCATCGCAGCCGGGGTCGGGGCGATCGCGAGCGCGCGCGTCAGCGAGCACGACGCGGCGTGGTCCGTCGCGAGCCGATCGCTCGGCCGGATGGCGCTCGCATGGGGGCTCACGCTCGTCGTCGCGCTCTACCCGATCGCGCACTTCGCGATCGCCACCGACGGCGCATCGCTCTTCGGATAGATTCCCCGGCATGGGGGGATATCGGTCGGGCCGAACGCTGGCGTGGGTCGTCACCGCGTTCTTCGCCGTGATGCTCGTGACGACGATCACCGGCGCGATCGCCGCATTCTTCTGCTGGCGCACCGTCTGGTACCTCGAGACTTGCTGGCCGAGCGCGCGCGCTCGCCCGAGGACATCGCCGCCGTCTTCAGCTGACGCGCGCGCGTCGCCACACGCCGAACAGGATCACGCTCATCCCGATGTTGAAGACGGGTGGGAACAAGAGCATCCAGCGCGAGCCCGAGAGATCCGGCGCGAGCGCGAAGTAGGTCAGATCCGTCAGCCAGTCGCTCGTGCGCGCGCCCGCGACGAGCAGGAGCCAGTCCGGCCAGCGCTGCCACCGTGCGAGCGCGACGATCTGCAGCACCGCGAACGCGATCCATTGCGCGGCGGCGCGATGCAGCAGCGCGAGGTCCATCGCATCGGGCGTGACCCCGACGTGCAGCACGTCGAACCACCACGTGGGCCGCGCGTACGAGAGCACGGGGAGCACCACGTCGACGCCGATCGCGGCGAGGAGCACGATGTTCGCGAGCAGGGCGTACGAGCGCGGAGCGTTCATCGCGCGGAGCGTACGCGAGGCAACGCTCCGCCGCTCGCGCCCGAGAAGGGCAGCGGAGGCTCCTTCATGCAGAACGTCTCGCTCCGGAATCCCTGGTCTGGGCTCCATCCGTTCACGCGTCACACCTACGCACTCATCGATGCGTACGCCGCCGCAGGCCGCATTCCCGCGCCTCGAGCCGGGTACTTCGAAGGGGACGCGAGCGCGATCGCTCACGCGAACGACATGTTGCTGCAGGACGGGACCCAATCGTGGGACGCGTGCGACGCGAGCTTGGTGCGCGCGATGCTCGCGCGGGGCGGCTTCGACGTGATCGGCCTCTCGGTCGCGAAGGCCATCTTGGCGTTCCGTTGCTGGCTCTCGGAGACGGAGCGCGGCGGCACGTACGGAATCGACGGGCTCTTCGCGCTCGTGGCGGAGCTCGAGCAGGCACGCGGCGTCAACCGCGCCGAGCGACGCTGGCGCGCACGCATCGAGCGACGCATGCACCGCCGCTGAGAGCGCTACCATGCGCGCGATGACGACCGATCGTGCGGACGTGGTGATCGTGGGTGGTGGACCGGCGGGCCTCTCGGCTGCGCTCTCGCTCTCGCTCGCGTGCAAGAGCGCAATCGTGTGCGACGCCGGCACGCCTCGGAACGCGCGGGCCACGCACCTGCACGGATATCTCGGCTGCGACGGGCTTCCGCCGACCGAGCTGCGCGCGCGCGGCCGCAGCGAGCTGGGTGCGTACTCGTCGATCTCGTTCCGCGACGCGCGCGTGCTGGGCATCGAGCGGCGCGGTGGCGAGCTCTCGGTCGACCTGGGCAAGGGCGGCACGCTGAGCGCGCGGCGCGTGCTGCTCGCGACCGGCATCGCCGACTCGCTCCCGAAGCTCGAGGGCTTCGCCGATCAATGGGGCAAGGCCATCTTCGATTGCCCGTACTGTCACGGCTACGAGCACCGCGACGAGCCATGGGGCTTCGTCGCGCCGAAGATCGCAGGGCTACGCACGGTGCTCGCATACCTCGCGTGGACGCGCGACATGGTCGTCTTCACCGACGGCTTCGCGCTCGAGATCCCCGCAGATCTGAAGCGCGAGCTGGACGTCGCGCGTGTTCGCATCGAGCCCCGCAAGATGACGCGCATCGTGAGCGACGGCGGCTCGCTGGTGGGCGTGGAGGTCGAGGGCGGAGAGATCGTGCCGCGTCGCGCGATGATCTATCACCCGGCGGCGCGTCCGAGCGATCTGCCGCTGATGATGGGCCTGACGCAGGATGGAGGCCTCTTGAAGGTCGATTCGCGCTCGCACGAGACGAGCATGCGTGGTGTGCACGCGTGCGGCGATCTCGCGGGGAGCGGCAGCAAGGCGATGCTCTGCGCGGCCGATGGCATGAGCGCGGCGCAGCAGATCACCGAGCTGCTCACGATCGAGGATGCGCTCTCTGGTACGATGCCGTCACGATGACGACGAAGAAGACGGTGGCGTTCCTCGCGGTGTGCGTGCTCTCGGCGTGCGGCGGCGGAAGCGCGTCCGGCTCGAGCACGACGACGACGACGCGTCAGGGCTCGCATCCCGATCAAGGCACCGCCGCGCCGCACATCGAGTGCGGCGCATCGGCCGGTCATCACGGCGGCGGATGTGGCGATGGAACGAGCGGCGGCGCGACGACCGTAGGCGCCGCGCCCGCCCAGACGACGAGCACGACGACGCCCTAGATCGTCACTCCGCTGCGGCGATCGGCTGCAGCGTGCGCACGTCGGTGTCGCCCATGAAGCTCTCGAGCGAGATCAGACCTTCTCCGGAGGAGGAGGCCATGCTCGTGCTGGGCGACGTCCGCGGCCCATGCATGTAGGGCTCGGTGCTCTCGTCCTTCAAGAGATCGAGCACGCCCTCGCGCGCCTTGTTGAAGATGAGCGCCGTACGATCGTTCATCTCCTTGTGCGAGCGCGGCATCCCGAGATCGCTCGGCACGCCGAACGCCTGCACGCCGTTGAGCACCCAGTTGCCGAGATTTCCGCGCCAGTACGTCTTCTTCTGCTTCATCTCGTCCGCCGCGTTGCGGAAGAAGCGGTTGAAGTTGCGCATCGCCTCGATGACGTAGCTCTTGCGACGCGTGTGATAGCGCAGCGCCTTCATGTCGAGGTGCTCGTCCTTCATCCACGAGTCGACCCAGAGGTTGTAGTAGTTCGCGCAGTCGAAGTAGCACTTCTCGCGATAGAGCTCGTAGCTGCCGAACGTGCCGTACAGGTTGGCGTAGAGCAGCAGCGTCGTCTCGAAGCGGAACTGCACGAAGTCGTTCATCAGCTGGCTGCGCTCTTCGATGTCCTCGCCCGCGTAGTCGCGCGTGATCATGTCGACGAGACAGTCGCTCTCGAGGCCGATGAAGTCCGAGCCCGGCGAATAGAACGGATCGTGGAACGCGCCCGCATCGCCGATCGTCGCCCAGCGCTGCTTGCCGTCCCAGAAGCGCTTGGTGCGATACGCGAGCTGG
>CAYSCF010000083.1:0-23205 GCA_964429305.1 uncultured Sandaracinaceae bacterium | reverse complement strand
TCGGCGGTCGCATCGAGGATTCGGTCGCGCAACCCGCCCCGCTCGAGGTCTTCGTCTTCTGCGTTCATCGTCGCGTCGTCATCGTAGCACCGCTAATGCGGGCTTGACATCCGCGGTAATATCGCAGATAGCAAACAGCTGTTATCAACGATAATCTCCAAGGAGAAAGCCATGATCATCGTCACCGGCGCCAGTGGTCAGCTCGGAAGCGCCATCGCGCGAAAGGTCGTCGAGAAGATGCCGGCCCATCGGGTCGGCGTCAGCGTGCGCGACGTCGGCAAGGCCGCGGATCTCGCGGCGCTCGGGGTTCGCGTCCGGAAGGGCGACTTCGCCGAGCCCGCTACGCTCGCGCACGCGTTCGAGGGCGCATCGCAAGTGTTGCTCGTCTCGTCCAACGGCAGCGCGACGGGGCAGGATACGCGCGCGCAGCATCGTGCCGCGATCGATGCGGCGCGTGCCGCGGGCGCTGAGCGGATCCTCTACACGAGCCACATGGCCGTGAGCGCAACGTCGGCGTTCGGACCGATGCACGATCACGCAGCGACCGAGGTGATGCTGGCCTCCTGCGGCACCGCGTGGACGTCGCTCCGCAACGGCTTCTACGCATCGAGCGCCATGATGCTGATGGAGGACGCTTTCCGGACGGGACGACTGGAGGCGCCCATCGACGGCAAGGTCTCGTGGACGACGCACGCCGATCTCGCCGAGGCCGCGGCGTTGATCCTCGCGAACGGCGGCTTCGACGGTCCGACGCCGCCGCTCACCGCACCGGACGCGCTCGATCTCGCCGATCTCGCGCGCTTCGCTTCGGAATTGCTCGGGCGCCCGATAGAGCGCGTGGTGACGAGCGACGACGCTCTCCGCCAGAAGATGCTTGCGCGGGGCTTGCCGCCGCGGGTCGCGGACGTCGCGCTCGGCCGCTATCTGGCCAGCCGCGCCGGCGAATTCTCCGCGGTCGATCCCACGCTCGCAGGATTGCTCGGCCGTGCACCGACGGGGATGAAGGACCTGCTCGCCGCACGCCTCCGCGCCTGAGCGGGCGCGCCAGCCGTGCGCGGGCCGGGACCGCTCACGCTCGACCTGAGAGCCCGACCCACGCTGGTCGCGCTCACCCTTCCAGTACTCGCGCGAGACAGTCGCCCGCGAACGCTTCTTGCTCGATCCACACGCGCGTCTCGGCGAGCTCGCGCAGGAGCGCGTGGCACGGCGCGTCCGGCGAGTCCTGCGCGAGCATCGCGGCGAGCAGCGTCGCCTCTCGCGCAGAGATCGCCTGCCCACGATCGGCGAACCGACGATGCGTCGCCACGCCCATGCAGAGCGGCTCGATCCGTGCGCCGGTGCGCTTGCGCAGACTCCGCAGGATGAGCACGCCCGAGCGATCGAGGTCGCCGGCGAAGCGCATCGGCAAGGCATGTCTCGCGCAGAGCTCGACCAGCCGAACGACGGCCCAGCTCGCCTGACCGCTCGCGCACACGGCGATCTCTGCTGGAGTGGCCCGCAAAACGGACCCGACACGGTTGTGTCGGCCCGGCTTGCCGGGCACTCCGGCAGAGATCTCGGCGCGCATGTCTCGCTCGATCAAAGCGTCGACGTAGTCGAGGTAGGGCGTGAGGTTCTCGAAGATCGTCACGCGGCGCGCGGTCGGGCGCTCGAGCGTGGCGTCGCGCAGCTGGTGCTGGATGAGCCGACTCGACTCGCCGAGCCGCGCGTGGCGTGCGACGTGGTCGAAGCGCTCGCGTCCCTTGCGATACACGAGCGGACCGAAGCAGAGCACGCTCGCGGCGACCTCGTCCTTGTAGATCCCGCGCGCTTCCAGGGCGTCGCGACGCGCCGCCGCGATCGAAACAGGCTCGCCTGCGATCGACACGAGCGCGCGCGTCTCGGGGTCGTGGTCGTAGAGCGCCGCGCCAGCGATGCGGAACAGATCGCTCGCCGGATGCAGCGCCTTGCTGCTGCCGAGGATCCTCGCCGAGAACGTCTGGATGCGGATCGGCTCCGGGTTGGCGATCGCGGCATCGATCACTTTTACGACGGCATGGACGAGTCGAAGATCATCACGAGTCGGCTCGATCAACGCGCTCGAGCCGGCTGCGAGGGCCGCGAGCTCCGCGTTCAGCCAGCGACGCGACGCGTCCGTCTGCGCATGAACGAGGGCTTCGGCGAGCGTTCGTTCGAGGGCGAGGCACCGCGCACGAGCAGCGGTACGGTCGTCCCGCGGCTCACGATCGATCGCGCGATAGAGGCGATGCGCGAGCGGATCCACGTCTGCAGCGCGCCCGCTCTGCGCTTCTCCGGTGGAGGGCAGCGCCTCGATGACGCGCGCGATGTCGACGAGGAGCCCACGCGAGATCTTCTTGATCGCCGCGCCCGACAACGCCTCGCGGAGAGCTCCGTCGAGCCCCGGCGTGCTCGGAACCGTGATCGTCCGGGTCCAGCGACCGCGCCGTTCGTAGCGGTCGAGCATGAGCGCGAGCGCGCTCGTGAGCTGCGGATCGCTTCGGCAGAGGTTGCGAAGGGGGTCTTGCGTCGTCGGTTCCACGAGCAAACGACGATCGATCGGGACTGCGACTGACACCTTGCGTCAGTCCGGCGGCGCTCTGTCGTCTAGAACGACATGGCCCCTCCGCTCGAGCTCCGTCCAGCCAATCGCTATCGCATCAGCGCGCTGCCTCTCTCGTTCGTTCGCGATCGGGATGCATCCGCGCGGGCGAGAGCAACGCATCTTCTCGACGCCATCCGCCCGAGCATCCTGCGGGCGCTGACCGCGGAGCGTGCCGGCGCCTACGTGACGATTCTAGCCGAGATGCTCGCCTTACGACGCACGGGAACGCTGGCCGCGACGCTGGACGACGTGAGGGGACGGCTCTCGGGCGAGGCTCTGGACGAGTCGGCGTTCCTGCGTGACCTCTTGCAGCTCGAAGAATGGGGATGCCTGACGCGCGAGCTCGAGCCGCAGTCGATTCGCGGCTATCGCGATGCACGACGCGAGCGGTTCCGGCATCGCCTCACCGAGGACGCAGTGGCGCTCCTCGAGTGGCTCGAATCCCGTCTCGTTCGTGGTGCCCTGCCGTTGCGCGTGGACGCGGACGACAGGTTGATGGACGTGCTCGATCGCGCTCGCGAGCTCGTCCGGCTCACCGACGGCAAGGACATCCCGTCCGGCGATGGTGACCACACACGGCGGGCGCTTCACCTCGTCCGATCGATCGATGCCGAGCTCGATGCGATCGCCCGCAGTCTCGTGTCCCTCCACGCGGAGATGCGTCGCTTTTCGGGACGAGCGTTCGAGCCTCGGGCGCTCGAGCGCGTCGTGACGGGTCTCGAGGCGTACGTGGCGGGATTTCTGCGGAACGTGAGGGAGCGCCGTCGAGAGCTCGGTGGCGCAATCGTCCGGCTGGCCACGCCTGAGGTCTCCGAGCGTCTACACGCGCTCGCTCGTACTCACGCAGACGGCGTCAGCGCATTCTCCGCGGGAGAAGACAGGTTGCCGGCCTCGAGCACGACGCGATGGTCCGCGTTCTTCGAGGACGGCGGCGAGCTCGATGATCACTGCGCTCAGATCGAGGCAGCCACTCACGAAGTGATCGCAAAGCTGCGCGATCGAATGGCCGCGCTGGACCGCCGCGGCGACCGGGGCCACGAGCGCGCGTGCGCGACCCGTACGCTCGCGTCGATCGACGATGCTCGCGAAGGAACGCTCGCAGTGTGGGGCTTCGGCCCGCCGACCTGGGCGCCGGGAGACGGTAGCCGGCTCGTCCCACCACTGCCTCGCCGCAAGACGCGCCCGCGTGTGGACGAGCCGCGTACTCTGCCGCTCAAGCGCGCTTCGCCCGACGTTCTCCGCGAGCCGAAGCAAGCGCGCGTGCGGCGCATCGTGGACTGGCTTCGCGATGCGGGGTTGGGCGGCGAAGCGGTACGACTCTCGACGGCGCGACATGACGCGCTCCGGGGGCCGGAGGCGCCTCCGACGTGGATGGCCGTCGCACGCGCGCGGCACCTCGGTCGTAGCAAGGCGCTCTCCGAGCTCGGCGTGCACATCGAGCCCGCCGCCGGTGTCGTGACGGTCGGGAACGACACGGTCGGCCTCGCGTCGCCCGACTGCATCGTCTCGAGCGTCGATCACGGCCAGGGAAACCGCGCGTGACGCTCACCTTCTTCGAAGGCATGCAGACGGGCCGCACGCAGCGCGTGCTCAACGTGCTGCTCGAAGCGCCGTTCTTCTACGTCGAGGACGACCCCGAGCTCTTCGGGTATCTGCGACGGCATCGAGTCGAGCTCGCGCGCTTCTTCGTCGAGGCGTTCGACTGGCAGCTCGTCGTCGAGGACTCGGTCGCGCGCGTGCACAAGTCGCGCTGGCACAACGACGCGATCACGAAGAAGCGTCGCGGGACCTTCGAGCCTACGCGCCCTGGCGAGTGCATCGCGCTCCTCATGCTCCTGGAGCTCCACGAGCGCCTGCGTGGAGAAGGTGGGCTCGCGCGACCACGCGTCACGATGGGCGCGTTGCTCCAGCACGGTGCGCGGCGCCTGTCCGAGATCGGTCTGGCGGACCGCTACGACGAGAGCGTGCTGCGGGGCCTCTACCGCGAGCTGATGCCGACGCTGATGCACCAGCGCCTCGTACGCGAGGTTCCCGACCCGGAGACAGGCGACGGCGCCCGTACGTACGAGCTCTTGCCCGGCCTCGGCCTGTACGACCCCCGCGCGCTGAGCGACGAAGCGATCCGAGACGCGTTCGAGGTCGAGCGGAGGACCGAATGACGACGAAGCGAGCAGGACGCGGGACGCTGGCGCTCACGCGCATTCGACTCGTCGGGTTCCACAACTTCGTAGACGAGACGATCGAGATCGGCGCCAGTGGTGCAGGCGGCGGACACCTCTTTCTCTTGGGCGACAACGGCTCGGGCAAGACGACCGTGCTCGATGCGATCCACCTCGCGCTCACGGGCGGCGACATCGAGCTGAACGCGGCCGCGAGAGTGGGTGGACGCCGGCACGAAGGTCGGTCGCTCGCGGGGATCGTGCTGCGCCAAGATCCGCACGGCGTCGTTCGCGAAGGGGCCTCGATCGCGTACGTCGCGCTCGAGCTGGCGAGCGCGTCGGAGCGGCACGTGATCGGTGTAGGCCTCGCCGCGACGACGCTGCAAGCGGTGGTGTCGCGCTGGGGGCTCGTTCATCGCGGAACGCTGGAAGAGGTCGCCCTCACGATCGCGGGAGGCGATGGCCAACGACCACGGACGCGCGATCAGCTGGCGGCCGCGCTGGGCCCGAGCGCAGTGCTGGGACGCATCGGCGACTATCGCGCTCGTGTGGCGGAGCTCCTCTTCGGAGGCGATGCGGCCTACGAGCGTTCTTGTCGGCTCTGGTCGATCGCCAAGGCGTACCGTGAGCTCGTCGTCGGAACGCGAGAGCCAGGCGCGCTCTTCGAGCGTTTCTTGCCGGCGCCGTCGAGCGAGGTCCTTGCTTCCGTGCAGAAGAGTCTCGAGCAGCTCGACCAGCTCGAGGCGAGCCTCCGCGGTCTCGAAGCACGACGCACGTGCGTCGCGGGTGTCGTCGGATGTCGAAGCGAGATCCTGGCGATTCGTCGCGAGCGAGCGCGGCTCGATCACATCGAGCTCGTCGTACGCGAAGGCGCGCTCCGGACGGACCTGCGGTCACTCGCCGCCCAGCGCGAAGACGTGCGCTCGGAGCTGGGTCTCTGTGCGGCGCGCCTCGCGGACGCCGAAGAGCGCGCAGCGCGCGCGGACGGCGCGGTCCGTGCCCTCGCCAGCGATGACGCAGCCGCTTGGGCACGGGATCTCTCGACCGCCGAGCGCGAGCTCGATGTGCGACGGAACGAGCTGGCCAGCACCGAGAGCAGGACGGTTGCCGCCGTCGCCCGTCGCGATGTCGCGCTCGCGGCGCGGACCGACTCACACGATGCGCTCGATGCGGCCGCGCGCAGCGCGCGAGAGGAGCTGCGCGCTGCGACCGAGGACGCCAGCCGACTGCCGACGCTTCTTCCCTACTGTGCGGCTGCGGCGGGCGCGGCGGCAGACATTCGCAACGCGGAGCACGAGATCCGCGAGGCACTGGCGGTCGCGCGCAGCACGTTGGCCGCTGCCGAGCAGCATCGCCACGAGACCGAACGAGCTCGCTCGGCGCTCGACACGCCGGACGATCCCGACGTCGGCGTGGACGCGAGACTGCTCGCCGCCCTGGCTCGAGCACGCATCGAGGCGGCGCGCCTGTTCGAGCTGCTGGAGCCGCATCCCTCGGCGGAGATGCTGCGCCTCGCAGCGCTCGAGGTCGCGGTGTCGCACGACGCTTGGCGCACGGTCGTCACGGGCGAGAGCGATCTCGTTCGCGCGCGCGCCCTCCTCGCCGAGCACCCGGGCGCACGGCTCGCCGTCCTTCACGCGGCGACCGAAGGATCGCCCGGGCAAGGCCCGGGACTCTCGGCGCGCGAAGCTCCGTTGCCGTCGTGGGTCCGCGAGCTCTTCGAGCCACCTTCGAGCCCACTCGCGGAACGCGCGCTCGTCTTGCTCGCGCACGAGCTCACGCAGCTCGGTCCGCTCGATCCACCGGATGCGCTCGGTGGATTCACGCTCCGAGGTGCGCTCGTGCGCGCGAGCGAGAGCGCGAGCTTGCTCGGGAGCGAGAGCCGCGCGCGCGCACGGATGCTCGGCGTTCGCTCGCGAGAGGCTCGCGTGAGCGAGGCCGATGCAGCGCGATCGAGCGCGCTGACCGCGTGTGATGCCTGCGCGGTCCACGTGCATCGACTCGAGCGTGTCGAGCGAGCGTTGCACGGGCTCGCGTCACCCGAGCTACGCGCGCTCCAGCTCGCGCTGGCCGAACACCAACGCAACGTCGATCACGCGAACGAGACGGTGGAGCGAGAAGAGCAGGCCGTGCTCGCAGCGCGCGCTCGGCTTCACGATGTCGAGCTCACGATCCGGACGATTCGTGCTGCGTCGGACGGTGACCGAGCGGGCATCGCGCAGAGTATTGCCGAGGCGGCAGAAGACGCGCGGACGGCCAGAGAGAGTCGCGACGCGGCTCTCGAAGCACGCGCGCGCTCGACCTCGCGCGACGCCGATCTCGCCGTGCGACAACGAGAGCTACAGCAACGCCTCGACGACACCCGCGCTGCGCTCGATCGAGCGCGAACGGAGAGAGCGCACGGCGACATCGGGGTCTCGGTGGACTCGGAGCTCCCCACGCTCGAGGTTCTGACGTTCGCACGCGCGGAGCTGGCGCAGACCGAGCGTGCACGGACGGACGAGCTCCTGGGGGATGGATCGAGAGGCTTGCGCGGAGGAGCGGCGCCGCTCGGTCTCGCGTGGCTGGGCTCTACGACCGACGCCCGTGAGCTGCGCATCGAGGATCGCGCCGGCAGTCCCGTCGACAGCGTCCTCGCGGAGCTCGACCGATCCCTGGATGAAGCACGCACGATCGTGAGCGACAGGACGCGCGAGCTCTTCGACGTGATCGTGGTCGGGAGCCTCGCCAAGCAGCTGCAGCGAGACGTCGAGCACATGCACGCGACGGTCGCCGATCTCAACCGTCTCCTCGCGCGCACCGAGCTCGGCGGCGTGCGCTACGCGTTCCGCATCGTGCCGCGGCCCGAGCGCGCCGAGCTGAGCTCGCTCGTGCGTCGGATGAGCGCGCTCGATCCCGCGAGCCGCGGCGACCTGCGCGGATACTTGGAGTCTCGTCGCGGCGAGCTCGCCTCGAAGGGCGACGAGCCACCAGCGCTCCTCGACTATCGACGTTGGTTCGACTACCGGCTGGTCACGCGGGCGACGACCGACGCCTCCGAAGAGACGCCATGGACGCGCGAGCGACGTGCCGCTGGCTCGGGCGGTGAGCAAGGCGTGCCCAACCATCTGATCGTCTTCGCGCTCGCCAAGCTCACGTTCGACGCGGCGAGCGCGCGCACGATGCCGCTCCTGCTCGACGAAGCGTTTCAAGGGATCGACGCGGGCCGTCGCGAAGGTCTCCTCGCTTTCGCGACGGAGCTCGGACTTCAGCTGGTGGTCGCGAGCCCGGATCAAGACGGGGTCGTCCCTTCGGCACGCAAGACGACGACGCTCTTCGTCGTGAAAGACGAGCACGGCGATGTCCACCTTGCCCCGTACCACTACTGGAACCACGCGCCGAGGGCGCAAACGACGTTGGCGCTCACGCAGCCAGAGCTCGATTCATGACCGCCGCGGACTGCTGCCTCGAGATCGCAGTCCTCGACCCGAGCGGTGGAGGCCCTCGGCCCCAAGATCGCGGTGGGGTCTACGGAGCTCACCTCGCAATTGCGCACGAAAATGGGTGTTTCGTCGCGGCTGGCTCGCGTCGAACGCCGGCACGCGGGTTGCCATGGGATGCCTGCATGACCTCTCGAAACGTTCTCACTGCGCTCGCCCTCTGCTCGACGGTCGCCGTCGCTGGCTGCCGCTCGCACACCCCGACCACCGACGCGCCTTGGGCCTCCGTGCTCGAGCTCGACGGGGATCGCAACGACGTGCTCGCGCGCGTCGCGGCGGACACCGGCGTCCCGGCGCAGGTGCTCTACGCGCTCGCCTATCGCGAGAGCCGCTTCGAGGATCCGACGCCGACCGTCGACTCGACGATGAGCGATCCGATCACGATCACGGGCGACGACGAGCTCGCGATGGTCGTCGACCCGCCGGACGAGATCGAGGACGACGTCGCGCCGCCCGAGGGCCTCGAGGACGTCCAGGCCGACATCGACGCGAACCCCGATCAGAACCAGTGGACGCTCGATGCGCCCGTCGATCAGGCCGACCCCGATGTCGATCCGACGATCCCGGTTCCGGCCGACACGAGCGACGAAGAGGTCGGCCACGAGGAGCCGGGCGGTCAGTTCGCGAGCATGTTCATGCTCACGGCCGATCAGATCACCTGGGCGGCGAGCACGCTCCACGTCGATCCGAGCGACATCGGCGATGACCTCGAGCTCTCGACGCGTGCGACCGCGGCGGCGTTGCTCGCGGATCTCGCGCTCTCGAGCACGACGCCTCAGGCCGCTTCGCACGCGCGCTGGGAGCAAGCGTTGGTGCGCTTCGTCGGCCTCGATCCCGAGGACGAGGCCGGGCAGCTCGCGCAGCGCGACTTCGACGAGATCCTCGTCAACGGTCTCGATACGATCACCGAGGACGGCGAAGAGATGATGATGGTCGCGGCCGCTGGCGCCGTGCTCCCGGATCTGCGCACGCAGGACGGCACGGACGAAGCGCTCGGCGGCAGCGGCGCCACCTCCAGCGGTGACGTGACGGTCGAGGCGCTCTCGAACGGCTATCCGTCGACCGAGTGGATCCCGGCGAGCTCGACCAACTACACGGTGGGACGCGGCTACAACATCCGCTACGTCGTCATCCACGACATCGAAGGCACGATGGACGGCGCCATCTCGGTGTTCCGCCACGCGGGCAACGGCGCCTCGGCGCACTACATCGTCCGCTCGCGCGACGGCCACATCGTGCAGATGGTCCGCGAACAGGACACCGCCTGGCACTCGGGCAACTGGATCATGAACCACAGCTCGATCGGCATCGAGCACGAGGGCTATGCCGCGCGTCCGCACGGCGGCGGCTACTACGACACGACGCTCTACGAGCACTCGGCCGCGCTCACCTGCGCGATCGCGCAGCGCTACGACATCCCCGTCGATCGCCGGCACATCGTCGGGCACGGCAACGTCAGCTCGAACAGCAACTCGCTCGCGCTCTGCAGCGACGCGCAGGCCAACGCGGGCGCGTGCGGCGGCGCCGATCACCACAGCGATCCGGGCCGGTACTGGGACTGGCGCCTCTACATGAACCTCGTCGCGCGCTGCGTGAGCGGCCATCCGCACACCACGCCGCCCGCGCACCACACGACGCCCCATGCCTCCTCCGCGCACGAGCAGGCTGCGATCACGACGGGCTGGGCCGGCCAGCGCGCGATCGTCGATGCGAGCGGCAACCTGCGCATGTTCGGCACCGACTCGGCCCATCGCGTCGTCGAGTACACGCGCACCGACGGTCACTGGGGCAGCTACCACGTCATCGGCCGCAACGCGGCGGGCTATCCGGCGGCCATCGTCGCGGGCGGCCACGTCTCGCTCGCCTTCCACGGACAGGACGATCACATCCACGTGCTGCGCTTCGCGAGCGGCGCATGGACCGACACGACGCTGCCGGACGTGACCGTCGATGCGATGCCCTCGCTCTTCGCGAACGCGGACGGCCGGCTCGAGGTGTTCGCGCGCCGCGACTCGGACGAAGCGCTCGTGCACGTCGCCGAGACGAGCCCCGGCGGCGACTTCGGATCGTGGCACTCGCTCGGCGGCAACCTGCGCACGATGCCGACCGTCATCGCCGATGCGAGCGGCAACCCGCACGTGTTCGCGATCGGTGATGGCGACGGCCACGTCTGGACGCGCGTGCGCACCGCGCCGAGCACGTGGGCGTCGTGGACGTACCTCAACGTGACCGGCAACACGCCGCCCTCGCCGGTGCTCCTGCGCGACGGCAGCCTCGCGGTCTACACGCGCACGCACAACGGCGCGCTCGTCGGCGAGATGGGCGACGCGCACGGCAACTGGCCGCACGTGCTGCACACCGTCGGCGGCATCTTCACGTCGAACGTCGTCGCGCTGCTCGACTCTCAGGGCCGAGTGAACGTCTTCGGTCGCGGCCAGGACAGCGCGATCTATCGCATCGTGCGCAGCGCCGATGGTCACTGGGGCGCGCACGTGCGGCTCGGCGGCCGCTCGCTCAGCGGCCCCGCGCCGGTGCTCGACACGGACGGCCTGCACGTCTTCGTCGTCGGCACCAACCATGGTCTGTACGAAGCGCACCAGTCGAGCGCGTCGCGCACGGGCTGGAGCGGTTGGACCGGACACGGCGGCCGCCTCAAGGCCGAAGGCAACACGACGTCCTCGGTCTACGCCGGCCTCACGCAGAACGGCTCCGAGATCCCGCGCGAAGGTCTGTCGAACCCGACGCTGCGCGAGGTGCTCGGCCAGTCGGTCGAGCCCTACGGCACCGTCACCGACTATCACGGTCAGAGCATGGTCTCGGGCCGCGTCAGCTGGTTCGGCGGCCCGACCGACACGGGCATCGGCAACGGCCACATGGCGATCAGCGGCGAGCTCGCGCGTGGCGACAACTCCCCGCTCCACCCGACCCAGTCGACCCTCGATGCCCACCGCGAGGCCTACTACTACTGCGCGATGCGCTTGGATTACTCGCCGAACGATCAGAGCTTCTGGCGCAACGCACGGTTCGTGGTGACCAACCCGCGCACGGGCGTGCAGGTCGTGGTCCGCCCGGCGGATTGGGGGCCGAACACGTTCACGCACCGGATCATCGATCTGTCGCCGCAGGCGATCGCCGATCTCGGGATGTCGACGGATGATACGGCGCTGGTCGCGTTCGCCCGGCCTGGGACGCCGTTGGGGGTCGTGCACTGAGCAAGTGTTGTGAGCACCGCGAACGGGTCGCCAGATGAAGGAGAGTCTCTCGGCCCGACAGCTACGCGCCGTACTCGACTTCACGGACTTGGTCCGGACGGCGGTCGTGGCACCAGATGATCTCGCCGCCGCGGAGGATGAAGTGGCTGAGACATCCGGTCGTTCGCCAAACGGAGGGAACCAATGCCGGCCCGTCCGCTCGCTCATGGAGCGTCCACCGAGGTGAATCATCGGGGAGCGTGTTCAAGCCGATCGTCGCGCCGCAGCCACACGGACAGATCATGATCACCTGCCAGACGCGAGCATTCTCGCCGATGGCGTAGAGGGTGTTCGGGCGCGGATGGTCCGGGTCCTCGGCGAGGTGGACGACGCTGTAGGTCGGTCGCCGAGGTTGGGCGCGTGGCGAACCCGTGTTCGGTCGCGCTGACTGGCCGACCGCCGGCAGACGAAACGAGCGAAACCAGCCGAGGACCCATGCCCAGAGCCGACGAAACCAGCTCATAGTCAGGACCCTGCCGAGAGCTCGGGAAGATCGAGCAGCGGGGCGATGTCACCCCGTCCGAGCGACCGGCGCAGCGGCGCGTCGTTCGACTCGCACTCGGCGTCGATCAACATCGCGTCGTACTTGAAGCGCACCGAAGCGTAGTCCGCATTCGTCGTCTGCCGGAACGGATGCAGGCGAGCGAGGAACTCGTTCACGACCAACGAGGCGGCGAGCGCGTTGACGCTGATGACCGCGGGGCTGTCGACCTCGACGCCAACGACGTACTTCTCGGCGTGGAGAGCCCGATACTGCGCTGGATCGCGACGCGCCATCGCCTCGGCGTCGGCCCGCTTCTGCGAGATGACGCCGCGCGCGATCAACGGAGAGCGACCCGGCTGCACATAGTGAGCTGCCGCCGTCACATCGTCGATGTTGCCGGTCCCATCTGCGACCAAGCCCACGCCGCAGTCGAAGTACGGGAGCACGTAGAAGCTGGCGATGCGGTTGAGCGTCCGTCGCCCGTCGTGGCTGTCCATACAGCCGAAGACCACGTCGCAACCCGCGAGGGCGCGAACGGCATCGACCGATGCCAGCTCCTGCGCCACGAGCTCCACGCGCGTGTCGACACCGATGCGTGCCACGTGCTCGCCCAAGACGTCGACCTTCTTGCGGCGTCTCGCCGCGTCGGCAGCGGTCGTTCCCACGATGCGATTGAGGTTTCGGTACTCGACGTGGTCCGGGTCGACGAGCACGAGCTTCCTGACGCCGAGACGCGTCAGCATCTCGATGACGAAGCTGCCCGTTCCCGAGCACCCCACGACGCCGATGGTAAGCTGCCGGAGCATGCTCGTCGTACGCTCCCCGAACAGCTGCGCGTGTCGTTCAGCGTGTGCAGGAAGCGCCAGCGTTCTCGTCCCGTAGAGCCCGATGTCGTGATCCACGACCATGAGCTGCTGGAGCTGATGGAAACGGTTCTCGACGTCGATGGCGCGGCCGAACATGCGGCCGTCCGGCAGCATCACGACGCTCGCATGCGGCCCATCGTCATCGACCCACCCGTAGATCGAGGGGAAGAGATCGCGATCCGATCGATCGTCGGTTCGCGAAAAGGCCTCGTAGCCCGTCGGGTGACTGTGGAACTTCGCGATCCCGAGCTTCGGCGTCGCCTGCGATGCGCGCCGCAACACCTCTTCGAGGACCTCCGTGCGCCATGTAACCTGATCCGGCGCTCTGACCGGGCAGTGCTCGTAGGGCACGCGCACTACCTCCTGCACGAGCAGCACATCCATGTCGCTGCCGCGGTGGCGGCCGCACAGCGCAAATGCGACCGCTTCCTTTCCATCGCCGGGAAAGAGGTGCTCGCGGAGCTGGTCGACGTGCACACCGGCGACACGCAGCTGAGCCGGGCGAGCCTTCATGGATTCCTCACGAACTCGCGCGCCAGCCAGTCGTCGACGAGAGCAAGATGGCTCGCGACATCGTCCTCACCTGCGCGCCAGGGCGCGGCGTCGGTCCGGTGTCGGGACCACCGCTGGAACGCCCTGCCTCCGATCGCGTACTGCGCGCCACCCGCTTGATCGAACTGCGTGACCGCGCCGATGGTCTTGCCATCAGCGCGCACCAACGCGGGGAAGAAGTAGACCATGTCGATCTGCGCGTCCGGATAGCCAGCGGGGATCTGGAGCGCGGTGATGACCGTGCTCACGGTGTACCCACTCGGGACGGGACGGTCGTGGAGCAGCAGCCACCGGCTGCCCTCCGCGATCGCGTCCCATTTCAGTCCCGTCGCGTTCAGGTGCTCTTGGTCGTACGACGGCAGAACGAAATCCTGGCGCATCAGCCCTCGGTCTGGTCGAGCTTGAGCGTCATGAAACGCTCCACGCCCGGTTCTGTGAAGTCGACCGTCGCATCCAGTGCGATCGTCTTCGGCTCGCTCCCGTGCATCTTCTCGCGCAGCTTGTAGTCCTTGGGCGGCACCTTTCCGGCCAGCTCGAGGATCTCGCGCCCCTTCATTGACGGCACGTGCACCGTGTACTTCGTCTTGTCGATGCGGATGACGTACTTCGTCGCTTTCGGCGGCTTCTCTTTGCCCGCGACCTGCTGCGTGTGGATCTCGATCTCGATCTCCTCGACTTCTGTAGACATGGCCCCTGGTTCCCTTCTTTGGATGGCAGCTCGCGACGATCGCGATCTCCTGGTCACCTCCGTCGTAGGGATCGATCTCATCACGGTCAAGTACGCGGTCGTTCGTCTCGCAAAATGTTTGTAATATACACAGCGTTGACGAGGCCGACGGCGCCGACGTAGAACTTCGCGCGCGTGGCTTCTGACTCGGGAACCTCTGGTTTTTACAAGCAGATCGGGGGGCGTATTGCCGACAAGCGTGACGCGATCGAGCTGTCCCAGACGCAACTGGCCGAACGCGTCGGGCTCTCGCGATCGACGATCGCAAACATCGAGTCCGGGCGCCAGCAGGTCCTCGTTCACGTGCTCGTAGCGATCGCACGGACGCTCGGGGTGCCCGTCATGGACCTCGTACCGGCGGACGACGCGCCCGCGCTGAAGACGGAGATGCGAAGCTTCACGCCGAGCGTTCGTTCGTTCGTGGAACGCGTTATGATCAAGGGCTCGGCAGCGAGCTCGGATGCGGCCGCGCCCAAGAAGCGCAGGAGGAAGTGATGCCGGCTCGGTACGCACTCGCTCATCGTCGCGCTCGCGAGTTTCTGGCGCAGGCGAAGATCACGGAGCCGCCGGTCCCAGTGGAGGACATGGCTCAGCTCGCCGGCGCCATGCTGGTGTACGAATCGCTCAGCGGCCCGCTCTCCGGCATGGTGCAGCGACGGTCGGACGGCACCGCCGTGATCGGGATCAACAAGGACCACAGCAAGACGCGCCGTCGTTTCACGATCGCGCACGAGATTGGTCATATCCTGCTCCACGCTGAGGAGCAGCTGCACGTAGATGAGCGTTACCCGTTCGCGCTGCGCGATGATCGATCGAGCCTCGCGATCGACGCGCGCGAGATCGAAGCGAACCAGTTCGCTGCAGCGCTACTAATGCCTGAGCAGTTCCTGCGGGCGGACGTGCTCGAGAGACTCGCACAAGACAGCGAGGAAGAGACCGCTGCGCTCGCCCGACGCTACGGCGTCAGCGCGCATGCGATGGCGATTCGCTTGTCAGTGCTTCACCTCGTTGGCTAGCTAGCGCACACGCCGTGGTGGGGACTTCCACGTGATCCCGACCGATGAACCTCCCGAACTTGGAGAATGCACGTTCTCCTTCGCAGAGAGCCCGGCGTCGCTCCAGTCAGCACCGAACGTTCGGCAGCGCGTCCGTGACATGGTTCGAGCGTCAACGCAGCCGATCACTTGGCTGCTCGACGGCGTGGTCCTCGTGGAGGTCGAATGGAGCATCCACGAGAGGCTTCGGTGGGAAACCGATGCGACGGCAGACCTCGACAACATCTTGAAACCTCTGCTCGATGGGTTCACCGGGCCGGGTGGTATCCTCGTCGATGACTCGCAGATCAGGAGCTTGAACGTGGCCTGGTACTCGACGACGGAGGAGCAGCAGCAGGTCCGCGTGCGCTTTCGTTTCGACCCGGAGCACTTCCTCCCGAAGCAGGACGTGGTCTTCGTCCGCGTGGACAGCGCGCTGTGCTACCCGGTGCCCGGCGAGATTCGTGAGAGCCTCGCGTTGCCCCTGTGGCTTGCCGCGCTCAAGGCAGCGGTCGCGACGCGGGACGCACTGTCGTGAAGTCACGAAGTCGTACTACCCGGCGCGATACGTTTTACCGGCCGGCTTCATCCATCGGAGCCGGGTCGTGAAGTTTCCCGTTCTCGATTTCGCTGTGCTGGCACGGGAGTCCGCCGGCCGGTCGGGCGGGATGACGTAGCCGCAGGCCGTCGCCGGACGAACCGGTGTCGGGCTCTGCTTTTCGTTTTGACCTCGGATCCGGCTGGTCTACCATCGGCGGCCGCAGGGCACGGTTCGGGAACAGCCGCAAGATCCCGGTGTTTGCTTCCGGAGAATCTACGCCGAGTGACTCGACGACAGTACAAGCACGACCCCATCCAGGAGGCGCTCTGCGAGGTCCGATTCGCGGCCGGGCAGGAGTGGAACCTGACCATGCCGGGCCACCTCCACGAGGCGTTGAAGCACGAGTACTCGGGTCGTCCGCGGCAGCAGAACATCCTGGCCGCGAACGTCATCGTGCCGCCTGGCTCGGCTCCAGGTGTCGCAGTCGCTCATGGGCTCGGTCGTGTTCAGTTTCCCAACCCCGACGGCACGCGCCTTGTTGCTACCGGACCGGACGTGCTGAGCGTTCACGTGCTCAAGCCTTACCCGGGCTGGGACGACTTCCGCACGAGAATCACCGAGGCGGTCGCAGCCTACCGAACGGTCGTCTTGCCCAGCGGAGCCCTCCGCGTCGGACTACGGTACGTGAACCACGTCGAACTCCAGGAGGATACCCCCAACCTGGGCGACTACTTCAACTGCGGGCTGACAAGTTTCAAGGACCCGAACATCGGAGCGACCGCGTTCATGCACCGCACCGAGTACGTCTACAAGGACGACATCCGCTTGGTGCTCACGTTCGCGTCCGTTGAGCCCTCCACAGGCGCATCCGCTTTCCTCCTTGATCTCGACTTGATCTGGGAAGCGGGCGAGACGGCGGCGCCGATAGAGAAAGTCGATCAGGTGATCGACGATCTCCGCGCCCGCGAACGTGATGCCTTCGAACGGCTCGTGACGGACAAACTGAGGGACCTCTTCGATGCGTGACACCAAGGTGAAGTCTGAGCGGCCGGCCATCGTTCAACCGTCCACGTACGAGGCACACCCTGGCATCGTGATGAGCATGAGTTCGTCGGTGCCGCTTTCACTCGGAAAGGTCTTCCGATTCAACGGGAGCGTCGCCCACACGGTCCCGTACGTCCTGGACGAGAGCTACGGCTTCTTGGCCCAGATGGCACGACAGCCGTCACGTCCCGTCCTCGACCCGGAGGAGCAGCTACGGCGACTGGTTCAACTCCTGTCGGAGCACGCGATCATATCCGGCGAGGTCCATCCTGCCGAGGACGTGCTCGTTGCGCTGCTTCGGGTCCGACCAAAGCGAGTCACCGACGCCCTGCGCGAGCTTGCCGCTACGTCACCGGAGGAACGCATTGATGTTCTTCGTCTCATCGGAAGGGCACCCGCACATCTTTTGCCGGAGGAGTTGCTCGCGCTCGTCATCGATGGCCTCGGCGCGGTCGAAGTCGGGGTGAGAGACGCCGCCGTTCGTGCCCTGGACCTCAACGGCAGCGGCGCCGCCATCGCGGCACTCGGCGCCCACGTGGATCAGGAAAGCGAAGGGTGGCTCCTGGACTACGCTCGGGGTGCCCTCCAGTCACGTTACGCGTAGGAAGGACGACATGACGGTCCTTGTCCGCAAGGTCGAGCCAGCAGCGTGGAAGGCGACGGCGGACGGGATTCACGTGACCGAGGTCGCGGCGGACTTTGTCTTCACCAAGAACACGTCGCGAGAGATCGCGACTGAAAGATGCACGCTGTCGTTCTGGCGCTTCGATCCAACAACAAGGGGATGGGAAGACGAAGCGGCGCTCGCCATCGCGGGAGGTTGGAAGACCATCAACGACGGGCTCTACATCGTCGTGCTGGAAGAGAACATCGTGCGCGACGCTGGGATCGCCCTACGTGAGTCCGCTGGAGAGACGCGGGTGGATGATTTGCGCGACCACCACGTCGACGCCGAGGCACTCGACATCGGTCGACTGAACGTGATGGCCAAGATTATCGCTGACACCATACGCAACGCAGGCCGTGTGGTTGCCCGCTCCAGAGGGGACCTTCTGACGCTTCTCGCTAACGCCGCCGAGGCGAGGCGGCTCCAGCTTGCCCAGTTGCCAAAGGATCTTCAGGCGCAAGTTTCGGGGCACCTCAACTCACGCAAGCAGAGCTGATCCGTCCTCGCCTATCTACGCGCCATCGCCTTCACATCCGCCTCGCTCAACGTCCCCTCCCGCGGCACCACCACCTCGGGCCGGCACGCCCGCACCGTCGTCCCCAACAACCGCACCATCCCCGCCGGGATCGCCCACGCGGTCACGTCATCGAGCAGCGCCTCCGCGCTCGGATACCTCTTCTCTCTGTCGCTCGCGATCAGCTTCTCGACGATCCCGAGCACCGCCTCCGGCGTTCCCTTCGGTGCGCTCGCCCGCAGATCGCACGTCCTCTTCCCGCGCACGCCATTCAGCATCGTCTGGTTTCGGTTCTCGCCGTCGTAGGGGCGCTCGCCCGTCAGCAGCTCGAACATCACCACGCCGAGGGCGAACAGATCCGCCCGCCCATCCACCCCATCTCCCAAGGCGTGCTCGGGAGAGATGTAGCTCTCCTTGCCCTTCATCCGATCGGTGCGCGTTCGCTCGCTCTCGGTCACCTTCGCGATCCCGAAGTCGCTCAGGCGCACCTCGCCGCGGTAGCTGAGCAGGATGTTCGAGGGCGTCACGTCGCGGTGCACGAGGCCCAGCGGGCGGCCGTCTGCGCCGCACTGGACGTGGACGTACGCGAGCGCCTTGGCGATCTCGGCGACGATGTGCAGCACCACTTCGATCGGCAGCGGCACGCCGGCGCCGCTCTGGCGGAAGTCGCCGAGCACGGTGCGCAGGTCCGTGCCCTCGACGAGGTCGAGGCTCTGCCACCAGATGCCGCCCTCCACGCCGAAGTCGCGCAGCGCGACGATGTTCTGATGGCGCAGCCCCGCGGCGATGCGCGCCTCGTGCTGGAACATCGCGATCCAGTCCGGGCGATGCGAGTCCTCCGCGAAGATGCGCTTGAGGCACTCGCGATGGACGACGCCCGCGGGGCCCGCGCGCTCGGCGACGAACGTCTCGCCCATCGCGCCGCGGGCGATGCGCGCCAGAACGCGGAACGGGCCGAAGCGCGCGTCCACGCTACTTCGCGGGCAACGAGCGCCGTAGCTCGGCCAGCATCGGCGCGAAGGCCGGATCGTTTTGGAGCAGTCGCTTCAGCTCATCGCGCAGCTCCGGACGCACACCCTCGGGCGCCATGGTGAGCTGACGCTCGACGATGCGGTCCAGCAAGCGGCCGATCTCCACCTCGAGCTCGTCGCCCGAGAGGCCCGCGGCGCGACGACGGAACTCCGCGACGTACATCTCCACGCGGTCCGGCACCGCGCGCTTCTCGCGCTCGTGCGACGCGTCCTCGTTCACCGGCGTCGGGCCGATTTTCTTCTCGACCGGAGGAGTGCCCGACGCAGTCGGGCCGATCTTCTTCTCAGCGGCCATGCGTTCTCTCCACGAGTTCTTCGCTCACGAGAGCATCTCCGCCAGCCTCGCCAGCGTCTTGCCGAGCTCGCGCGACGCCCAGCTCTCCGACTTGCCCGCCGCCGCGCCGATCTCGGCCAGGCGACGCTCTTCCCAGAAGACGGCACGCACCAGCTCCTGCTCGCGATCTGGAAGCAGCGCGACCGCCTCGTCGACCTTGGCGAGATCGAGCTGCGTGACGAGCCCCTCTTCCGTGCCGTGGCGCTCGACGCTCGCGGCGATGTCCGCGACGTAGCCGGCCGTGTACTTGGCCAAGAGTGCGCCGATCGACTGCGTCGCGGCGAGATCGCCCTTCGGCGGATCCTTCGCCGCCTCCTCGGTCTCGGCCTCGAGGATCGCCTCGAGCTTCGCGGCGCGCTCGCACCGCTCGAGCGCACGCCGCGGCAAGATCTGACGCTTGCGGAGCAGGTCGAGCATCGCGCCGCGGATGCGGCGGTACGCGAACGCGGGAAACGGAACCACCCCGCTCGCGTCGAACTTCGGCCGCGCCTGCAGCAGGCCCTCGAAGCCCGACTGGAGGAGATCCTCTCGCTCGGAAGCGCCGCCGAACTCGGCGATGACTTCCCTCGCGATGCGCTCGACGAGCGCGCGATCGACAGCGATGTCGTCCCCGTCCACGACGCAGAAGACGATATCACAGGCTCGTGTGCGGATTCGGAGAGGCGGCCCTGGCCGCGAGCTCAGAGAGCGCACGAGAACGTAGCGTCGGCCTCCACTGGGATCATTCGCCCAGAGGCTGCGAAAACGAGAGACAAGTGCGCTCTTCCGGTCGCGCAGATCTCAGTGAGCAAGGAAGCAACGGATGGCGAGCCGCTGACGCGTTGCTGGCCGACGCTCGCCGCGCCCGTCGACAGGTCGATGACCATCGGCGAGACGACCAGACTCTGATGGACGCGTCCCTCGTCGAACTGGAGATCCGCTTGAACGAGTATCAGATCCGTCGAGCCCATGCTGCTGGCGACGATCTCCCACGAGGCCCGGACGCGATCCGGCGGCTCGCGCGGCATGAGAGATGCGTCGACCGAGATCTCGAAGTGCGTGACGACGAGCGAGACGGACCCGAGCGAGTCATCGCTCGCACCCGCGTCTGCGACGTGCGTGAGCGAGCACGAGCTGACCAGGCATTGCGATGCGAGCACCAGCGCCGCGTTGCGCCCACGTCCCATGCGGCCGATCTTCGCCGAGCCGTGCTCGTTCGTCACCCCTGGCGCGCGCGTTGAATCTCGCTGCGCGTCATCGGCCCGCGCAGGTAGCTCATCGCCCAACGCGGCTGCAGCAGACGCAGCCCGCTCTCGCGCACGTCGCGCACCACGAACCAACGCGGGGCGAGCTTCTTCACGATGGCGCCGAGCTCGCTCTTCTTCTTGTCCTCGCCGAGACCTTCCATCACGCGGTGGCGATCGGCGTCGGTCTGGAGGCGTCCCAATGCCCAGAAGCCTGCGTTGCTGAGCGCGCGGTAGTCGAGGTCCATCGGGTTCTGTGTCGCGAGCACGCAGCCGACGCCGTAGGCGCGCGCTTGCTTCATGAGCGCGACGAGCGGGCGCTTCGTGGGCGGGCTCGACGGATGCGGCGGCAAGAAGCCGTGCGCCTCGTCGAGCACGATGAGGCCCCGCAGGCGCGAGCTGCCGGGCAGGCTGCGTACCCACGTGAGCGCCTCTTCGAGGATCACGCCGAGCACGAGCATCCGCTCTTCGTCGTCGAGGTGCGCGACGCTCACCACCGTGGCCGGCGTCTTTCCGTCCACGGGCTGCATCCAGCGCTCGACGTCGAGGTCCTGGCCCTCACGCCACGCGCGGAACGAGGGTGATGCGATCAGCGTGTTGAGATCGGCGGCCAGCTCGCGGCGCGTGCGGATGCCGACGAAGTCCTCGACCGTGAGCGCGCCGATGTCCTCCATCGGTGGCTCCATGATCTCGGGGAGCAACACCTCGAGCGGCGCCGGGCTGCCGCGCCTCAGTCGCCGCTCGGCGAGCACGCTCAAGAACGCGTGCTCTCGGCTCTTGCCCGGATCGCCGTCGCGACCGATCAGCCGCAACACCATCGAGACCGCCGCGGCGAGCGTCGCGCGTGCACCTTCTTCATCCGTCTCCCAGCGCGCCGAGCGGCGCTCGAGCGCCGAGAGCAGATGCAGCGGCTCGCCGGCATCGGAGCCCGGCGTCACGACGCGAACGTGCGTGCCGGCCGCGAACGCCGCGAGCGTCTGCTCGTCGATGCCCGCGTCGGTCAGACCGCGACGGCGCTGCTCGATCGCCTCGCGCACGATCGGAGGATCGGCGATGCCGTCCTCGTCGCCCGGCTCGGGCTCGACCCACGGCGTCATGTCCGCGGAATCGAACGAGCCGAACGAGAGGAGCAGGTTCGGCAGATCGCCCTTCACGTCGATCGCGAGCACCGGGATGCCCGCGCTCAGCGCTTCTTCGACGAGCACGGTGACGAGGCCCGTCTTGCCGCTCCCGGTCATCCCGACGATCACGCCGTGCGTGAGCAGATGATGAGACGGGAGCTGGTAGGCGGAGCCGTTGCGGCCGTCGATCGTCAGGCGACGGCCGAGCCGCAGCGTGCTCACGTGACGAACGGAGACGCGGGCGCCCCCGTCGGCGACGTGGCCGCGCCGTTCGCAGCCGGAGCCGTGCCGTTCGTGACGGGTGCGGCGACGTGCGGAGCGGCGCCGTTCACGATCGGCAGGTCGGTGTGGGCGGGCGGCGTCGTGCCCGAGGTGGTCGACGTCGAGGACGTAGTGCCCGTCGCCTCGTCCTGCGCGCGACGGCTCTTGCGGCCCGAGTAGAGCGAGGGAGCGATCTCCTCGGCGTCGCCCTCGTGCCAGCGGAGGAACGTGACCATCCGCCGGATCTCGTCGTAGCGACGCACGAGGTCCGTAAGCGCGCGAAGGCGCATCTCGGCCGCGGGCAACCGCGTGGCGCCCTGGTCGCGCTCACCGAGCGTGGTCAGCATGCGCGTGGCCTTCTCTTCCGCGCGCTCCAGATCTGCCGTCGTGATCGGCGTCTTGTCCGAGATGCTCGACCACTGCTCGCGCAGCAGCGCGACCAGGACGAGGGTGCTGTGGATGAGCTGCCGGTAGCTCAGCGTGCCGCGCCCCGCATCGAGCCGCTGCGGATCGAGCAGCTTGCGGTTCGCGAGCGACTGCGCATCGGTCATGAGCAGCGTGTGCTCGTCGCGCAGGTCCGACTCCATCCGACCGAGGTCGGCGTTGCTCGCGGCGGCCGTGAGCTCGACATCGGCCTGCTTGGTGGCGCGCGCGACGACCGGCAGCTCGTCGACCATGGTGCCGGCCTCGGCGCCGAACCGTTCGACGAGCGCCGGCCGCTGATGCGTGATCTGCGGCACGGAGCCGAGGACGATCTCGGCGGCGACCGACGCGTCGACCTTCGGCTGACGGTCGATGTCCTCGTCGCTCATCGCGAGAAGAGAAGAACGCCGCTCGTCGAGCGCGCTCTTGAGCGCGGGAGCTTCGGCATCGACGTGGGCATGGGAACGGGAGCGGGAGGCAGACATGGCAACGACTCTCTTTCTTTCCTGGAGGGCGACCCCTGTGGTCGCTGACTCATGAAAGAGAGGTCGGTCAGTCCCGGAATCTCTTGCAGACAATTACGAAAAAAAGTTGGCGAAGGTTCTCGGAGAACGGCGAGCCAACGGTGGGCTCGGCGGAGGGTCCTCCGACAATGGTCCGGCAACCAAAATGGTTGCGAAGGGGTTCTCCGAGAATGGTCCGGCTACCGAAACGGTTGCGAAGAGGTTCCGCGAGAATGGTGCGGCAACCGAAACGGTTGCGCGGGGGCTCTCCGACAATGGTCCGGCAACCAAAACGGTTGCGGAGGGGCTCTCCGAGAATGGCTCGGCAACCAAAACGGTTGCGAAGGGGCTCTCCGGTGTGGGGATCAGCGTTCCCGCGGATCATCACA
>CAYSCF010000082.1:0-23293 GCA_964429305.1 uncultured Sandaracinaceae bacterium | reverse complement strand
CAGATCGACGGCGGCAACGTGCTCGTGCAGCTCTTCCACGAGAAGGACTCGCACGCGGCGTATCTGCTGCAGCAGGCGGGCGTGTCGCTCTACGATCTGAAGCGTCACGTCAGCCACGGCGTCGGCTCCGACGGCGCGAGCGACGACGACGACGGCGGCGGCGCGGTCGAGGCCGACGGCGACGGCGGCGAGGACGGCGAAGCGCCCGCGAAGGATCCGCTCAAGGCCTACACGACGAACCTCAACGAGGCGGCGAAGGAAGGCACGATCGATCCTTTGATCGGCCGCGCGCTCGAGCTCGAGCGGACGATCCAGGTGCTCTGTCGGCGCCGCAAGAACAACCCGGTATTCGTGGGCGAGCCCGGCGTCGGCAAGACCGCCATCGCCGAAGGTCTCGCGCTGCGGATCATCGAAGGAAAGATCCCGGCCGCGCTCGCGGACGCGACGATCTACTCGCTCGACATGGGCGCGCTGCTCGCCGGCACCAAGTACCGCGGACAGTTCGAGGAGCGCCTCAAGGGCGTGATCAAGAAGCTCGTCGAGATGCCCGGCGCCATCCTCTTCATCGACGAGATCCACACCATCGTCGGCGCGGGCGCCACGACCGGTGGCTCGATGGACGCGTCGAACATCCTCAAGCCCGCGCTCAGCTCGGGCAAGCTGCGCTGCATCGGCAGCACGACGTACGAGGAGTACAAGGGCTCGCTCGAGCGTGATCGCGCGCTCGGCCGACGCTTCCAGAAGATCGACGTCGGCGAGCCGAGCGAGAGCGAGTGCATCCAGATCCTCGAGGGTCTCAAGAGCCGCTACGAGGAGCACCACGGCGTGAAGTACGCTGCGGGCGCGATGGAAGCGGCCGTGAAGCTCGCCGCCAAGCACATCAACGAGCGCTATCTGCCCGACAAGGCCATCGACGTCATCGACGAGGCGGGCGCGCGCGATCGTCTCAAGGAGACGCCGACGAAGGTCGTCACCGTCCCCGACATCGAGAAGGTCGTCGCTTCGATCGCGCGCATCCCCGAGAAGTCGGTGAGCGCGGCCGAGCAAGGGCGGCTCAAGGATCTCGAGGGCGAGCTGCGCCGCGTGATCTACGGACAGGACGAGGCGATCGGCAAGATCGTCAGCGCCATCAAGCTCTCGCGCGCCGGACTGCGCGCAGGCGACAAGCCCGTCGGCAACTTCCTGTTCAGCGGCCCGACCGGCGTCGGCAAGACCGAGCTCGCGCGACAGCTCGCAAAGGTGCTCGGCATCGAGCTCATCCGCTTCGACATGAGCGAGTACCAGGAGCGGCACACCGTCTCGCGTCTCATCGGCGCGCCGCCGGGCTACGTGGGCTTCGATCAGGGCGGGCTGCTCACGGATGCCGTGCGCAAGCAGCCGCACTGCGTCGTGTTGCTCGACGAGATCGAGAAGGCGCATCCCGATCTGTTCAACGTGCTGCTGCAGGTGATGGACCACGCGACGCTGACGGACAACAACGGTCGCAAGGCCGACTTCCGCAACGTCGTGATCGTGATGACGACCAACGCGGGCGCGCGCGAGATGGCGACGCGTGCGGTCGGCTTCTCCGCGCTCGGCACGTCCGGCGACGAGACGGATCCGTCCAAGGCCAGGAGCGCGCTCGAGAAGCTCTTCTCGCCCGAGTTCCGCAACCGGCTCGATGCGGTGGTGCTCTTCGGCGGTCTCGATCGCGCGACGATCCTCAAGGTCGTCGAGAAGGAAGTCGGCTTGCTCTCGGCACAGCTGGCGGATCGCGACGTGAAGATCGAGATCACACCGGCCGCGCGCGAGTGGCTCGCCGACACCGGCTACGACGCGAAGTTCGGCGCAAGACCGATGGCGCGCACGATCGAGACGCACCTCAAGAAGCCCATCGCGGACGCGATCCTCTTCGGCCCGCTCGCGAAGGGCGGAACGGTGAGGTTCGACGTCGGCGAGGTCGACGGGAAGAAGACGCTGGTGCCTGACTACGTCGCCGTCGTGGCGACCGCGGAGGCGTGAGCGCGCTGCCGAGGGGGCTCTCGATCCGGCGAATCGCGCCGGCCGAGACCGGCTATCGCGATGCGAGCGCGCGCCCTACCCTCGAGGTCTCGCGCACCTGGCGATCGATGTGGGGAATCGCGCCCGGGCTGTTCCGTATCGCATGGGGTGCGTTCGTCGGGCTCTCGGGGCTATCGATCGCTGCGCTCATCGCGATCGGGGTGCACTCGCCGCGCGTACGCATGATCGGCGGGATCTTCGAGATCGCCGTGGTCGTGCTGGGAATCGCCGCGACGTACGCCGGGCTCTGCATGCTGATCAATCGGACGAGGCTGAGCGTGAGCGGGGACGATTACGTCGTCGGGCACGGCCCGCTGCCGTGGCCGGGCCGGCGCTGGCTGCGCTCTCCGGAGAGGCCGCGCATCGAGGCGGCGCTCGCATCCGCGCTCGATCGATCGGTCGGGACCGTCGATCTGCGCGGGGGCTCGACGCAGGATCCGCGGTGGGACGTGCGCGTCGTGTTCCCGGACGGCGTGGCGCTCATCGTGTTCCGACAGACCGACGGCGCAGACGCCGAGCGAGTCGCCGGGGCAATCTCGGACGCCGTCCGAGCCTTTCGTCCCTGAGACGGAAGGACCTGCCGAGGTCTCGATTCGAGGTCCGACCGGTTCCAAGGCCTCCCGAGGCCCCGAGCCTGGGACCAAACGGTTTTTAGACCTCCGGAGGTCTGGGATTCGATATCCAATATCCAACCGGTTCCGAGACCTCCCAAGGTCTCGAGACGCTTCCGCAGCCCGTTCCCGGAGCGCGGCCGCAGTCAGTCCATCACGTCTTCGGGCGCAGGCGCCGGCGTCCGGTCTGCGGGCTCGGTCTCGGCGACGTCGGGAATGCTCGCCGCCTCGAGCGCGCTTCGATGCTCGGCCATCTCGGTCCGGAAGCGCCCGACCTGTCCCGCCGGCAACATGCGGCCCTGGCCGTTCAGCTCGCGCGCGGGATCGACGAACACGCCGTGGTGCTTGAGCCCGAAATGCAGATGCGGGCCCGTCGATCGCCCGGTCGTGCCGACGTAACCGATCAGATCGCGCTGGTGCACGACCTGCCCGCGATGCAGGCCGGGAGCGAAACGAGAGAGATGGCAGTACGCCGTCTCGAAGCCGCCCTCGTGGCTGATCGTGACCAGGTTTCCGTTCGGTCCGCGCGGCCCGACGAACGAGATCTCGCCGTCCGCCGCGGCCCACACCGGTGTTCCGGTGCCGGCCGCGAAGTCGATTCCGTTGTGCGGCATCACGCGGTGCAGCACCGGATGCATGCGGTGCATGTCGAAGGGCGAGCTGATGTGATCGTAGTGCAGCGGCGTGCGGAGCCAGCCGCCGTGCATCTCGCGGCCGCTCGCATCGTAGAAGTCGCCATGCGCCGCGTCGCGCGGCTGGAAGAAGTACGCGCTCAGATCCCCGCGGCGCTGACTGCGGTACTCGATGGCCCAGACCTGACCCCAGCGCAGGAACGTGCCGTCGATGCTGTCTTGATCGACGAGCACACGGAACGCATCGCCGCTGCGCGTCTCCGTGTTGAAGTCGATGCGGCCCTCGAACACGTCGACGAACGTGCCGACCAACGTACGGCCGAGACCCGCGGACTCCAGCGCCGCACCGAGCGAGGAGCTCACCGTGCCGCCGCGCGCGAGGCGCACCGTGTCGACCGGCACCTCGACGCGATGCCCTTCGAACACCTCGCCCTGCGAGCGGACCGCCTCGTAGATCTGCGTGATCGACGCGTGGTACTCGAACCGCGTCAGCACGCCGGCGGCGTCGCGCACGAGGATCATCTCGTCGTCGGGTCGGCAGTGGCGGAAGTCCATCACGTCGTCGAGCGCGGCGATGACCGCGTCGGCATCGGCGCCGCTCATGCCCGTGCTCGTGAGCGCGGGACGAAAGCCCGCCGACGTCCCGAACGTGTGCACGGATCGCGTCTCGCTCTCGGTCGTCTCGACGCGGCTCGGCGGCGCGATGACCACGAACGCGTCGACCCTCGGCGGGCCCGCGTCGACGGGAGCGACGTAACCGAGACCGATCGGAACGGCGGCGCTCGGCGGCGGCGCCTCGGTCTCCGTCGTGCCCGAGCAGCGGGGCACCAGCGCGAGCATTCCCAGCGCGAGCGCGGTGGCAGCGCCGAGGGCGGCGCCCATGATCGCCCTGTTCTTCCGCGTCCGCGCGACGTCGTCGCGGAAGATCGGGATGTTCACCTGAGGCAGCGGCCGATGGCTGGGAATCCCCGCCGGAGTATCGTCGCCCGCCATTGCTCAAACCGCCGCGGCAGCGCTTAACAGCGGCTCTGCCCTCACGCAATCCGGGCTACTCGGGGTCTTCCTCCACGTGCTCGGCCAGACGCGCGAGATACGGCTCGACCTTCGCGCCCGCCTTGCTCGCCTCGGTCACGAGGACCTTGAGGCCTTGGATGGGCTGCGCGAGCACCAGCAGTTGGAAGCGCAGCTTGCCGGCATCCGTCGTGAGCGCGAGACGGAACGCGCCGGTCGCGCGCGACACGCTCCGGATCTCTCTCCACGGCACGATGCGCCCGCGAAACGAGACGCCGCGCGCATCGATCGCGAGCGTCATCACCGACCGATAGTCGATCCAGCCGAGCCATCCCACGAAGCCGAGCAGCCCGATCGTCGCGACGACGAGTGGCATCGCGAACGCGCCCAGCTCCGATCGTCCTAGATCGCCCGCGAACACCGCGCCGACGACGAGCCCGACGATGCCCACCGCCGAGAGCACGAGCGTGCGTGCGTGATAGAGGCGGCGGATCGTCGTACTCGAGGGTGCAGCCACTTGTCTTCCAGCGCTTCTGTCTTCGATCGGGTGACGGCGACGAGACGGGGGACCTCGGTGGACCAGCCGACTCGCTCGTGAGCGTAGCGAACGGAGCCAGGGTGAGCGGGAGCCGGCTCCGCCGGGCCCGCGAGGGACGCGCGCAGCGTCCCTGAAGGCTAGGCGTCGAAGAGGCCGAGCGCCCAGCGCAGCGTGTTGCGATCGATATTGTGCCCGCTGTGCACGACCACGACCTTCTTGCCGCGCAGCTCTTTCTGCATCTTGTACGCCGCCGCATACGACGCGGCCGCCGCGCCCTCGGCCGCGTTGTGCGTGCCTTCGAGCGCCATCTTCACGGCGTCCTGCATCTCGCTCTCCGTCACGCGCACGATGCCGTCGAGCTTGTTCGCCGACAGGATCTCGAACGGGATCTCGAACGCGTAGCGCGTCGCGAGACCGTCGGCGAACGTGTCGGCACGCTCGACCGTCTCGAGCTTTCCGCTCTCGAGCGAGCGGGCCATCGCATCGGCGCGCTCGGCCTGAACGCCGTAGATCTTCATCCCCGGTCGCAGCGTGCGCAGCGCGATGACCGTCCCCGACACGAGGCTGCCGCCTCCGATCGGGACGAAGATCGCGTCCGCATCCGGGAGCTCTTCGGCGATCTCCATCGCGTACGTGCCGATACCGGCGATCAGCAGCGGCTCGTTCGCGGGATGCACGTAGCGGAGGTGATCGTTCTTCGCGCGCGCCTCGGCCTCTTGCCGCGCGTCGTCGAAGTCGCGCCCGTGCTCGACGACTTCGGCGCCGAGCGTCTGCATGATCGCGTTCTTCTCGGGGTTGTTGCCCTTCGGAACGTAGATGATCGCGCGCGAGCCGAACGTACGTGCGGCCCACGCGAGCGAGAGCCCGTGGTTGCCTCGCGTCGCCGTGATGACACCGCGCGAGCGCTGCGCGTCCGTGAGGTTCGCGAAGAGGTTGATGCCGCCTCGCACCTTGAACGCGCCGATCGGCAGGTGGTTCTCGTGCTTGACGAAGCAGTCGAAGCCCCAGCGCGCGGACAAGAGCGAGTACCGGTAGAGCGGCGTGCGCGGCAGGTAGCGATGAACGACCGGCCAGGCGCGCAGAATGTCTTGGAACGTCACGGACATGAACGACGGAGGATATCAGTTCCGCCACGCCTCTTGGGCTTCACCCGGGGCTTGCATCGTCGGGATCAGCGTGCCATAAGCCCATGGATCCGTTCCGCTCCGCGCGCGACTAGGGGTCCAAGCCTGGTCGCGCTGCCTCGGTGGAGCCGCTCGAGTGACCTGGTGGTCTATCGGCGGACGACAGGAGCAACCGCTCCTCGTTTTTTCGTGCCCATTCCAATGCGGTAGGGACTGCATGTCCGACAACGTACCCGACGATTTCGAGAACGATGGTGCTCTGCTTCCGCTCGATGACGAGGCCGAGAACGAGGCTGACGACGATCGGGACGACGAAGAAGAGGACGAGGGCGAAGGCGAGCCCGAGGCCAATTCGGCCGGCTCGGAGATCGCCCGCACGCCCGATCCGAGCCGGGTCGCCCAGCACCTGTCGAAATTCTCCGATCGTGCGATCCAGCGCGTGGTGGGCGGAAATGCCTTCCTCCGCGGCCGTCAGTACGCGCGCCGAAACGAGGTGAAAGATCTCGTCACCGACGGCAGCAGCGCCGGCGGTCAGATCCACGTCAAGCAGGACACCTACGAGCCGCGCGTCACCCTCAATCCCGACGGCACCTGGACGTCGTCGTGCACGTGCGCCGGCTTCCGTGGCCCGACGCAACACTGCAAGCACGTGGCGGCGTTGCTCGTCGCGCTGCGCGATCGCGAGCGACCGCCGCGGCCGAAGCCGAGCCCGGACGGGATGCCGCTCGTCGTGAAGAACAACGACGGCATGATGTCGCGCTCTGCACCGCAGGGCGTGGAGCTCGCGCCGTCGATCGCGCACACGGTCTCGGTCGGCGGCAAGCGCCGTCGCTCGCGTCGCCGACGTCGCGGCGAGGCCGGGCATCTCGACGTGTTCGGCGGATCCAGCGTCTCGCTTCGCGAGCCCGGCACTCTTCCGCGCGATCTGCTCCGCGAAGGTGGCCCGCGCGAGACAGCGCTGCCGGGACATCCGGGAACGCATCCGGGCGTCGTGCGCGAGCCCGCACGCGACGGGATTCCCGACGCGCGATCGATCTTCGATGCGTGGCTGCCGAGCCCCGACGAGGGACGTAAGCCCGTCGATCTCGAGTTCCGCATGCAGGTGCGCGCCGCATCGATCGCGGTGACGCCGGTGATCACCGGCACGCGCACGCCGATGCCGATCGTGGACGCGCTCGGCGCGTGGAACGGTGTCGCGCCCGCGATGCGTCCGGTGATGCGCGCGCTCGCCCGTCATGCGACGCGCGGGGGCGCTTCGACGGCGGAGATCCGCGGCGAGGATGCGGCCGAAGTCCTCTCGATGCTGCGCGACAAGCGCGTGCTGCTCGAGCCCGCATCGATGGAGCTGCGCTTCTCCGAAGAGCCGCTTCGCCCGCGCATCGAGCTCGATCAAGCGAACGCCAAGACGTGCCGCGTGCGCGTGGTGTTCGAGACGAAGAACGGTGTGCGACGCTTTCCGCTCTCGAGCGGCGCGTGGTTCGAGGGCACGCCGGGCTGGCACGTCGACACGACCGAAGGCATCGCGCGCACCGTCGCCGAGCAGGTCACGCCCGCGTGGCTCACGCGTCTGTATCGCTCGCCCGCGCTGATCTGCCCGGTCGCCGAGCTCCCCAAGCTGCTCGGTGAGCTCTTGCCCAAGCTCTCGGCGCTCTTGAGCGCCGAGCTGCCGGACATCGCGCAGGTCGCCGACATCGTCGATGCGACGCCGAAGTTCCGACTGCAGACGGACGGCGACATCCTCGATGCGAAGGTGAAGCTGCAGGTTTCGTACAACGATCAGCTCTTCGCCGTGCCGACCGCCGGTCTGCCTGCGCCGCTCGCGGTGCTGCCGCCGAAGGAGCCGGGCGCGCGTCCGCGCGTGGTGCGACGCGACGTCGGCGCCGAGCTCATCTCGCTGCAGAAGATCCTCGACCAGGGCCTCGTGCCCGACGAGTCGAAGGAAGGCCTCGAGGCGCACGGCGATCCCGCCATCAAGTTCTGGACGGACGGCATCACGAAGCTGCCGGCCGAGTGGGAGAAGCTCGTCCCGAGCGATCTGCGTGCGGTGAAGATCCGCGACTCGTCGGTGACGCCGCAGGTCCGCGTGGGCAGCGGTGTCGATTGGCTGTCGGTGGACGTCGCCTTCATGGTGAACGGCATCGCGGTCGACGAAGACGAGCTGCGCAGCGCTCTCGAAAAGGGACGCCGCCTCGTGAAGCTCCCCGACGGCACCTACGCGCCCCTGCGCGCGGAAGAAGTGTCCGAGGTCATGGAGCGCATGGCCGAGCTCGTCGCGAACTCGGGGCCCGGAAAGATCCCGCTTGCGCAGGCCGGTCGCGTGCAGGAGCTGCTCCGGCTCGTCGGCACGCATCAGTCGGTGACGCCGGGCGCGAAAGCGCTCTTCGGCAAGCTCGGAGACACGGCCGACATCGAGCAGATCGCCAAGCCGCGCACGCTCAAGGTCAAGGAGTTCCGCGACTACCAGAAGCGCGGCTTCTCGTGGCTCGTGTTCCTCCACGAGCTCAAGACGGGCGGCATCCTCGCCGACGACATGGGCCTCGGTAAGACGCTGCAGACCATCGCTCTGCTCTGCTGGCTGAAGTCGAAGTTCAAGGACGATCACAAGCCGACGCTCGTCGTCGCACCGACGTCCGTCGTCCCGAACTGGGCGCGCGAGATCGAGAAGTTCGCACCCTCGATCAGCACGCTGCTCTGGCAGGGCGGCGATCGCCACGAGAACAAGTCGCAGATCGAAGAGAGCGACGTCGTGCTCACGTCGTACGCGCTCTTGCGACGCGACGAAGAGCTGCTCCAGGAGCTCGACTTCCGCTACGTGATCCTCGACGAGGCACAGCACATCAAGAACCCGATGTCGGCCACCGCGCGGGCAGCGAAGAAGCTCAAGAGCGAGCGCCGGCTCGCGCTGACGGGCACGCCGATCGAGAACCGCTTGAGCGAGATCTGGTCGATCCTCGACTTCGTCTCGCCGGGCGTGCTCGGCTCGCTGAAGATCTTCGAAGAGAAGTACGCGCGCCCGGTCGAGCGCGGCGACGAAGAGACCATCCGCAAGCTGCGCGCGATCGTGCGCCCGCTCGTCATGCGCCGCACGAAGGCCGAGGTCGCGCCGGAGCTGCCTGCCAAGATCGAGCAGGAGATCGTGGTGCCGCTCGCCGACGAGCAAGCGAAGCTCTACAAGCAGATGCTCGCGAAGATTCGCGCGAGCGTCATGAGCGAGGTCGACAAGGTGGGCGTCGGCAAGGCGCACATCCAGATCCTCGCGGCGCTCACGCGGCTGCGTCAGGCCGCGTGCGATCCGCGCCTCACCAAGCTCAACGGAGAGTGGTCCGACGACACGAGCGGCAAGCTCAACGCGCTGCGCGAGATCGTCAGCGAGGCCGCGCAGGGCGGGCATCGCGTCCTGATCTTCTCGCAGTTCGTCGAGATGCTGAAGCTCATCCAGCACGCGATGGACGAGGACGAGATCACGTACGAGTACCTCGATGGCTCGACGAAAGATCGTCAGGCGCGCGTCGATCACTTCAACGACGACGACAAGGTCAACGTCTTCCTCATCTCGCTCAAGGCCGGCGGCACGGGCTTGAACCTCACGGGCGCGGACACGGTCATCCACTTCGATCCGTGGTGGAACCCGGCCGTCGAAGACCAGGCGACCGATCGCGCGCACCGCATCGGCCAGAGCAAGGTCGTCACCGTCTATCGCTTGATCGCGAAGGGCACGGTCGAGGAGAAGATCCTGCAGCTCTCCGACAAGAAGCGCTCTCTCATGGAGAACGTCCTCTCGACGGAAGGCACGCCGCTCAAGGGCCTGACGAAGGCCGATCTCGACGAGCTGTTCAGCGACTGAGGGCGGGCCCCGGCAACGAGGCGGTCTTCTTCGGCCTGATCGAGGTCGAGACGACGCCCGGCGCGCTCTCGCCTGCTGGCGCGCGCGCCGCGGCGGAGCGTTCGTGTACGCTCGTGCGATGAGCTCTCGTCGTGCGCTGCTCGTGCTCGTTCTCCTCGGATGCGGAGCCCCGCAGCCACGCACGGGCAACGACGCCGCAGGAGAAGATGCGGCGATGTCGCTCGACGCAGGCATCGACGCCAGGGACTCGCTCGATGCGGCGACGCCGATCGATGCGAGCACGCCCGTCGACGGCGGCACGGATGCATTCTCGGGCCCGGACGCGACGTGGGGGAGCTGCGACTTCGCGGGCGTGATGGGCACGTGCGAGTCGGTCTCGCTCTGCCCCGCGGGCAACATGCCGATGAGCGGGCTCTGTCCGGGCCCGGCCGACATCCAGTGCTGTCTACCGACGCGCGACGGGGGCACCGGTGCGATCACGCCGTCCGACGTGCTCGCGGCGCTCGGCGCGTGCGCGCGCATCGGTGGCGACTACGAGAAGGACGTGGGCAGCACCGCGAACATCCCGATCTGCCAGACCTCGGACGTGATCTGGTGGCAGGCCGACATGGACATCGACTGCGACGGCGGCTTGGGCTCGGTGTGCATGTCGGATCCCGACTACATGTCCAGTACGAGCGGCGTCGACTCGCACGGCAACGCGCTCGATGCGAGCACACTGCCGTTCATCGTCATCCCGCTCGTGAGCAGCCGCTTCAGCTATTCCGCGCACGGGATCCACATCGGCCAGGTCGCGCTCGTGATGTACCAGGACCGGATGGCGTTCGGGATCTTCGGCGACGCGGGTCCCGCCGCGATCATCGGCGAGGCATCGTTCGCGATGGCCGCCGCGCTCGGCATCCCGAACAACCCCAGCACGGGCGGCGTCGACTCCGGCGTCACGTATCTCGTCTTCACCGATGCGACGGCGCGCGTCGCGCACAACGAGAGCCACGACGAGGCCGTGAGCATCGGCATGCCGCTCCTGCAGGCGCTCGTTCACTAGAGAGCAGGACGGCCGTTTTCCTGACGCCGTACCTTTCCCCACCTACGATTGCGGCGTGGTGCAGGGAGTTCCGCGTTCTGCCGTCGTGAGGGCCGCGACGCTTCCGATCGAGACCGATCGGACGCTGGCCGACACGGCCGACTCGCTCGCCGAGCCGGTCGGCGAAGTGATCCCGTTCGCGCCGCGCGCGCGGCGTTGCCCGACCTGCGGCACCGAGCTTCCGGGCTCGTTCGTCGTCTGCCCGCACGATGCGACCCCGCTCGGCGTTGCCTCGCACCGCGAAGATGCGCTCGTCGGCGTCGTGCTCGCGGGGACCTATCGGCTCGTTCGGCCCGTCGGCAAGGGCGGCATGGGCAAGCTCTACGAGGCCGAGCACACGCGCCTGCGCCGTCGCTTCGCGGTGAAGGTGCTGCACGAGACGCACGCCGAGAAGCCCGAGGCCGTGCGCCGATTCGAGCGCGAGGCCGAAGCGCTCGCCCGTATCTCCAGTGATCACGTGCTGGACGTGGTCGACATCCTGCGCACGCCCGACGACCGCACCGCGATCGTGACGGGCCTGCTCGAGGGCGAGGATCTGCAGCGCCGGCTCGAGCGCGCGCGTCACCTGCCGCCGACCGAAGCGATCGAGATCGCGCGCCAGATCTGTCGCGGCTTGTCCGCGGCGCACGCGGTGTCGGTGATCCATCGCGATCTCAAGCCGTCGAATCTCTTTCTGCAGGCGACGAGCGACGGAACGCTCGCGGTGAAGATCCTCGACTTCGGCGTGGCCAAGCTCGGCGGCGCGAACGAGGTCACGCGCACCGGCGTCGTGCTCGGAACGCCGGCGTACATGGCGCCGGAGCAAGCACGCGGCAGCAACAAGGCCGACGCGCGCAGCGACGTGTATGCGGTCGGCGCCGTGCTCTACCGCATGGTCACGGGGCGCATGCCCTACGACGGCAAGGACGTCACCGCGACGCTCTCGCAGCTGCTGCACGAGTCGCCGCCGCGGCCGCGATCCATCCGGCTCGATATCCCGCTCGCGCTCGAGTCGGTCATCCAGCGCGCGATGTCGCGCGATCCGAGCGAGCGTCCGCGCAGCGCGCTGGAGCTGGAGTCGATGCTGGGCGACATCGCGGGCCAGACGGTGAAGCCCGCCGTGCTCGTCGGTGCGGCTGGCCGCGCCGAGCGCGCCCCCGACACGATGGTGCTCGGCCGCGGCGATGTCGCGCGCGCGACGCAGATCGAGCGCGACGCCCGCAGCGCGAGGCCACGCGCGATCGCGCAGTCAACGGTCGCGATTCTCTTGGCCGCGTGCGCGGGCGCCCTCGCCTTCCAAGCGCCCGTCGCGCTCTTGTCGGCGTCGTCGCGCAGCGATCTCTCGCTCGCGATGGCCATCGTCGGCGCCGTCGCTGCCGCGGCGGGCACGCTCACCGCGTTGGTTCGCACGCTGCGTCCCCGGTGGGCCAGCGCGCCCGAGGTCGATCGCGCGCGCGAGGGCCTGCACGCCATCATGCGCCGCGGCCTCGTCGCGTTCGGCGCGGTGATGAGCCTGCCGCTCGCGCTCGCGTCGCTGCAGGTGGTGGCGAGCCCATCGCTGCCGTTGCTCTCGCTCGTCGCGGTCGCCCTCGGCACGCTCGCCGCCGTGCTGCCCGTCGCCAGCCGCGCGTAGTACATATGGGCAGGCCCTCGGACTCCCACCCGCACGTCCGACGACCCGGATGAAAAGTTCCGGCTCGTCGTACTAGGCGCTACGGCGTCGGTGCGACGACCGTGCTGCTGTCGAGGTTGATCGCCGTCTGCGCGAGCAACCGGCCTACGACGCTCGCGCCGGTTCCGAGCGTGATCGACGTCTGCGTCAGCATCACCCCCTCGCAATGGGACGTCGTGCCGAGATTGATCTGGCCCGCGACCACCCAGAAGACGTGCTGTGGGAGCGCGCCGCCCGTGAGCACCACGCGGATGCCGTTGGCGATCGTGAGGTCCTGCGCAATCTGGAGGATCCACACGTCGGTCGCACTGCCGGTGAGCGTGAGATCCGTGGGAATGGAGAGGCCCGTGCTCCACTGATAGACACCGCGCGGAAGTGTCATCCCGCCGATCGCACCGGCACCGAGCTCGGTGACGTCGGGCGCGCGTCCTGCCGCATCCGTGAACGCGAGCTGCATGTCGGAGATCGCAGCGGTGAGGTTCGCGGGCGTCGGCACGGCGTAGTCGGCCGCGTACGCACGCCCCGTGATCTGCGACGAGGTCGCGAACACGCCGGTCGCATCCACGCTCAACGAGAAGCCCGTGATCAGGGTCGCGGCGCCCGGGCTCACCCCGATGTCGCCGGTGATCGCCGACGTCGGAACGGTGGAGATGCCGCTCATCGCGAGACCGACGAAGTGACCGGCGCCGCCGAGCTCGACCGCGAGCGGCTGAGAGTGACCCGCGTCCGGTCGCGGTCCCACGTCGACGCGCGGCCCGACGTCGACGAGCACGCCCACATCGACGTTCGCGCGCGCGTCACGCGCACCGCCGGCATCGCCGCTATCGGCGACCACCAGGTTATCGGGCGACGCACAACCAGCGAAACAGAGGAACAGAAGGGAAAGACATTTCATGAAGCGACGCTCCGGCGACGCGATCGCGTGCACCGAAATACGGCGCGCGCTCGCGTGTGGCTCGCCGCCTATCGAGCGAGCGTCGTGCCAGCCTTCCCGGCGCCCGTTTCTCGAGACGAGCGCAGGAAAGGAGTCAGGATGTCTCGCATTCTCGGCTCGCCGTGACCGAACCGCCTCACTCGCGGTCGGGCCTCTTGCGCTTCGGGCGTTCTCACACCGCCGATTCGGAGTGGTATCCGATCACCTTCGTGCGCAGCAGGATCAGGATGTCCTCTTCTTCGTCCGGGACCTCCCATTCGAGATCGAGCCGCCACGCGTTGTCGGGCAGCTCGTCCTCGAGGCGCGGACGAGCGACGCGATCTCTCCCGGCGTCGGCTCGCGCTGCGCCTCGAACGCGAGCTCGCAGACCAAGCGCGATGCATCCCAGACGAGGCGGACGCCAGTCTCGCGAGCCCAGCTCTCCGTGGGCTCCGCGATGCACGGGACGTCGACGAGCGCATCGCCGCTCCTGCACGCCGTGTCGTGCAGCGCCTCGAGCGCGGCGGCATCCGTCAGCGGCTCTTCGTCACGCTCCGCGATCACCTCGAGCAGGATCTCGAGCGTGGCGACGCGCTCGGGCCGGATCGGCGCGGCGATGCGCGAGAGAGCTCTTCGCGATCTGGCACTGGCTCCACGCCCGTATGCTCATGGGACCTCTGTAACACGGGTCTTTCGCGGATCGGACGCCGGACCCACGCGCGGGCTCGATCCCGGCGGCCGATCCGTTACCCTGGCCCTCCCCGATGGCTGCCGAGTTCGTTCATCTCCACGTGCACTCCGAGTACTCGATGCTCGACGGTGCGATCCGCCTGAAGGCTCTCGCGAAGCGCGTGAAGGAGCTCGGGCAGTCCGCGGTCGCGCTGACCGACCACGGCAACATGCACGGCCTCTTGCAGTTCACGAGCGCGTGCGGCGATCAGGGCATCAAGCCGATCGTCGGCTGCGAGGTGAACCTCGTCACCGGCTCGCGCAAGGATCACTCGGCGCGCGCGCACGGACATCTCGTGCTGCTCGCGGAGTCGCAGGAGGGCTACGCGAACCTCTCGCGCATCGTGTCGCTCGGCTGGGTCGATGGCCTGGCGCACGGCGTGCCGCGCGTCGATCTCGAGGCGCTCGCCGAGAACACGCGCGGCGTCGTCGCGATGACCGCGTGCATGGGCGGCCACGTCGCGCAGGAGATCCTGCTCAAGGGCGCGGACGCCGGGAAGAACGCGCTGCGCACGCTCAAGGACGTCTTCGGCGCGGAGAACCTCTACGTCGAGCTGCAGGATCACGGCTTCCCCGAGGACGAGCCGCTCACGCAGCTGCTCGCCGGCCTCGCGAACGAGCTGCAGCTCCCGACGGTGGCGACGAACGACTGTAACTACCTCACGCAAGGCGATGCGCGCTCGCAGCTGGTGCTGCAGTCCATCGGCGCGAACCGCCAGCTCGTCGACATGGAGCGCGCGCACCACGGCTCGAGCGAGATGTACCTGCGCTCGGCCGACGAGATGGCCGCGCGCTTCTCGCGCTATCCCGACGCGGTGAAGGCGACGCTCGCGATCGCCGAGCGCGCGGCCGGCAAGGTGAAGCCGAAGCATCCGCCGAAGCTCCCGCGCTTCGCGGTTCCCGACGGAGTCACCGAGGACGACTGGCTCCGAAAGCTCTCGCACGAGGGACTTCGTCGCCGGTGGGACGAGCTCGAGCGGCGCGGCCGCGTGATCGATCGCCCGATGTACGAGCAGCGCCTCGAGTTCGAGCTCGGGACGATCATCTCGATGAAGTTCCCGGGCTACTTCCTGATCGTCCAGGACTTCATCAACTGGGCGAAGAACAACGACGTGCCCGTCGGGCCCGGCCGCGGCTCCGGCGCCGGCTCGCTCGTCGCGTACTCGCTGCGCATCACCGATCTCGATCCGATCGAGCACGGCCTGCTCTTCGAGCGCTTCCTGAATCCCGAGCGCGTCTCCATGCCCGACTTCGACGTCGACTTCTGCATGGACAAGCGCGACCGCGTCATCGACTACGTGCGCGGCAAGTACGGCGTCGAGTCGGTTGGTCAGATCGCGACGTTCCACCAGCTCAAGAGCCGCAGCGTAGTGAAAGACGTGGGCCGTGCGCTCGGCATGCTGCCCGCAGACACCGCGCGCATCGCGTCGATGGTCCCCGAGCCCGTGCAGGGAAAGATCGTCTCCATCAGCAAGGCGATGGAAGAGGAGCCCAAGCTCAAGGCCATCTACGAAGAGGACGCCGCGATCCACGGGCTGCTCGACACTGCCATGTCGCTCGAGGACCTCACGCGTCACGCCGGCATGCACGCGGCCGGCATCGTGATCAGCGAGGGACCGCTCTGGGACCACGTCCCGGTGTTCTGTCCCGAGCCTGGCGTCTACGTCACGCAGTACCACAAGGACGACGTCGAGTACGCGGGCCTGGTCAAGTTCGACTTCCTCGGCCTCAAGACGCTCACCGTCATCGATCTCTGCGCGCGTCTCATCGATCGACGGCCCGATCGGAAGGGCGAGAGCTTCGACATCAACGCGCTGCCGATGGACGACAAGGCCACGTACGCGCTGCTCGCGTCGGGCGAAACGACGAACGTGTTCCAGCTCGAGAGCTCGGGCATGCAGAGCCTCTTCAAGAAGCTCAAGCCCGACACGTTCGACGACATCACGGCGGCCGTCGCGCTCTATCGTCCCGGCCCGCTCGGCACCGGGATGGTCGACGACTTCGTCCAGCGAAAGCACGGGCGCATCAAGGTCGCGTATCCCGATCCGTGTCTCGAGCCCGTCCTCAAGGACACGTACGGCGTCATCGTCTACCAGGAACAGGTCATGGAGATCGCCCGCGTCATGGCGGGCTACACGCTCGGGGGCGCCGATCTTCTCCGCCGCGCGATGGGCAAGAAGAAGGCGGAGGAGATGGCGAAGCAGCGCCAGACCTTCATCGACGGCGCGGGCGGGCGCGGGCACACGGCGGAGAACGCCGGAAAGATCTTCGACCTCGTCGACTTCTTCGCGGGCTACGGCTTCAACAAGAGCCACTCGGCCGCGTACGCGCTCATCACCTATCAAACGGCCTATCTCAAGGCGCATTTCCCGGTCGAGTTCGTCTGCGCGACGCTGAGCGCCGACAAGGACAAGATCGAGAAGGTCGTGCGCACGGTCGCCGAAGCGCGATCGATGGGCCTCACGGTCTTGCCGCCCGACGTGAACGAGTCGTTCATCGACTTCGCCGTCGTGTACGAGCCGAAGGAGCACGCGCCGAAACGAAGGCCGGATCGTCCGGCGTCGCTCGGTGGGACGCTGCGCGATCCGACGGGCCCGAAGATCCGCTTCGGTCTCGGCGTGAAGGGCATCGGCGAGGCGGCGCTCGAAGCCATCTTCGAATCACGGCAGGGCGAGCACGGGCACGAGCAGCCGTTCACGGATCTCTTCGACTTCTGCTCGCGCGTGGATCTGCGGCGCGTGAACAAGGGCGTCGTGGAGGCGCTCGTGCAGAGCGGCGCGTTCGACACGGCACACGAGAAGATCGGCATCTCGCGCGCGCAGGCGTTCGTGGCGATCGAGGCGGCGCTGGAGCGCGGCAAGCGCGCATCGCAGGATCGGATCAGCGGCCAGACCTCGCTCTTCGGATTGTTCGACGCCGGGCCCACCAAGGTCGAGCGCACGAGCGCGTCGGCCTTCCCGAACATTCCGCCGTGGGATCTGCGCGAGCTCCTGCAGCGCGAGAAGGATGCGCTCGGCTTCTACGTCAGCGGGCATCCGCTCGATCGCTACAAGACCGAGCTCGCGCGCTTCGGCAACGCCAACACGGGCTCGCTCCAGAACGGCGGCGACGGCGCGGAGATCCGCATCGGCGGCACGGTGGAAGGCCTGCGCGAGCGACCGACCAAGAGCGGCGGCAAGATCGCGTTCTTCTCGCTGGAAGACGCGCACGGCCGCGTGGAAGTGATCGTGCGCGACCGCGAGCTCGAGCCAGCGCGCGAAGTGCTGCAGAGCGGCGAGCCCGTCTTCATCGAGGCCAAGCTCCGCTTCGAGCGCGACGAGAACGGCGAAGAGGACAAGGCTGCCGAGCCCAAGCTCGTGCTGCAGACGGCGAAGCTGCTCGCGACCGCGCTGCGCGAGAAGACCAAGAGCGTGCGCGTGAAGATCCCGGTCGAGCGCGTCGACACCAAGAAACTGCGCGCATTGCGCGATGCCTTGCGAGCGGCGCCGGGCCCCTGCCCCGTCTCACTCGAGCTGACGAGCGACGAGCGCTGGACGGTCTCGGTCGCCGAGCTCGGCATGCAGGTCGAGCCGAGCGAAGCGCTGATGGCGACGGTCGAGCGTTTGTTCGGCGAGAAGATCGTCGAGCTGCGCTGAGCTCCGACTCCGAATTCGGGACAAGCGAAGAGGCGAGGAGGACGAGCGAGCGGGACGGCCGATTCGACGTGGTAGCCTCTGATCATGTCTCGCCTCGCGATGAGCCTCGTTTGCTCTGGATCGCGGGTTGTTCGTGCGGCTCGCCGATGGTCGGCCATCACGACGCGGGCCACGTCGCAGACTCGGGATCCGCCACCGGCGACACGAGCCTCGATACCAACGTCATGACGATGCACGACGCCTTCCGCGTCGACACCAACCCGAGCCCCGAGGTCTGCGACGGGATCGACAACGACGGCAACGGGATCATCGACGACGTCGACGTCGGGCACGACGGCGTGTGTGACTGCCTTCGCCCGCGACGATCGGCGTGACCGGCACGGCTGGCGGCAGCGGCGTCTTCGAGTCGTGGCTGCAAGCGCGCAGCTCCTTCGGCGCCGACGCGCTCGGCGATCGAGTGCTCACGCCAGCGCTGCTGGCGCCCTACCAGATCATCCTCTCGCAGGACATCAGCGGGCGCGTGCGTACTGCCGACGAGGCCGCTGCGCTCGAGGCGTGGATCCGCGCCGGCGGCGGCTTCATGACGCTCACGGGCTACGGCTCCGCGAACGAGCCCGCGAACGTGAACACGTTGCTCGCGCCGACGGGCATCCAGTACGCGGACACTCTCGTGCTCTGCGGCTGCGGCTTCACGCTGCCCGTCGACGGATGGCACCCGCATCCGGTCTCCGACATGATCACGCGCCTGGGGATGGACAATGGTTACCCGGTGATGGGCGCCGGCGCCGTCGTCGCCGATCAGAGCGGCTACGATCTCCTGCGCGCGACGCAGCTCGACTCCGGCCGCGTGCCCGTGTGGGCCGACGAGTGGATCTCGTTCGACTCCGAGTGGACCGGACACCCGGACTACCAGGTGCAGCGCTTCTGGCTGAACGCGATCAAGTGGCTCTCGCCGCCGATGGTCTGCCAGGTTCCGATCCTGGTCTGACTCAGCGAGTCGCCGGCAGACCGAAGCTCTCGAACAGCGACGGGTCGAGAAACGCGTCCACCGCCGCGATCGCGCCGTCGCGGATCGTCAGCACGTGGATTGCGCTCGCACGCATCTGCCCGCTCTCCGGATCGCGCGTGTACATCGCGAATGCGGGCTCACCGTTCGCGCGCGTCGGAACGAGCGAGATGTTCCCGCTCGCGCCCGGTACGAACACCATCGCGGCGATGGCGGCCCCGATGTCGTCACGACCCGAGAGCCAGCTCGCGAACGGCGGCATGGCGAGCGTCGCGTCCTCGCGCAGGATGGAGACGAGCAGGCCGACGTCCGCTCGTTCCCACGCCGTCACGTAGCGTGCGAGGAGCGCGCTCGTCGTCTCGTCCTGCGGCGGGCGATCCGACTTCGGCCGCTGCGCGAGCGTCTCGCGCGCACGCTGCAGCGCGCTGTTCACCGAAGCGACGCTCGTCTCGAGCAGCTCCGCGCACTCCGAGGCTTCGTGACCGAGCACGTCGCGCAGCAAGAGCACGGCGCGCTGGCGCGGCGGCAGATGCTGGAGCGCGGTGAGGAACGCGAGTGCCACACTCTCGCGCGCGTCGTATCGCGCTTCGGGTGACATCGGCGCATCGTCGATCAGCGCATCCGGGCACGGCTCGAGCCACGGGATCTCGGCGTCCGGTGCCATCGGCGTGCGCGGATCGGCGGCGGGACCGAGCTCTCGCGGCAGCACGCGCGCGCTCTTCTTCTCGAGCGCATCGAGGCACGCGTTCGTCGTCACGCGATGCAGCCACGTGCGCAAGCTCGCTCTTCCCTCGAAGCTCGAGAGGCCGCGCCACGCGCGCAGCATGCTCTCCTGCACGAGATCGTCGGCGTCGTGGATCGAGCCGCTCATCCGATAGCAGTGCGCTCGCAGCTCGCGCCGGTACGGCTCGACCAAGCTGCGGAACGCACGCTCGTCGTCGCGCGCGGCCGTCAACGCGCCTTGTTCGCTCGTGTCCATGCCTTCCATGAGATGCGTTCGGATCCGCCGCGGTCAAGCCTCGAAACTTTCTTTCGCGCGACCGATGAGTTCGGCGCGGGCTTCCCGTCTGTCTCCTCGAACCCTCACAGGAGCGACCCATGAGCACGTCTTCGACCGGCCCCGTTCTCCTCACCGTCCGCGGCACCACGGCAGCCAAGTCCGTAGAAGCCGCACGCACGATCCACAACGACACCGCGGGCTCCGAGCCCGGGAAGGCCGCGGCACGCTCGCTCGGCGATCTCACGCACAAGGTCTTCACTCCGGCTGCCGGCGCGGGCGACATGTCCGGCGCGAAGGACGGCGAGCTGCTCTTCCTCGACGTGTGGGACGACGCCGCCGGCATCCAACAGTTCTTCTCGAACGCCGAGGTCCAGAAGCAGGGCGGCGCGCTCTTCACGAGCAAAGAGCCCAACGTCTGGATGCCCGCGCGTGGCGGCCTCTCGTTCCACCTGCCGGCGCAGGCGCGCAAGAGCGAGGTCTTCCTCGGCATCATCCGCGGCGCCGTGAAGTCGGGCGAGGACGCCGTCCGCTCGTTCAACGATGCAACGCTCCGCGGCCAGCGCGACGCACGTCGTCGCGGCCAGCTCTCGCACGAGCTCTACTTCCGCCTCGACGCGCCGAAGGACTCGCCGGAGCTCCTCGGTCTGGACGTGTGGGGAAGCCTCGAGGGCATGATGGAGCACTACAAGGCGACGATGGGCTCGGGCTATGGCGACGTCTTCGCCGCCAAGCCCGCGGCCTCGATCTGGCAGGAAGCGCCCGGCCAGTGGTCCGAGTGGTGAGACGACGGCGCTCGCTACGCTTCTTCACGTGACGTCGCGCGGCATGGCCACAGAGTCGTGGCCATGCGCGCGCTCCTTCCGCGTCTGATTCCGTTCCTCCTGGTGATGCTGACCGCCGTCGGTCTGCTGCATGGCTACATGTGGGCCCGGCTGGTCTCCGATCCAGGCTGGCCCGCGCCGTTCGGCGTCTTCGGCACCGGCATCACGGTCGCGCTCGCGCTGTGTCTACCGTTCTCGCTGATCGGCTCGCGTCTCATGCGCGGACCGAGCGCGCGAATCGTCGCCTGGGCCGGGTACGCGTGGCTCGGCGCCATCTTCTATCTCGACGTCACGCTGCTCGTTCTCGATGGTCTTCGCTATGCCGTGAGCGTCGCGCATGCGAGCGCGGGGCTCGAGGCGCTCGTCGGCACCGGCGTCGCGGGCGCTCGCACGTCGGCATGGGTCGCCATCGGGCTCGCGGGTGCGACCGTGACCCTCGGCGCGTTGCGAGGCATGGGCCGGCCGATCATCCGTCGCGTGGAAGTGCCCATCGCAGGGCTCGATCCGGCGCTCGATGGCTTCCGCATCGTACAAATCACCGACGTCCACGTGGGACCGGTCATCCGGCGCGCGTTCGTCGAGCGGCTCGTCGCGCAGGTCCAGGCGCTCTCGCCCGACCTCGTCGCCGTCACCGGCGATCTCGTCGACGGCTCCGTGGACGAGCTGCGTTCGGAGGTCGCGCCGCTCGCCGGCCTGAAAGCGCCGAGCGGTGTGTTCTTCGTCACCGGCAACCACGAGTACTTCTCCGGCGCGGACGCCTGGAGCGAGCACGTGCAGACCATCGGGATGCAGGCCCTGCGCAATCGCCACGTCGTCGTGGAGAAGGATGGCGCGCGCTTCACGCTGGCCGGCATCGACGACGCGCATGCGCCGCGCTTCGGCGGTCACACCGACATGTTGGCGGCGCTCGCCGATCGCGATCCCACGCTGCCGGTCGTGCTGCTCGCGCACCAGCCCCGGTCGGTGACCGAAGCGGCCGAAGGCGGCGTCGCGCTCCAGATCTCCGGCCACACGCACGGCGGACAGATGCAACCGTTCGGCGCGCTGGTGCGGATCGAACAGCCCTTCCTCAAGGGCCTGCATCGCGTGGGGCCCACGGCCGTGTGGGTCAGCGAAGGTACCGGGACGTGGGGACCGCCATTGCGCGTCGGCACGCGCTCGGAGATCTCCGAGATTACGCTCAGGGCCCGACCTGCGTGATCGTTCCCGCGATCACGTCGCCCACCCAATCGGCCACGCTCACACCGTCGATGCTCGTGTCGTAGTACGAGGTCGTGCGCAGCGTCGTGTGACCGAGCCCGTTGCCCGGAACGCGCGATGTCCCGTAGAGGAAGAACGACGCACGTGTGGGATAGGCCGCACGCATGTGCACGAGGCCGTCCGTGTACGTCTGGATCGGCACGCTCGAGGGCGCGATGCCCGTGCAGTGATCGTGCTGCCCGTCGTACCAGCCGAAGCCCATGAACGCGCGGATCACGGTGTCGGCCGTGTTCGAGAAGATGCCGACGCGCATGTTCGGATACGCGCTCAGCAGATGCGAGGAGGCGCCCGTCGCGAAGTCCGTCGGGTCGGGGCACGCGGCGCCGCACGCGGCGAGGATGGTGTCGTCGAGGCCCCACGTGCTCCTGAAGATCTGCTCCAGGCACGGAGCGATCACGTCGTTGCCGAACGGCGGCCCCGAGTCGTCGATCAAGATCATCTGCCGCGACGGTCCGAACGCGTCTGCCGCGCGGCCCGCGTTGAGCGCCGAGCCGAACCCGCCGGCGCTGATGCCCGTCCAGAGCACGCGCGTCACGTGCGGGAACGCGGGGACGATCGCCTGCAGATCGAGACCGATGTTGCGGTAGCCGTGGAAGTGTCGCGTCTGTCCGGCGAGCATCGTGTCGCGGTCCCCGCCGTAGATGTCGCCCGTGCAGTACGGGATGTAGACCATGTTCCAATCGCGCACCGGGTTCTCGGAGCGCGTGCGATCGAAGATGCCATCGGGCGGCGGCACGAACGGCACGCTCAGTGCGGTGAAGTCGCACGAGTCGTTGAAGCACGCGCCGCCGCCCTCGAGATAGACCATGAGGTCGGTCGCACCAGCGACCGTGCTGACACCGAAGCCCGTCTCGGTCCCGTCGATGCACTGCGTGCCCGGGATCGGGTACCAGGTCCACGTGCGATCCGGCGGGCCGATGACCGGCGGCTCGGTGCAGTCGGACAGACATCCGTCGAACTGGTTCGTGTTGCCGTCGTCGCACGTCTCGCTGGGCTGATTGACGACGCCGTCACCGCAGCGCGGAGGCGCCCACGCATCGAGGCTCGCGTCGTTGCCCACGTCCGTGCCGAGGGGAGCGTCCACGATCGTGCGCGTGTCCGTGCTCGCGTCCCGCGGAGGATTCGCGGCGCCGCCATCGCCACAGCCGAGCGCGCAGAGCGAGAGAACTATCGGAAGGAAGGCGCAGCCGCGTACCAGCATCGGCGGAAGCTACCATCGAAGACTGGCGTGCTCTACGTGGGGCCGCTTGCGACGTGCGCGCAGCCCATGGGACGCTGAGCGCATGCGTGGCCTGGGTATCGCTCTCGTGGCCGCGACGATCGCCGCGTGCGGTTCGCGCACGGGGCTGCGAGCCTTCGACGCTTCCACGCGCGACGGCGGGCAAGACGCGCTC
>CAYSCF010000081.1:0-23377 GCA_964429305.1 uncultured Sandaracinaceae bacterium | reverse complement strand
CGAGCCACTCGACGACGCGATGCTTGACGCCGACGCGGCCCGCGCCCGCGAACGCTCCTACGCCCCGGCCCGAGTGATCGAGGTCTTGGTCGTACGCGAACGAGCCTTCGACCTGCAGCTCGACGTCGCGCGCGACGCCGACGCCGACCGATCCTGCGGCCGTCGTCGTCTCCGTGCCCCATCCGCCGTGGAAGCCGCCGCCCGCGTGCACTGCGACGTGACCTTCGCGCGCCGTGGCCACGGTCTCGAGCGGAACCGTGCGCATCGCCGGGGAGAGCGCGATCGGCGAGCACGCCGTGCAGAGGATCAACATCAGAGGCGTGATGCGTGTGGGCGACATGCGAGCGCCCATCGCAATCGGCGCGCCACACGTATTTCGCGTGCGATCGGGCGCGAAGCGCAGGTTGCGTTGCGAACCGACCACAGCGCGCAGCCACGGGTGTGAGGCTCACTCACGAACCGCTTGCGCGAGGGCGTTGCAGCGAGGACGGTAGCCACCTCTCTCGGAGGTCTCTCGATGGGCAAGGCGATTCGGCGCGTAGCGGTTCTCGGCTCGGGCGTGATGGGCAGTGGCATCGCGGCGCACATGGCGAACGCGGGGCTCGAAGTGCTCCTGCTCGACATCGCGCCGAAGGATGCGAAGGCGCCTCGCAACGGCGTCGCAGCGGCCGCGCTCGCGGGCCTCGCGAAGCTCAAGCCGGCGGCGTTCTTCCATCCGTCGAACGCCAAGCTCGTGAGCGTCGGCAATCTCGACGACGATCTCGCGAAGGCGGGCGCGTGCGATCTGATCGTGGAAGCGATCGTCGAGCGCCTCGACATCAAGCGCGGTCTCTTCGAGAAGCTCGAGAAGGTCGTCCAGCCGCACACGATCGTGGCGTCGAACACGAGCGGCCTGCGTATCCACGACATGGTCGAAGGGCGCACCGACGCGTTCAAGAAGCGCTTCCTCGTGATGCACTTCTTCAACCCGGTCCGCTACATGAAGCTGCTCGAGATCGTCGCGGGCCCGGAGACGGATGCGGCGACCGTGGTGGCGATCGCGACGCTCGGTCGCGAGGCGCTCGGCAAGGGCATCGTCGTCGGCAAGGACACGCCGAACTTCATCGGCAACCGCATCGGCATCCACGCGATGATGACGACGATCCACCTGATGCTCGAGATGGGCCTCGCGCCCGAGGACGTCGACAACATCACGGGCGTCCCGATGGGCCATCCGAAGAGCGCCTCGTTCCGCACGGCCGACATCGTCGGTCTCGACACGTTCGTCCACGTCGCCGACAACTGCTTCGAGGCGCTGCCGAACGACGAAGAGCGCGCCGTGTTCGAGGTTCCCGCGTTCGTGCGCTCGATGGTCGAGAAGAACATCCTCGGCGACAAGACGAAGGGCGGCTTCTACAAGCGCAACAAGGGTGAGACCGAGACGCTCGACCCGAAGACGCTCGCGTATCGCGCGAAGGGCGGCAGCGAGGACGTCGCCAAGGCGACGAAGAAGGTCTCCAAGATCGAGGATCCGGCCGCGCGCGTGAAGGCGCTGGTCGCCACGCCCGGCGTCGTCGGCGACTTCGCGTGGAAGGTGCTCGGCAAGGCGCTCGCGTACTCGGCGCGCCGCATCGGCGAGATCACGGACGACGTCGTCGCCGTCGATGACGCGATGAAGTGGGGATACAACTGGGAGCTGGGCCCCTTCGAGTCGTGGGACGCGCTCGGCTTCGCCGAGACGACCGCGCGCATGAAGAAGGAAGGCATCGCCCTGCCCAAGAGCATCGACACGATGCTCGAGAAGGGCGCGACGTCGTTCTACAAGGACGGATCGGTCTGGGATCTGGGCAAGGGCGCGTACGTCGAGCGCAAGGTCGATCGCCGCGAGCTGCCTCTCTCGAAGGTGCGCGTCGGCAAGGCGCCGGTGCTCGCCAATCCGGGCGCGGAGGCGTGGGATCTCGGCGACGGCGTGCTCGGCGTCACGTTCAAGACGAAGGCGAACAGCATCGACCCGGACGTGATCGCGATGCTGCACGACGCGGCGGCGAAGGCCGAGGAAGACTTCCGCGCGATCGTGCTCGCGAACGAGGGCGAGCACTTCTGCGTGGGCGCGAACCTCTTCGGCGTCGTGATGGCGGCGGGCCAGAAGAACTGGGACGACCTGCGCAAGATGGTGAAGGGCTACCAGTCGGCGACGCAGCGCTTGAAGTACGCGCGCGTGCCGGTCGTCGCCGCGCCGTACGGCATGACACTCGGTGGCGGTCTCGAGCTCTGTTACGGCAGCGACGCGACGCAGGCAGCGGCCGAGACGTACGCGGGCCTCGTCGAGGTCGGCGTCGGTCTGATCCCCGGCGGCGCGGGCACGATGAACATGCTCTGGCGCGCGCTCGACGGGAACGTGCAGGGCGCGGTGATCGACACGTACGCGATCGTCACGCAGGTCTTCAAGAACATCGCGCTGGCGAACGTCGCGACGAGCGCGGTCGAGGCGCAGCAGTTCGGCTACTTCAAGAAGGGCGACGGCGTCAGCTTCGATCGCGCGCGCCAGCTCTACGAGACCAAGCAGCGCGCGATCGGCTTGGCCGAGAGCGGCTACCACCCGCCGATCCCGCGCACGTACGTGCTGCCGGGAGAGAACGGCATCGCGACGCTCGGCATGATGATCGACACGCTGACGGCCGGCGGCTACGCGAGCGCGCACGATGCGCTCATCGCGCGCAAGCTGGCGGTCGTGCTCTGCGGCGGCGCGAGCGGCCACACGCACGAGGTCACCGAGCAAGAAGTGCTCGACCTCGAGTGCGAGGCGTTCATCTCGCTCTGTGGCGAGGCCAAGAGCCAAGAGCGCATGCAGTACATGCTGATGAACAACCGGCCGCTGCGTAATTAGAGGCATGCCGCTCGAGATCGGGCTCGACACGTTCGGCGATCGCACGCTCGGAGAGGGCGGCGCGCTCGTCTCGCACGCGCAGGCGATCCGGAACGTGGTTCTGCAGGCCGAGCTCGCCGATCGCGTGGGGCTCGCGTTCTTCGGCGTCGGCGAGCACCACCGCGACGACTTCGCCGTGTCGGCGCCGGAGGTCGTGCTCGCCGCGATCGCGGCGAAGACCGAGCGCATCCATCTCGGCTCGGCGGTCACGGTGCTCAGCTCCGACGACCCGATCCGCGTCTTCCAGCGCTTCTCGACGCTCGATGCGCTCTCGAACGGGCGCGCCGAGGTGATCCTCGGGCGCGGATCGTTCACCGAGTCGTTCCCGCTCTTCGGCTTCGATCTCGCCAAGTACGAAGAGCTCTTCGACGACAAGCTCGATCTCTTCGCGGCGGTGCGCTCGGGCAAGCCGGTCACGTGGTCGGGCAAGACGCGCTCCCCGCTGCGCGCGCAGCCCATCTACCCGCCGATCGAGAAGGGCCTCTTGCGAACGTGGATCGGTGTCGGCGGCACGCCGCAGTCGGTGCTCCGCGCGGCGCACTACGGCTTCGATCTGATGCTCGCGATCATCGGCGGCGATCCCGCGCGCTTCGTCCCTTTCGTCGAGCTCTATCAGCGCGCGCTCGGCAAGCTCGGCAAACAGCCGTTGCCCGTCGGCGTCCACGCGCCCGGCCACGTCGCGAAGACGGACGCGCTGGCGCGCGAGCAGATCTGGCCGCACTTCCTCGCGCAGCGCACCAAGATCGGCGCAGAGCGCGGCTGGCCTCCGCCGACGCGCGCGCAGTTCGATCAGGAGCTCGGTTCCGAGGGCGCGCTCTTCGTCGGATCCCCGGAGACGGTCGCGAACAAGATCGCGCGTGCCGCGAAGCTCCTCTCGCTGAGCCGCTTCGATCTCAAGTACAGCAACGGCCCGCTTCCGCACGAAGACATGATGCGCAGCATCGAGCTGATCGGCACCGAGGTCGTGCCACGCGTGCACGCGCTGCTCGCAGCGGCGTGAGGCCGACACGTCCGCGCTCCGCGGCGACGCCGAGGTGACACCTCACATGTCGCGAAGTGCCGCGATCACGTCGCCATCCGCGAGCACGCCGGTGTGCGCTGCGACGATCGTCGTCACCGTCTCGTGCTCGGTCGTGAGCCTCGTGCCGAGCGCGCGCATCGATGCGGCGTTGCGCGCTTGGTCATCGGAGAAGATCCACGGCGCGCCACGCAGATGCCCGTCGCTCGTGATGCTGCCGCTGTCGCCGATGAAGAGCGCGCCGTCGACGAGATACGCGGCGCTGCCCTCGGTGTGACCGGGCACCGCGTACACGTGCACCTCTGCGTTGCCCACGGTGATCACGTCGCCGTCCGTGAGCGGATGCCCGACGTGTACGCCGGTCGGTGACGGGCTCATCACGTGTGCGATCGGGCTGTGGCCCGTCGTGTGTCCTTCGGCGAGCGGGACGTCGGCCGCGAGCGCGTACACGTCCGCGTGCGTGAAGAGCGGACACGCTGCGATGTGATCGCGATGGCCGTGCGTCAGGAAGATCGTGCTCACGTCGGCGGGGCCGAGGTTGCGATGCGAGAGCGCGGCGAGCAGCGTGACGCCCATCGGATCGTTGCCGCAGTCGATCAGCGCGACGTGCCCGTTGCCGAGATCGAGGATCGACATGCTGACGTAGCCGTCCTGAACGATCTCGATCGTCGCGCCGACGCGTCGATGATCTTCGATCGCTTCGAGACCGCTGAACGTCGCCGCGAAGAGCGCGACGATCGCGAGCACGGGCGTCAGCACCACGCCGAGGATGATCAAGAGGATCCGCGTTCGTCGTTTCATGGCCATGGGCACCTCGTAACAGAAGTCGTCGGTCGCCGGAACGAATGCAGCATTTCTTCGCGACACGTTCACGAATTTCGCCGGCAATCCGTGGATGACGGCCCTTTTTTCAGGGTCGCCTCGCCCTTCCGGACTGCTAGCCTCGCGTGCATGACGAACGTCGTGATCGTGGATGCGGTGCGGTCGGCAGTGGGTCGTGCGACGAAGGGCTCGCTCGCGCTGAAGCGGCCCGACGAGCTCGCGGGCGAAGTCATCCGCGGCCTCATGGCGCGCAATCCGAAGGTGAGCCCGGCCGACGTCGAAGACCTCGTGCTCGGCTGCGCGATGCCCGAGGGAGAACAAGGCCTCAACGTCGCGCGCCCCGTCGGCCTGCTCGGAGGTCTTCCCGAAGAGTGCGGCGGCGTCACGATCAATCGCTTCTGCTCGAGCGGCCTGCAGGCGATCGCGATGGCGGCGGGCGAGATTCTCGTCGGCAGCGCGGACACCGTCGTCGCCGGCGGTGTCGAGTCGATGACGATGGTCCCGATGACCGGCTACAAGCTCAGCGCCTCGCCCGAGGTGATGGAGAAGTACGCGAGCGTCTACACGCCGATGGGCATCACGGCGGAGAACGTCGCGGCGAAGTTCGGCATCACGCGCGAGCAGCAGGACAGCTTCGCGCTCGCCAGCCAGAAGAAGGCATCGGAAGCGATCGAGAAGAAGCGCTTCGAGGCCGAGATCGTCGAGGTGCACGGCGTCAGGTTCTCGTCGAGCGGCGAGCGCTCGACGTTCTCGTTCACGCGCGACGAGCTGCCGCGTCCGGATACGACGGCGGAGGGCCTCGCATCGCTCAAGCCCGCGTTCAGCGCGAAGGGCTCGGTCACGGCCGGCAACGCGTCGCCGCTCTCGGACGGCGCGGCCGCGGCGCTCGTGATGAGCGAGACGAAGGCCAAGTCGCTCGGTCTCTCGCCGCTCGGTCACTTCCGCCACTTCGTCACGATCGGCGTCGACCCGGCGATCATGGGCATCGGCCCGCTCCCCGCGGTGCGCAAGCTGCTCGCGAAGACCGGCCTCACGATCAAGGACATCGATCTGATCGAGATGAACGAGGCCTTCGCGTCGCAGTCGGTGTACTGCGCGCGCGAGCTCGGCATCCCGGAGGAGAAGCTCAACGTCAACGGCGGCGCGATCGCGCTCGGGCATCCGCTCGGCTGCACGGGCGCCAAGCTCACCGCGACGCTGCTGCACGAGCTCAAGCGTCGCGGTGGCCGCTACGGCATCGTCACGATGTGCATCGGCGGCGGCCAGGGCGCGGCGGGCCTGTTCGAGCTCGCGAAATGAAGGGCGCGCTCCCTTTCGTCGCGATGGGTTTCGTCTCTCTCTCTCTCGTCGCGATCGGCTGTGGGCCTTCGTCTTCCACGGACGATGCCGGCGGTCGCGATGCGGCGGCCGTGGTCGACACGGCCCACGACTCGCCGCGTGATTGCAGCGCGGTCTGCGTCCGATCTGCGACGGCCATGTGTCAGTGCGACATGACGTGTCATGGGCACGCGGTCACGGCCACGTGCACGACCAACACGTGCACGTGCGCGATCGACGGTGTGAACGGCGCCACGTACGCGACGACCGCGTGTGATCCGAACGAGTTCATCTCCGCGTGTCAGGACATGACGTTCGACGGCGGGGTCGATTCCGGGGTAGCTCCTGGCGACGCCGGCCACGACGCGTTCGTGGCGACGACCACACCGCCGACGTACGCGACCGAGACGCGCAACATCACTTCGAGCGGCGTGGCGCGGACGTACCTGCTCGCGACGCCGACGGACATCGCCACGCGCGGATCGCTGCCGCTCGTGTTCTCGCTCCACGGCGATGGCGGCACCGGCGCGGGCCAGCGCAGCGCGATCCCGCTCGAGGCGCACTTCCGGGCCGACACCGGCGCGGTGTTCGTCTACCCGGACGCGGCGATGGACAACACGTTCACGTACTGGACCGACGCCGGGCGCCAGAGCGAAGCGCAGTTCGTGCGCGACGTCATCGCGGCGCTCCACACCGAGCTGAACGTCGACACGACGCACGTGTTCATCGTGGGCTTCAGCGGCGGCGCGACCATGACGAACGCGATCGCGTGCTTGCTCGGCCCGACCGTTCTGCGGGGCGCCGGCATCCACTCGGGCACGCTCTACTCCGTCGATGGCCCGAGCGGCCCCGAGTTCACGTACACGAGCCAGGGCGGCGTCAGCTGCGCGCTCCCCGATGCGATCTTCGTCTGGGGCGAGAACGACACGACGGATGTGTCGTTCACCGACGGGCAGAGCACGCGCGACAACTATCTCGCGACCGCGAGCTGCGGTCCCGAGACGACGAGCGGCCCGATCACGCCGTGCCTGACCTACACGTCTTCGTCGTGCACGCACCACGTCGCGTGGTGCCCGATCCCCGGCATGGCGCACGCGGTATGGCCGAACGCGGGCGAAGCGATCGGCGACTTCTTCCAAGCGCTGCCGTAGGCCGACGAGAGTGCTCGTCTCGGAGGGCGCGGGCGGTAGCGGGCGCAGCCCGCGGACGGTAGCGACCGCAGAGGCGAGCCGATGAGCTCGGCCTCGCCGCTCTTCTCGGCGCGACCCGGCAAGCGCGCGGTCGAGCAGACGTGGCTGATGTACACGCCCGTGTGGGGCGCGATCACCGGCGTGATCATGCTCGGCGGCTTCGCGCGCTCGTGGAGCGATCCGGCACTGATGACGTTCGGCGCCTCGCTCGCGCTCGGGACGCTCGTGCTCCCGATGCTCACGATGCCGCCCGAAGAGCGTGCGCTGCCGTGGTCGTCACGCACGTCGACGGCGATGACGCTGGTGATCGTCGTGCTCGCGTTCGGGATGAACGTCTTCCAGACGCCGTTCTTCTTCGACGTGCTGCACATGCACTACGGATTCCACGCGCGCTGGGAGCTCGATCGCAACCCGCTCTTTCTCTATCTCGTGACGGTGCCGTACTTCGCGACGTACTCGGTGCTCGCGTGCATGGCGTTCCGCTTCGTGCGCGGTCTTCCGCTTCCGCCGGCGGTCTCGATGCTCTGCATCGCGATCGTCCCGTTCTCGATCGCATTCCTCGAGACGCTCTTGAACGCGAACCCGTTCATGCGCTCGCTCTTCTGTTACGACGACACGCTCTTCGCGCTGACGTTCGGTACGCTCGCCTACGGCATCTCGTTCGTGCTCGCGCTCCCGCTCTGGCTGCGCATCGGAGAGAGCGCGCGCCCGGTCTCGCTCGCCGCGATCGTGATGTCCGCGCTGCTCGTCGTCGCGCTCGACACGGCGGCGCTCTTCGTCGTGCGGGTCGCGATCGCGCCGCTCGTGACCACCGTCCACGACGACGCGCCGCCCGGGGGCGGATGCCTCACCGACTGAGCTCGGGGCGGAGATCGTCGATCTCGTGTCGCACGGTGAACACGTCCGGCGCGACGGAGCAGCGTGCCGCCGTGCGGAGCTCGACCTGCGCACCGTCCGGAAGCGCACATGCGACAGCGATGCCGACATCGAGCTCGCGCACGTTGTTGTAGCGGCTGTTGGTCCGCGTGATCGAGACGTCCCACGTCGAGCAAACGCTCGGCTCGAGCATCCACGGCGCGCCGACCACGAGCGCGTCGAGCTGGATGCGCGGTCCGGCCATCGGGTCGATCGCGACGCGCATCGTGACGGCCGGATCGATGCCCGCGAGATCGACGCCCTCGAAGAACGCGAGCTCTCCGCTCTGGCAGAAGTGGATCGGCGCCGTCATGGTCGACGCGCCGGGCCGCGTGATCGTGACGCGACCGATCTCGTGTTGGTCGTGCGCGCTCGCCACCAGCGCTGCATAGGTGTGCATCTGCGGCGGGCATCCGGAGACTAGCCACGCCGCAGCCGTCACGAACGCGGCGGCGCCTTTCGTCCTTGCGCGTGTCATCGACGCGCATGGTACGACACGCCCGATGTCGACGAAGAAGAAGGTCTCGCTGACGGGCGTGAAGCCGACGCACTCGGCGCCGCACCTCGGCAACTATCTCGGCGCGATCCGTCCGGCGCTGCGGATGGCCGACCAGTTCGACGGCATGTACTTCATCGCCGACTATCACGCGCTCACGACGATGCGGGATCCCGCCGCGCTGCGCGCTTCGATCTACGACGTGACGGCGACGTGGCTCGCGTGTGGGCTCGATCCGGCGCGCACGATTCTCTATCGACAGTCGGCCATCCCCGAGGTCTTCGAGCTCGCGTGGGTTCTCTCCTGCGTCGTCGCGACGGGCCAGCTCGAGCGCGGGCATGCGTACAAGGCCGCGATCGATGCGGGCGAGGCGCCGAACGCGGGCGTCTTCTACTACCCGGTGCTCATGGCCGCCGACATCGTGCTCTACGACTGCGACGTCGTGCCGGTCGGTCAGGACCAGAAGCAGCACGTCGAGATCGCGCGCGACATGGCGGAGCGCGTGAACCACCTCTGGGGCGCGGGCACGCTCGTGGTGCCGGAGCTCACGCTCTCGGACGCGCCGCTCGTGCCGGGGCTGGACGGTCGCAAGATGAGCAAGAGCCTCGGCAACTCCGTGCCGCTCTTCGACGACGCGAAGTCGCTGCGGAAGCTGATCATGAAGCTCGTGACCGGCAGCGAGCCGCTGGAAGCGCCCAAGCCGAGCGACGGCACGACGGTGTTCGAGCTCTACAAGCTGGTCGCGACCGAGAGCGAGGTCCTCGCCATGCGCGAGAAGCTCGCGGGCGGCGGCACGTACGGCTGGGGCCACGCGAAACAGGACCTCTACGAGGCGATCGAGCGCGAGCTCGGCGGGCGTCGCGAGACGTATCGCGCGTTGCGAGCCGACGAAGCCAAGCTCGATGCGTTGCTGGAGGAGGGCGCCGAAAGAGCACGCGTGATCGCGCGGCGGACGATGGCGCGCGTGCGCTCCGCCATCGGGATCGCCCGACCCGGTTGATCGGTGGACCAGAAAGTGAGAAGTTCCACTTCTCACTTTCCAAGGAGCCGCTCATGACCCCGTCCCGGATCCTCCTCGCGCTCTGTCTCGTCGTGGGCTGCAGCGGCTCGTCGCGCACCGTTCCGGACGCGGGCCCCTCGCCGATGGACGACGCTGCTACGAGCCCCGTCGACACGGGCCCGAGCCCGCACGATGCGGCCCCGACGCCCGACACGTTCGCGCCGACGGTGGATGCATGGCAGCCGGCGCTCGACGGCGGCGGCACGAGTGGCGCGGCGCCGAACGGCCCGGGCCCGTACATGGTCACGATGTCGTCGACGATGCTGACGGGCGCCACGGCGATCGCATATGCGCCTACGCTCGCCGCGGGCGAGACGGCACCGCTCGTCGTGTTCAAGCACGGCTACCAGCTCTCGAGCAGCAACTACGCGATGCTGCTCCAGCGCATCGCGAGCCACGGCTTCTTCGTCGTGGGCGTGAACACGGCGAGCAGTCTCTTCGGAGGCCCGACCAACGTCGACGAGCGCGATGCGATCGTGCACGCGATCGATTGGGCGCTCGGTGCTGCGCCGTTCGCGAGCAGTGTCGATGCATCGCACATCGCGGTCATGGGCCACAGCCGCGGAGGCAAGGATGCCGTGCTCGCGGCCGCCGCCGACACGCGCATCACGGCGGCGCTCCTTCTCGATCCGGTGAACGGATGCGGGCCCGGCATGGGCTTCAGCGCGACGTGCCCCGACGCGGCCAGCGCGAGCGAGGCCGGCGCGCTCACGATCCCGGTCGGCGTGATGGGGGAGACCAACGACGGCGCCGGCGGCATCATGCCGTGCGCGCCGATCGCACAGAACTACGCGACGATCTACAGCGCGATCCACGGCTCGTCGTGGGCGGTGCAGTGGACGTTCGCCGACGCCGTGCACATGACCTTCACCGACGACGGCGGCGGTACGTTCGGCAGCTTCTGCGCGGCGGAGCCGCCCGATGCCGCGACGCTGCGCGACGACATCCGTGCGATGGCCGTCGCGTTCGCGCGCTACCATCTCCGCGGCGACACGGACATGGCGGCGTGGCTCACGGGGAGCTCGCTTCCGTCCGGCATCACGCGGGTCGGTCCTTGATGGCAGCTCCTCTGGCGCGCGCGCCCACGCAGGTGAAGATGTCCGTGCTCGCGCGGCTGAGCGGCGTGCCCGCGGCCACGATCAAGCACTACGTGAACGCCGGCCTCTTGCCCGAGCCGACGCGCACGGGCCGCAACATGGCCTACTACGACGTCAGCACGGTCGAGCGCGTGCAGCGGATCAAGGAGCTCCAGCGCACGCGGTTTCTCCCGCTCAAGGTCATTCGAGACGTGCTCGATGGCGTCGCCGACGACGATCCGGACGAGACGGTTGCAGCCTCGATCGCGCGCGTGCTCTCGGCCGGCGCCGAGAGTGATCGAAGGTCGCGCGCGGAGCTCGAGCGCGCGGGCCTTCCACGCAAGCAGCTCGACTGGCTGCTCGGTGCGGGTCTGGTGCGCGCGGACGATGACGGCACTTTCTCCGGTGATGATCTCGCGCTGCTGCGCTTGCTCGGTGCGGCGCGGAAGGCCGGCCTCGATCCCGAGATGCTGCCGCTCGAGGTGCTCGGCGACTACGCGCAGGCGCTGAGCGGTCTCGTGCGCGCAGAGCTCCAGCTCTTTCGTCGAGGCGTGCTTCCGCGCGCAGGCGACAAGCTGCCGGAGCTCACCGAGGCCGCGACCGAGCTCAGCGAGAAGCTCGTCGTGCTCCTGCGTCGGAAGATGCTCCTTCCGACGCTCGAAGCCCTGGTCCGAGAAGCAACGCCCCCGGCGAGCGCGAAAACGAAGCCGAGCACGAAGACGAAGACGAGCGCGAAGACGCCCGCGATCAGCGAACGTTCAGCACGACGTCGCCGCTGATCGCGCCGAGCGCGGCGTGCACGGTCGCCGTCCCGCTACCCGACGCGGTCGCGCGGACCGTGCCGCCGTTCACCGGGCCGAGCCACGAGAAGAGCTCGTCGTCCTGGATCGATACGTCCGCGCTGCCCCCGGGCACCACCGTCCACGTGATCGCGTCGACGGTGAGCAGCGGATTGCCGGCAGCGTCCGTAGCGCGACACGCGAGCGTCGTGCTGCCGCCCGCCACCATCGTCACCGGCTCGCTCGAGAGCGCGTGGAAGCTCAGATCACGCGTCACCGTCGAGCCGAGAAGACCGCACGTCAGCGCGGCCGCGGTGACGAAGGTGACGTGCGCGCGATCGATCTCGTTGCCGAATACGTCGGCCACGACGATGTCGCCGACGCCCGCGGCCATACCACGCACGGTCGCGGTCATCGTCACCGCGCCGTGATCGTCGGTCGACGACGAGGCGTTCTCGATGACCACGTTCGCGCCGCCAGCCAGGTGCGCGTGCGAGAGATCGGTGCCGTTGCGCGCCGTCACGGCGATCGTCGGTGTCGCGCCGACGGCGAGGTGCTGGTCGAGATCGCACTCGCCGCCGATCAAGCCGCCGTCGCAGAGGCCGTCGTCGATGTGCCACGACGTTCGTCCCGCATCGCCGTTCGTGCTCGGCTCGGTGATGCTCGATCCACCGAAGCAGCCCGGGACGACGAGAGCGAGAACGAGTGCGAAGACGAGAGCGCGCATGAAGAGCCTCCAGAGGTGAAGAAAACGTTCGCGCTCGGTAGAGCAGCCGGCGTGCCACCTGTTCGACGCCCATTTTCGTGATGAATCGTGCGCGTGGCTCAGCGGGACGCATCGAGCGCGCAACGCGTGTGAATCGTACGCACGCTCGGCTACGCTCACGCGCATGACCGAGCTGCCGTATGCCGATCTTCTTCCGCTGGCCGAGACCGACACCACGCCGTGGAAGAAGCTCTCGTCCGATTTCGTGTCCACGTTCGAAGGCGGAGGCGAGTCGTTCGTCCGCGTCGATCGCGGCGCGCTCACGCTGCTCACGCAGCAGGCCATGTTCGACATCGCGCACCTCTTGCGGCCGGCGCATCTCGCGCAGCTCGCGCGCATCCTCGAGGACCCGGAGAGCTCGGGCAACGATCGCTTCGTCGCGCTCGACCTCCTGAAGAACGCGAACATCGCTGCCGGCGGTGTGCTGCCGATGTGCCAGGACACCGGCACCGCGATCGTGATGGGCAAGAAAGGCCAGCACGTCGTCACCGTGCGCGGCGATCACAGCGACGAGGCATCGATCGCACGCGGCGTGATGAACACCTACGCGAGCGACAACCTGCGCTACTCGCAGCTCGCACCTCTCTCTCTCTACGAAGAGAAGAACACCGGCAACAATCTCCCGGCGCAGATCGAGATCTTCTCGACGAGCGGCGAAGGGCACCACGAGGACGAGTACCGCTTTCTCTTCATGGCCAAGGGCGGCGGCTCGGCGAACAAGAGCTACCTCTACCAAGAGACCAAAGCGCTCTTGAACGAGAAGAGCCTGATGGCGTTCCTCGACGAGAAGCTGCGCTCGCTCGGGACGGCTGCGTGCCCGCCGTACCATCTCGCGATCGTCATCGGTGGCACGAGCGCCGAGCACACCCTCAAGACGGCCAAGCTCGCGAGCGCGAAATATCTCGACTCGCTCCCGACGACGGGCTCGATGCTCGCGCACGGCTTCCGCGACGTGGAGATGGAAGCGAAGGTGCACCAGCTCACGCAGGCGCTCGGCATCGGTGCGCAGTTCGGCGGCAAGTACTTCTGCCACGACGTGCGCGTCGTTCGGTTGCCGCGACACGGCGCGAGCTGTCCGGTCGGCATCGCCGTCAGCTGCTCGGCCGATCGACAGGCGCTCGGCAAGATCACGAGCGAGGGCGTGTTCCTCGAGCAGCTCGAGACCGATCCGGCGAAGTACCTGCCGGACGCGACGCATCAGCAGCTCGGGGGCGACGTCGTGAACGTCGATCTGAACCAGCCGATGAGCGAGATTCGCGCGACGCTCGGACGGTATCCCATCAAGACGCGGCTCTCTCTGAGCGGCACGCTCGTCGTCGCGCGCGACATCGCGCACGCGAAGCTCAAAGAGCGCATCGATCGCGGCGAGGGCTTGCCCGACTACATGAAACAGTACGCCGTCTACTACGCCGGTCCCGCCAAGACGCCGACGGGCTACGCGTCGGGATCGTTCGGACCGACGACCGCGGGGCGCATGGACAGCTACGTCGATGCGCTGATGGCGGCCGGCGGCAGCTACGTGATGCTCGCCAAGGGCAACCGCAGCAAGCAGGTCACCGATGCGTGCAAGAAGCACGGCGGCTTCTATCTCGGCTCGATCGGCGGACCGGCGGCGCGCCTCGCACAGGACTGCATCAAGAAGGTCGAGGTCCTCGACTATCCCGAGCTCGGGATGGAAGCGATCTGGAAGATCGAGGTCGTCGACTTCCCCGCGTTCATCGTCGTCGACGACAAGGGCAACGACTTCTTCGCTGGGCTCTCGTCGGGCGCCGGGGGCGGCAAGAATCTCCCGCTCGCGCATTGATCGTATGCACGACGTTCTCGCCCGCACGCTCGCCGAGGCGCGGACCCAGCGAGAGGCGCGCGAGCGCGCTCTCGACTTCCTGGGAGCCGCGGTCCCGTTCGACGCGGCGTTCTTCCACGCGCTGACGCCGCGCGCGGCCATCGAGACCGCGGTGGTCCGCGGAGGCGACGTCTCCACACTCGCGGCCTCGATGCCACGCTGGGATGCGCTGGCGGTGGAGCTCGCGCGCCTCCGCGATCATGCGCTCGCGCGCGACGGCGTCACGGCCGACCACGACGCGCTCACCGTCGGGTCACGCGAGCACCGGCTCTGGCAGGAGGTCGCGCTCGGGCCACAAAGACTTCGAACCATCACGCTCGTCCATCTGATCGTCGGCGGCGTCGTGCGCGCGGTCATCGGGCTCGGTCGACGAACGCGAGATCGCTTCGAGGCGGGCGAGCTCGCGCTCCTGCGGAGTGTGGCCCCGACGATCGCGCTCGCCGACCTCGCGCTCGGCGGGCTCGAGCACGCGCCCGCCGCCTCGCTCCCGGTTCGGCTCGTCTGCCTCGATCAACGCCTGACCGAGCGACAGCGCGGCATCGTCGAGCACGTCGCGCTCGGTCACACGAACCGAGAGATCGCCTCGGCGCTCGGCCTCTCGCCCAACACGCTCCGCAATCACCTCGCCGTGATCTTCCGACAGCTCGGCGCCGGCAATCGCGCCGAGGTCGTGCGCCTGGCGGTGCTGCAGCCGGTCGGTACGAACGTACCAGCGACCGCGCGCGAGGGGCGTGACAAGCCGAGCGCATGAAAGACGACGTTCTCGCGCGGTTCGCCGACGGCGTGTGGCTCGACTCCGGCCCGGTCAGCATCGTCGGGATGCCCATGCGCAGCACGATGACCGTGCTCTCGCTCGACGACGGCGGCGTGCTCGTTCACTCGCCTGTCGCGCTCACGCCCGAGCGACGCGCCGCGGTGCTCGCGCTCGGGCCGGTCCGTCATCTCTACGCTCCGAACACGTTCCATCACACGTGGATCGGCGAGTGGTCGGCCGCGTTTCCCGACGCGCGTCTGCACGCGCCGCGGGGTCTGCGCGCGAAGCGTCCCGACCTGCGCATCGATCGCGAGCACGGCACGCCGCTCGATCCGTCGCTCGCGCGCGCGATCCACGAAGTGCGCATCCAGGGGTTCGATCTCGAGGAGAGCGCGCTCGTCCATCGTCCGTCGCGCACGGCCGTCGTCGCCGATCTCGTGCACAACGTAGGGCGGCCGACGCAGCTCTGGGCGCAGCTCTACACGAAGGCGGCGGGCTTCTACGACCGCGTCGCGATCAGCCGCACTCTGCGGTGGCTCGCGTTCTCCGATCGCAGAGCCGTGCGTCGATCGGTCGATGCGCTGATCGGCGAGCCGTTCGACCGCCTCGTGCTCGGCCACGGCGCCCCGTTGCCCGAAGAAGCGCGTGACGCGCTCGCCGATGCCTATCGATGGCTCGCCCCCTGACGGCGCGGTCATCGTACGATCGCGCGTATGAAGCGCCTCCTGCCTGCATCGTTGGTGCTCGTGCTCGTCGGCTGTCCCGGACCGGACGTCGCTCCGTTCGACGCAGCCGGCACGGATGCTCGCCTCGATGCGGGGCCCTACTATGCCAACCGCGAGGTGCCGCTCGATGCGAGCACGCGTTGTGTGCCCGACACGGTCGCGACGTGCGCGTGCATGGGAAGCGCGGTCGGCTCGAGACGGTGTCTCCACGACGGCAGCGCGTACGAGGCGTGCGAGTGCACGAGCGCGGCCGTCTCGATCTTCGTGCGACCGGGCGCGAGCGGCGGCGACGGAACCGACGCGCATCCGTACGGAACGTTGGTCGAGGCGCGCGATGCGCTCCGTGCTCGGCACGCGACACTGCCGGCGGGTGACGTCGTCGTGTGGCTCCACGGCGGGAGCTACGAGCAACCGGCGACGTTCGTGCTCGATGCGCAAGATGCGGGCGATGCGGACACGACGATCACGTGGCGCAGCGTCCCTGGCGAGACCGCACGCATCAGCGGCGGTCGTCATCTCGATCCGACGTGCTTCGCCCCGGTGCCCGCGGGCGCGCCAATCGAGAGCCGGCTCGATGCGACGGCGCGCAGCGCGATTCTCGTGTGCGATCTGCACGCGCAGGGCATCACCGATCTCGGCATGCTCGCCGAGCGCCAGTCGGCCGGCGCGACCGCGTCGGTCTCCGCGCTCGAGCTCTTCGTCGACGGCGATCCGATGTGGCTCGCGCGATGGCCCGACGTCGATCAGGACGAGCCCGCGCCCGATCCGATGGGCGATGCGATCGATCTCTACGGGACCGTGACGCCCGACGTGACCGGTCACTACGTTCGCACCGGCACGCTCGACGGCGTCTCGACGTTCCAGCGGCAGGGGCTCGTCGGAACGCGCCAGTACAACCTGCACCGCTTCACGGTCCCGAGCATGTACACGGCGTGGTTCGTGACGACGCAGCCGATGGGCTATCCGCCCGCGCCCGATCCGTTCTGGTTTCGCTACGACCCGACGCTCGGCACGATGATGCCGGCGCAGGGCGCGACCGGAAACGTGTCGATCGATCGACCGGATCGCGTCTCGCACGGGTTCGCCGCGACCGTGGATGCGGCGAGCACGACGACATTCCATTACGCCGGTGATCGCCCGTCGCGCTGGACGACCGCCGACGACGTCTGGGCGCACGGCCTCTTCGAGTACGCGTGGTCGGACAGCCACGAGCACGTGACGCTCGATACCAGCGCGCACACGATCACCCTCGGCAACCCGCCCCAGTACGGGCTCGACGCGGATCGGCCCTACTACGTCTACAACCTCGTCGAAGAGCTGACGCAGGCGGGCGAGCACTACGTCGATCGCAGCACGGGGATGCTCTATCTGTACCCGACGCATCCGCTCGCGAGCGCCGACGTCGTCGTCTCGATGCTCGCCGCGCCGGTCGTGCGCATGAACGCGGTCACGAATGTGACGCTGCGCGATCTCGTGATCGAGGCTGGGCGCGCGAGCCAGATCGAGATCCACGGCGGCAGCGATTTGCTCCTCGAGGGCGTCGAGGTGCGCAACGGCGGCCTGCACGGCGTGGTGGTCACCGATCACGCGGTGCGCGTGACGATCGAGCGCGCGCGCGTGCACGGGCTCGGCAACGCCGGCATCACGATCAACGGCGGCGATCGTCCCACGCTCGCGCGCGCGGACGTGCTCGTCGAGAACGCCGACATCCACGACATCGGCCGTTTCGTCTGGATGTACCAAGCGGGTGTCATCGCGAACGGCGTCGGCGTCATCGTGCGCCGCAGCTACATCCACGACCTGCCGCACAGCGCGATCCTCTGGGGAGGCAACGACCATCTCTTCGAGCTCAACGACATCGAGCACGTCGTTCGGATGTCGAGCGACGCCGGCGCGATCTACGCAGGGCGCGATTGGGGCGCGCGCGGCAACGTCATTCGCAACAACGTCATCCGTCACATCGCAACCGTCGTGGAAGGCTACGGCGCGCACGGCGTGTACCTAGACGACGCGCTCTCGGGCGTGGTCGTCGAGGGCAACATCCTCTACGACGTGTCGGGAAACGCGGTCGAGCACGGCGGCGGCCGCGACGACACGATTCGCTTCAACGTGTTCGCGCGATGCGGCATCGGGCTTGCGACGGATGCGCGCGGCGAGACCGCGATCAACCACACGCCGGGCGACAGCTGGAACCTCCTCGAGAAGCTCGAGGAGAACCACTACCAGAGCGAGCCATGGGCGAGCCGCTATCCGCTCTGCGCGGCGATTCCGGACGACTGGGCGATGATCACCGCCACGGGCTCGACGTGGCGCGATCCGGAAGGAACGATCTTCCAGGGCAACCTCGGCTGGCAGTGCGGTCAATTCCTCAGCGACGGCAACCACGCGACGACGCACTTCATGACGAACGCGGACAACGTCGAGGACGCCGACCCGCTGTTCACGGACGAGACGAACGGCGATCTCTCGCTGCGTGCGGGCTCGCCCGCGCTCGCGATCCCGGGGTTCCCGCCGATCCCGTACGATCAGATCGGCATCGCGCCCTGAAGACCGTGATCCTCGGCGCCGGCTCGGCCGGCTGCGTGATCGCATCGCGCATGACCGAGTCGAGCGCGCACGAAGTGCTCCTGCTCGAGGCCGGACCCGACTACGTGCGTGAGCGGCCACGCGATCTGCGCGATGGAACGCGCAACGCGTACGAGACGCACGACTGGCAGTACGCGCATCGTCCGAGCGACGTCGCGCGTTTTCGCGTACCGATGCCGCGCGGCCGCGTCGTCGGCGGGTCGTCCGCGATCAACACGTGCATCGCGCTGCGCGGCGTGCCGGCAGACTACGACGAGTGGGCGAGCCGAGGCCTGCCCGATTGGTCGTGGGACCAGTGCGAGCCCGCGTTCCGGAGGCTCGAGCGCGACGTCGACGCGCTCGAAGGACGCATCGATGCGGCGCCGCACGGTCTCGACGGGCCGCTCGCGATCCGTCGCGCGACCGACACCGAGCTGTCTCCGTGGCAACGCGCGTTCGGCGAGGCGTGCCTCGAGGCCGGGTTCGATCGCGCGGCCGACCACAACGACGGGCGCTCGCTCGGCATCGGACCGCATCCGAAGAACGTCATCGACGGTGTGCGACAGGACGCGGCGAGCGGATGGCTCGGCCCTGCGGTGCGGTCGAGAGAGAACCTGCGCATCGAAGATCACACGCTCGTGCATCGCGTCGTGATCGCGCGTGGGCGCGTCGTCGGGGTCGACGTGGAGCGCCACGGCGTGATGCGAACGATCCCCGCCGAACGCGTGATCGTGAGCGCGGGCGCGATCGCGACGCCGGGCATGCTCTTGCGATCGGGCATCGGCCGGCGTCGGGATCTCGATCGGCTCGGCGTCTCGATCGTGCGCGAGGTGGAGGCGGTCGGCTCACGCCTGCTCGATCATCCCGGCTCGGCGACGTTCGTGTGGCCGCGCGATCCGGCGCTCGCCGATCTCGACGCCCCGCTCGTGCAGATGGTGCTGCGCACGCGCAGCAAGCACGGCCGCTTCGACGGAGACATCCAGATCCAAGCGGGCTCGTACTGGTTCTTCCCCATCGGCACCGGCATGTCCGTTCCGGGCGTCGGCATCATGATGCAGGTCGGCAAGCCGGAGGGCTCCGGCACGATCCGCTACCGCACGCGCGACCCGCGCGAGAAGCCGGAGATCGAATCGCGCTTCTTCGCGACGAAGCACGATCGCGACGTGGCGATCGAGGCGCACGAGATCGTGCGCGGCCTGTACGCGACCTCGGCGCTGCGTCACCTCGCGCGCCCCGTGTGGCCACGTCCGAGCGCCGTCGCCGATCGCGCGCGGCTCGACGCGCTGCTGCCGAATCTCTGCGACTCCGGATATCACCCGTGCGGAAGCGTTCCGATGGGCGAGGCGACCGACGCGATCGGACGCATCGACGGCATCGAAGGGCTGCACGTCGCGGACGCGTCGCTCTTTCCGACGATCCCGACGGCGAACATCCACCTCGCGGTGTTGATGCTCGCCGAGCGCCTCGGTGCTGCGTTGCGCGACGGTCTCGAGCGACCGGGCTGAGGCGAGGTGCGACAGCGCGTCGTTGTCGACGGCATTCGCATGCGCCTCGGTGCATATGGGAGCGATGAAGGCCAAGAAGCTCCTCCGCGCGCGCGCATCGGTCGATCACCTGCGCGCACCGGCGCCCGACGACGAGACGCTCGACGACGTGTTCCGCTCCGCGCTTCGCGCGCCCGATCACAGCGGGCTCGGGCCGTTCCGGATCCTCGCGTTCCGTGACGAAGGCCTCGCGAAGCTCGGCGCGCTGATGGGCGAGGCACGTGCGAGAGAGAAGGGCCGCGCGGTGGATGCGCGCGACGTCGAGAAGGCCACGCGCAAGCTCACCGATCGCGCGCCGCTCGTGCTCGCGGTCGTGGCGGTGATCCGTCCGAGCAAGAAGGTGCCCGAGATCGAGCAGATCCTGAGCGCGGGCTGCGTGATGTACGGGTTGCATCTCGCGCTCGCGGCCGAGGGCTTCGGATCGGTGTGGAAGACGGACGCTTGCTACGACGATCACGTCAAAGAGCGTCTCGGCCTCGCGCCGGGCGATCACTTGATCGGGCTGCTCTACGTCGGCACGCCGGATCGCGCGCCCAAGGATCGGAAGCGCCCCGACCCGAAGGACTTCGTCACCTACTGGAACGGCTGAAGGTCGGGTCAGCGCTCGAGCCCGGCGCCGTCGACGAGCGGGCCGCTGAACGCGAACAAGATCGAGATGCGCCCGGTCGCGTCGACCTCGCCTGCGTCGAAGCCCTCGGTGCTCGTGCCGTCGGTGCGATCCGTCGCATAGCGGAATCGAAACGTCGTGCCGCGTACGTCTCGGGCCAGCACGCGCACGCGCGAGATGGTGGGGTCGGCGGCGACCCGCGCGAACATGGCCAGCATCGCGTCGCGTCCGCGCAGCACGCCGCCGCCATGCGCGACGAGTCGGCCGTCCTCCGCCCAGCAGGCTTCGATCATCTGCGCGCGCGCGTCGGGATCGCGCTCGCTCGCCATTCGGATGTACGTCTCGACGGCCTGCTCGGTGGCGCTCTGCATGGGCACACCCTAGCAAGCGAACCGGTCCTGCCTGACGGATCGGCGCCGCGCGTTCGCGGGCGCCTTGCGACCGGCGCCGATGCGAGTCACGAACGCGCGCCTGCCATGAACGAAGAAGACCTCGCCAAGACGATCGCGCTGCTCGAAGCGATGGTCGAGGACCGCACGAAGATGGCCGACATCCCGCGCGAGGAGCGGCGACGCCTTCTGATCGCGGCAGGAAGACTCTCGCGGCCCGATCGCGGCGAGCTGCGACAGCTCCGCCGCGCGATCAAGAAGAACGAGAACGCCGCCGAGCGCGCGCGTCTGCAGGGCATGCTCGACAAGACGGGCATCCGCAGAGCGCGCAACGTGCCGTTCTTCGTCACGCCGCCGCAGCTCTCGCCGGGCGAGACGTGGAGCGCCAACGAGCAGCCGCCGGTCGGCACCGTCGACGAGGACCGCAAGTGTTACGTCTGCAAGCGGCCGTTCCGCGAGCTGCATCACTTCTACGATCAGATGTGCGCCAAGTGCGCGGCACTGAACTGGGAGCGACGCAACGCGACGGCGGATCTCGCGGGGCGCGTCGCGATCGTGACCGGTGCGCGGGTGAAGATCGGATACCACGCGGCCATCAAGCTCCTACGCGCGGGCGCGCGCGTGATCGTGACGACGCGCTTTCCGCGGGACGCGGCGGCGCGTTACGCGCGCGAGCCCGACTTCGACGCGTGGAAGGACCGTCTCACGGTCGTCGGTCTGGATCTGCGGCACACGCCGAGCGTGGAGGCTTTCTGCGTCGAGCTCGATCGCACGCTCGATCGGCTCGACTTCATCGTGAACAACGCGTGTCAGACGGTGCGCCGACCGCCGGGGTTCTATCGGCATCTCGTCGATGCCGAGCTCGCACCGCCCAGCAAGGAGCTGACGCCGCTGCTCGCGCTCAACGATCAGCTGCACGCATCGAGCGCGCTGGTGCGGCAAGGGCAGGGCGCGCTGAATCCGGTCGCGCTCTCGCAGGTGCCGCTCTTGCCCGAAGAGCTGCGCGAAGATCTGACGCTGTTCCCGGCCGGAAAGCTCGATGCGGATCTGCAGCAGGTCGATCTGCGCGGCCGCAACAGCTGGCGCTTGCTGCTGCACGAGGTCTCGACCGTCGAGCTGCTCGAGGTGCAGCTCGTGAACGCGATCGCGCCCTACGTGCTCAACGGTCGGCTGCGGCCGCTGATGAATCGCGTGAAGAGCGAGGACAAGCACATCGTGAACGTGTCGGCGATGGAGGGGCAGTTCTATCGCGCGTTCAAGACGGACAAGCATCCGCACACGAACATGGCCAAGGCAGCGCTCAACATGATGACGCGCACCGCCGCGAGCGACTACGTGAAGGACGGCATCCACATGAACAGCGTGGACACCGGCTGGATCACGGACGAAGACCCGGTCGAGATCTCGTCGCGCAAGGTCGCCGAGCACGGCTTCTCGCCGTCGCTCGACGTGGTCGACGGCGCGGCGCGCATCGTCGATCCGATCATCGACGGCTTCCGCACTGGCGAGCACAAGTTCGGATTGTTCCTGAAGGACTACGTCGCGGTGCCGTGGTGAGAGCGCTCGCGCTCGCATCGCTCGTCGCGATCTCCGGATGCAGCACGCCTGCGCTCGTGGATGACGCTGCGGTCGGTGGAGACGACGCGAGCTCCGATGGCGGTGCGCACGACACGGGCGCTCGTGATGCGTTCGTACCGCGCGATGCATCCTTCGCGAACGACGCGTTCTCGACGTCGGATGCCGGCTCCGATGCCTTCGTCGGCTCCGATGCGTGGATGGGGCCATCGGACGCGTACGTCGCGCCCGATGCGTACATCGCGCCGGACGCGTACGTCGCGCGCGACGCCTGGACGGCGCCGACGGACGCCGGCCCGATCTGCGTCGACATCTTCGTCTCCAACACGTGCGGCATGAGCGTCGCGCCGACCTCGGTGAGCATTCCGCACGGACAGCAGGCGATGTTCTGTTGGCGCAATCGCTCGGCCGACTATCCGGTCGACGTGTGGCTCAGCTACGGCGGCGGCTACACCGACCTCGCGACGGGCGCGACCTGGTACGAGCCGGTGCGCCATTGCCTCGGGCCGAACGCGCACGACGAGTACGCCGACATCTCGACCGCGTGCTCGAGCTTCCGTTTCCTGATCCACTGCCTCTGACGCGCCGCGGTCGCGGCGATCGCGCGCGTCAGAGCTGACGAACGATGCGGACGGTCTCGCCGGCCGGCACCGTGACCGTCTCTTCGTGCATCGTTCCGTCGGTCGTACGCAGACCGATGCGATGCGAGCCGGCCGAGACGGGCAGATCACGCACGGGCGTGTTGCGCCCGGTGTCGCGACCGTCGAGGAAGACGCGCGCCCAGGGCAGCGTCTGGATCATGAGGTGACCACGACCGCCGCCGCCGCTCGGCGCGGGCGTCGCATGCGGTGCGGGTGTCGGCGCGGGCGTCGGGCGCGGTGTGGGCGTGGCGGCCGATCCTGGCGGATCGATGCGGCGAGGCCCGGTCGTCGGCGCAGGTGTCGGTGTCGGCGCGGGCGCGGGCGCGGGGCGCGCGGTCGTCGAGGGTTGGGGTGCAGGCGTCGGCGTGCGCGGCGAGGGCGCGGGCGTCG
>CAYSCF010000080.1:0-23532 GCA_964429305.1 uncultured Sandaracinaceae bacterium | reverse complement strand
CCCGAGGCATCGTGGTGCGAGAGCAGCGTCTCGGCCAGCGCGCGATGTCCGCCGTCGGCACCTGCGAGCTCGGCCATCGCGTGCAGGCGCGCGGCGAGGGCGACGTCGCCGGGAGCGTCCTCTCCCTCGAGCAGCGCCAGCGCACGCTCGATCGCGTCGAGCCGTCCCGTCCGCTCGGCTTCCACGCGCGCCGACTCGATCTCGTGGACGTGGTTCCAGCGATACAGCAGGAAGGCGACGGTCAGCGCTGCCACGATCGCCGCCAGCGCGATGCTCTGCCGGACGAGGCGCCGCCGACGGATCTCCTCCTTCGTCAGCGGCACGTCCTTGATCTGCGGGATGGCTTTTCGCGGCCGCGGGACGGAAAACATCTCGGAGTCGGGTCCCTTGGACCCGGTCTTTCCGGAGGTCTTTTCGTTTTCGGGGTCGCTCACGTGTTTCCGGGGAAGCGATCATGCCGAACGTTCGTTCGGGGCATCCACTTTCCAGTCAGGTGCGTTCTTCTCGCACGGATCTTTACTTTGCGTCGCAGGTCCGTATGATCAGATCATCTAGACCATTGGGTCTGGAGGAACACGGCGGATGGGCCCGACCCCGCAATGGTGCGAAACCGCGATTCGCTCAGCGAATGGTGGGTTCTTCACTCAATCGCAGGCCTCCTCCCTGAAAAGGGGAGCGCGAACGAAGGACGGATCGCGCCGTGTCCCAACCGCGTGGCGCAATGGTGCGCCGCGCTCCCAGGAACGTCTCGACGTGAGCCTGGCCTCGGGCGTGGGATCTACTTTCCCGCGTTCGCAGAGCCAGAAGCCCGGGGACGCCGGCATGGCCGGGGGAGGATCGTGACAGTGAACTGTACCGAAACTAGTCAGGTTGATTCGCAGGTCGTCGATACGGAGGTCGTTCTCACCTGACCCCTCCCACCGAGTGACCGGCAGCGGGCCGTGAAAACGGCTCGTTGGAGGGGCGACCCCCGAAAGGGCTGGTCGCCCCTCACCTTTTCCGTCTACAGAATCCCGCTCGTGAAGATCGTCTCCTGGAACGTCAACGGCCTCCGATCGATCGAGGGCAAGGGCTTCCATCGCTTCGTGGCGAAAGCGAAGCCCGACGTGATCGGGGTCCAAGAGACGCGCGCACGCCCCGAGCAGCTCTCGCCGAAGCTGCGCGCGATGAAGACGCATCCGCACGCGCACTTCGTCCATGCCGAGCGCCCCGGCTACAGCGGCGTCGCCGTCTACTCGAACCGACCGATCGAGAGCGCCGAGAGCTCGCTCGGCGTGCGCACCTTCGACGTGGAGGGGCGCCTGCAGATCGTGAAGATCGGTGCGCTCACGATCGTGAACGGCTACTTCCCGAACGGCAGCGGCAAGGATCGCGACAACTCGCGCGTGCCCTACAAGCTCCGCTTCTATCGTGCGCTCTTTCGTCGTCTCGACGCCGAGCTCGAAGCAGGCGGTCGCATCGTCGTGATGGGCGACTTCAACACGGCGCCGCACGAGATCGATCTCGCGCGCCCTCGCGAGAACGCGAAGACGAGCGGCTTTCTCCCCCACGAGCGCAAGGAGCTCTTGCGCTGGCTCGAGCGGGGCTGGGTCGACTCGTTCCGTCACTACGACGAGCGCGAGGGCGTCTACTCGTGGTGGAGCCAGCGCTACGGCGTGCGCGAGAAGAACGTCGGCTGGCGCATCGATCTCGCGCTCGTCTCCCCGGGCGCGGCGAAGTTCCTGAAGAGCGCGAAGATCCACACGGAGATCCGCGGCAGTGATCACGCCCCGATCGAGGTCGAGCTCGACGACGACGTGCTGCGCTGAGCTCAGGACTGGGACGTGGCGAATCGCGTGATCGCGTCGCCCATGATCTGGATCGCGAGGTTGTGATCGGCGAGCCCCGCGCGCGCAACGCTGCCGGGCATGCCGTAGATCGCAGCCGAGTCCTCCGACTCCGCGATGATCATCCCGCCGTGTGCCTTCACCAAGCGCGCGCCTTTGGTTCCGTCGTCCCCCATGCCCGTGAGCACCACGCCGATCGTGCGGTGTCCGAACACCATCGCCGCGCTCTCGAACAGACGATCGCCGCTCGGCACGTAGCGATCCTCTGGCGTCGCTGGGATCACGCGCACCCACGGCACGCTGACCTTCGCCTGGATCTCGATGCACTTGCCACCCGGGCAGACCACGGCACGGCCCGCGCGCAGAGGCTCGCGATCTTCGAGCTCGGCCACGCGGATGCCACCGAGGCGCTCGAGACGCTCGGCGAACGTCTTCGTGAAGCGCTCCGGCATGTGCTGCGCGACCACGATCGCCGCCGGGAGATCGGGCGGTAGTCGCGAGAAGAGCGTGACCAGCGCCGGCGGCCCGCCGGTGGACGACGCGATCACGATCACGCGCTTCGGGATCGGATCGGCCGGCATCGGCCGCTCGCCGTCCACGCTCACACGGCGTGTCAGGCCCGTCGTCGTCACGCGCGTCGCATCGCCGAGCTTCGCCGGCCTCAGCTGCGCGACGAGCTGCACTTTCTGCTCGAGCTCCGCGCGGATGCTCGCGAGCTCGAGCGTCGCGTTGGTGCTCGGCTTCACCACGAAGTCGATCGCGCCCAGCTCCAGCGCGCGGAACACGTCGGGCTTCGCGCCGCGGCCCGACACCACGATCACCGGCGTGGGGCGCTTCGCCATCAAGACCTTGAGCAGGGTGAAGCCGTCCATCCGCGGCATCTCGAGATCAAGCGTCACGAGATCCGGCTTCTCGGCGAGCACCATCGCGAGCGCTTGCTCGCCATCGCCCGCCTTGCCGATCACCTCGACGTTGGGGATCGACGACAAGATCTCGGCGATGGTCCGACGGTTGAACGCCGAGTCGTCGACCACGAGCACGCGGAGCTTGCGGCTCACAGCTCGTCTCCGTCGCCCGAGCCGCGCTTGTTGTTCGGCGCTTCCACGGGCTTGCGATAGACCATGTCCGACGAGAGGTGCGCGAGCTCGAACGCGGTGGACACCGAGAGCAGCGACTCGCTGTGACCGAGCATCAGATAGCCGCCCGGCTGCAAGCGCTCGTAGAAGGTCTCGATCACGCGCTTGCGCGAGTCGGCATCGAAGTAGATCAGCACGTTCCGACAGAAGATCGCGTCGACGCGACCGACGATGCTCGCGCGATCGCGATCGAGCAGGTTGAGGTGGCCGAACTGGCAGAGCGCGCGCACGCGCGGATGAACGCGACGGCCCTCCGGGTCGGCCACGAAGTACTCCGCGTACTGCGGTGGCATCGCGCGGAAGCTGTGCGCGGGATACACGGCGCGACGCGCGAAGCTCAGCACGCGCTTGCTGATGTCGTTGCCGAACACGCGCAGGTCCCAGCCCTCGAACAGGCCCGACGAGAGCAGCAGGATCGCGATCGTGTAGGCCTCTTCTCCGGTCGAGCAGCCAGCGCACCACACCACGAGACGCTTGCGCCCCTGCGCGAGCGCGCGCTTCTGCAGCTCGGGCAGGACGTCGCGCGAGAAGGCGCGCAGCTGGTACTCCTCGCGGAAGAAGTACGTCTCGTTCGTCACGAGCGCTTCGATCGCGTCCTCGAGCTCGCCGGACGCGGACGGCCCGTAGCGCAGATAGTGATAATAGGCGGTGAAGTCGGTCAGCCCGAGCGTGCGCAAGCGATCGCGCAGACGGCGCTCGAAGACGAACTGCGACGAGTCGTCGAAGAACATCCCCGAGTGCTCGTTGACGAGGTCGCGCAGCAAGCGGAACTCGTCGACGCGCAGCCGTGGGCCGCTCTCGAGGAAGAACGACAAGTCAGGCGCCTCCACCCAAGACTTCGTCGATGGCTGCGAGCACGAGACCATCGGTCTCGACCGCGCGATGCGCGGCGACGGTATCGCGATCGGTGGTCGCGAGCGCGAGCACGGCCGCATGCCGCACGTCCCACGCAGGGTGCGCGAGCAGTGCGCGCAACGAGGAGACGAACGCGGGGCGAGCGCGTGCGAGCGCGACGGCCGCCTTCACGACCTCGGAGTCCTCGTGCGCGAGCGCGGCAGGAAGCGCCGCCAGACCACTCGGCTCCTCCCAGTGCACGAGCGTCGTGAGCGCGGCGATCCGGACCTCGCTCGACGGATCTTCGACGAGCTTCGCGAGCGCGTCGGCTCGGCCGCGTGCATCGAGCCGCGAGAGCGCGCGTGCAGCCTCGGCGCGGACCGCCGAGACGTCGCTCTTGAGCTCGAGCGTGATGCGAGCCTCCGCGAGCGCGCGCCCCTCGTCGTCGGTGCGCGCCGCGAGCGTGCGCAGCGCGGAGACACGCACGTCGGCGTCTTCGTCGGCGAGCGCCATGGCCGCGAGCTCCGCTGCTTGGAGCTCGGCGATGTCGGCGAGCGCGGTGACGGCGGCGCGGCGCGTGCGGGGATCGTCTTCGGAGAGCGCCTCGCGGAGCTTCTCGAGCGCCACGTCGGGTGGAAGCGTGAAGGTGGCCGAGCCCCACGCGGTCGCTTCGTTGCTGCGCGCTGCGACGACGGCCTCCGACACGGCTTGCTTGGCCGTCCGCGCGAGCTCTCCGACCGCATCGGAGGCGGCCTTCGCGAGGCTCGACGAGGGATGGTTGCCGAGCGCGACGAGCGCGGGCGCATCGTCCGGCTCGGCCCACGTCGAGAGACCGCGGACCGCGGCGAGCAAGATCGTCTCGTCGCGCGAGGCGAGCGAGCTGCGGAGCGCCGCCCGGATCGCGGCGGCGTGTCGATCGCGGTCCTGCGTGGCGAGCTCGGCGGCGGCCTCGAGCGCGAACGCGTGCGCGCGCGGATCGAGTGTCGGAATGGCCGCGAGAAGAGGCGCGACCGCCGCGCCGCCGAACGTGCGCAGCCCGGCGAGCGCGGACGGGCCGAGCTCGATGTCGCCGGCCAGCATCGCGATCTTCGGCAGTGCCTCGGCGTCCTCCGCCAGCGCGAGCAACTGCGCCGCCGAGCGCGCGACGGTCGGATCGTTCGCGTCGAGCAGACGCCGCAGCGGCGGTAGCACGCGACGCTCGAGACCGACCATGGCGCGCGTCACCGCCGCCGCGCCGCCGGTCGCCGTGTCGTGCAGGCGCGCGAGACCCGTCGCGGCCTCGGCCACGTTCGCGCGGATCGCGATGCGCGAGACGAGAAGCGGCACCGCGTTCACGTCCGCGCTCAGCCCGGCGAGCAGCATCGCGCGTCGCGAGAGCAGCGGATCGGCCGCGAGCTCCTGGACCTCGGCGAGCGGCCGCTTGGCGCCCAGCGCGACGAGCCCTTCGATCGCCGCGAGGCGTGTGAGCGCATCCTGCGATCCGATCGCGTGCGCGAGCAACGACTCGGCGCGAGCGCCACCGATGTGCGAGATCGCCTCGAGCGCGGCGGTCGCGGTCGTCGCGTCGGGATCCATCGAGAGCTCGGCGAGCGCGGTCAGCGCGGCATCGCCACCACAAGCGAGCGCGGCGCACACGAACTTGCGCGCGGTGGGCGCTGCGGTCTTCAGCGCTGCGACGAGCGCCGCCTCCGCGATCGGCGCGCCGGGCGTCTTCGCGGTGCGTACCGAGGCCTCGATCGCCGCGTTGCGCAAGCCCACGTCGTCGGGTGAGAGCACGCCCTTCACGATCACCGCCGCCACGCCGGGATCGGCGATGTGATCGGCAGCGAGCGCGGCAGCGTCCTTGCGCACGCGCCAATCGGCATCGGCGAGCGTGTCGGCGATCACGCGCGGATCGACCGGACCGCCCGCCTTGCTCGCGTCGCGCAGCGCGTTGCGGCGCGCTTCGATCTGGACGATCTCTTCGTCGCTCACGGCGCACCTCCACGGGACGCCGGCACGCGCATGCCCATCTCGACCAGCTCGGCCGCCGCACCGATGCGATCGACGTCGAGCACGAACACCAGCGCGCCTCGATGCGCGTAGACGGCCTGGATGCCGCGCGCTGCGTCGCCCGTGCCCACGCTCGGAACCGGTCGTCGATCGCTCTCGCCCACGCCGAACACCTCGGACACGGCGTCGACCACGAGACCGACCGTGCGCGTCGCGAGCATCACGAGGATCCACTTCGTGCGACGCGTCCGCGGCGCCTCCGGCAGACCGAAGCGCTTGCGCACGTCGAGGATCGGCACGACCTCGGAGCGATGATCCGCGACGCCCATGATCGCGGGGGGCGCATGCGGCAACGTGACGACCGTGAGAGGTCGGATGATCTCGCGGACGCGCGCCACTTCGACCGCGTACTGCACGTCTCCGACCGTGAACCCGACGAGGTTCTTGTCGCGATCCCCGCGTCGCCGATCCAGACGTGCGAGACGCGTGCGCTCGCTGGCCTTGCTCGCCGCCACGTCAGCCGTCCCCGCGCGGCACGCGCGTCATGGAGAGGAGCGCGTGCGGATCGAAGAGCACGATGACGGTGCTCGATGCGTCTGCTTCGGTGCCCGTGCGCACGCGGCGCGGTCGTCCGATGCCGATCACGTGATCCGGCAGATCGCTGCCGGCGATGCCCGCGGGCTCGATCTCGTCGTCGCGCAGGCGTTCGACGTGGTGCACCGCATCGACGCGCGCGCCCATCGTCTCGTCCTTGGTCTGCACGAGCAGGATGCGCGCGTGTCGCGTGGGCGGTGCGGGCGGCATCTTCAGACGCCGGCGCAGGTCGAGCACCGTCGTGATCCGCCCGCGCACCGAGAGGATGCCGAGCACGTCGTGCGGCGCGCGCGGCACCTGCGTTACCGGCACGACCTTCGAGATCTCGCGCACGGACGCGAGCGGCAGCCCCATGAGCTCGTCGCCGAGCGAGAATACGAGGAACTCGCGCACGTCCTCGTTCACCGCACGCAAGCGATCGCCGCGCGAGGCGACGCGCGCCGGCATCACGGTCTTGTGGCGGACGATGCCGCTCAAAGCACTGACCTTCCCTTGCTCGAGAGCACGGACCTTCCTTCAGTCATGCGGCGCCCTTTCGCTCGTGGCCGGAGCTGAGCACGTCGTCGAGGATGCTCGGCGCGTCGAGCACGAGGACGACGCGTTGATCGCCCAGATCGGTCGCGCCCGAGAACCCGCGCACGGCGGCGAGACTCGCGCCGAGTGGCTTCGTGATGATGTCTTCCTGTCCTTCGAGGGCGTCGACCACGATGCCGAGCCGCCTCTGACCGAGGGCGCACACGACGACGAACTTCCGGTCCCGCGCGTCGGCGCGCGGCGCGGGGGTCAGCGGTGAGGGCGTTCCCGTCGGCAACTTCTCGGCCGACAGGCCTTCAGGCAGTTTCTCCACCAGGCCGAAGAGATCGCCGAGCCGCGCGATGGGTAGGCTCTGCCCGCGAAGGGTGATCACTTCGCGACCTTCCACGCGACGCAGCGATCGCTCGTCGTAGAAGAGCGCTTCCTGCACGACGTTGAGCGGGATCGCGAACGTCTGATCGCGGACGCGCAAGACGAGCGCGCTCACGATCGCGAGCGTGATCGGCAGCGTGAGCGTGAACTTGGTGCCGATGCCGATCTGGCTGTTGACGTCGATGACGCCGCCGAGCCGCCCGATGTTCGTGCGCACGACGTCCATGCCGACGCCGCGGCCGCTCAGCTCGGTGACCTCGTTCGCGGTCGAGAAGCCGGGCAGAAAGATCATCTGCCGCAGCTCGTCGTCGGTCATCTCTTCGGCGACGTCGGGCGAGACGAGGTTCCGCTCGACGGCGCGCGAGCGGATCTTCGGCAGATCGAGGCCGGAGCCGTCGTCCTCGATCTCGATGACGACGTGATTGCCCTTCTGGTAGGCGTTGAGCGCGATCGTTCCGCCGCGTGGCTTGCCCAGCTCGCGCCGCGCCGCTTCCGTCTCGATGCCGTGATCGACCGCGTTGCGGATGATGTGCAGCAGCGGATCGATGAGCTCTTCGACGATGAGCTTGTCGACCTCGGTGTCGGCGCCCGTGACGGCGAGCCGCACCTCTTTGCTGCGCTCGCGCGCGACCTGACGCACCGCACGCGCCAGACGATCGAACGTCTGACCGAGCGGCACCATGCGTACGTCGAGGATGCCTTCCTGCAGGCTCCCGAGGTGGCGATCGAAGCTGCGCTGCGCGCGATAGAGCTCGGCGAAGATCGGGCGCAGGTCGGGGCGGCCGCCGAGACGCTCGACGATGCGCGCGACCGCGCTGCGCACGATGCCCAGCTCGCCGACGACGTTCATCAGGTGATCGAGCTTCTCGATGTCGACGCGAACCGTCTTCGCGACGCCGCGCAGCGCGAGACCGTCCGCGCTGGCCTCGCGTGCCGGCGCGGCAACGGCGGGCGCGCCCGCCTGCGGGATGACGGGCATCTGCTCCGACATCTCGGCCTCGTCGGCCAGCTCGCCCGGCGGGGGCGGTGGCACCGTGCGAGCCGTCTCGCGTCGCGCGACGGGCTCGATGCTGCGCATCTCGTCGCCCGCGAGCACGTCGCGCAGCTCGGTGAGCGTGCGTCGGCTCGCGAGCAGCACGTCGAGCTCGATGGCGTCATCGCCCGCACCGTCCATCGACGGCAGGTACGTGATGATCTCGGCGAACGGCTTGATGCGCTGCTTGAGCTCTTCGAGATCGCCGTCGATCGACGTGAGCGCGAAGCGTACGCGCAGGCGGAAGAGCCCGACGCCCTGCTCGACGTTGGTGCGGAGGCGATGCTCTTCGTACTCGGTCAGCACCGAGAGAACGCCCGGCTCGAGATCGAACGACGCGAGAACGTCCGCGCTCACGCTGCCGGGGCTCGACACGAGGTTCTGGATGCGGTGCTCGAGCCCGCGCACGTCGATCTCGTGCTGCTCGCCCTTGGTCGCGGCGAGCAGCCGCTGCAGCACTTCGATGCCCTCGAAGAGCACGTCGAGCGCGTCCTGCGAGAGCGGGACCTTTCCCAGGCGCACCTGATCGAGCAGGTCTTCGAGCTGATGCGCGACCTCGGAGAGCTCCGAGTAGCCGAACATTCCGGCGATGCCCTTGAGGGTGTGCACGCCGCGGAACACCGAGTTCACGAGGTCGGGATCGGTGATGCCCTGCTTCTGCCCGTGATCGAGGAGCAAGAGATCGCGCGAGAGCGACTCGACGATCTCCTGCGACTCCGCGAGGAACTCGTCTTTGATCCGTTCGCCGTCGTCGTTCACGTCGAGCTGCCCCGCTTCTCGAGGATCTCGCGGATGGCCGCGAGCAGACCCTCCGGCGTGAACGGTTTCTTCAGCCAGCCGTCGGCGCCGAGGGAGAGACCGCGCTCGAGATCGCGCGGCGAGGCCTCGGAGCTCACGACGAGGATCGGCGTCTTGGTGTGCGCTTCGCTCGCACGCATGAGCCGGATCACTTCGAGCCCGTGGATGTCGGGCATGTTGATGTCGACGAAGGCGAAGTCGAAGCGCTCGCGCGGCAAGATCCGCAGGGCCTCGAAACCGCTCTTGGCTTCCACGATGTCGTCGGCCAGGCCGTTGGCCTCCAGCGCGGCGCGCAGGAAGGCTCGCATGGCCGCCGAGTCCTCGACGATCAGGGCGCGGGGGAGGTGCACCGGCGGATCGTATCGAAGCGGCCGGCAGATCGGAAGCAACGCGCGGAGCGACCTGCCGAGAAGTGTGGTCGGAGGCCACGACCATGTCCGATCCCCAGCAGCCCGCGATGCCGCCGGGCATGTCCATTCCCGTTCTTCCCCAGGCGCCGCAGCCCGTCTCCGGCATCGAAGGCGGCCTGCAAGGCGCTGCGCGCGTCGCCGACACCGTGGGCGGCGCGATCCAGATGGCCACGCAGGTCTCGCAGGCGGCCCAGGGCATCTCGGCCGATCAGCTCGTGTCTCAGGTCGCGGGCGGTGTGGGCATGGCGCTCGGTGGAGCCTCGTCGTTCGTGTCCGGGATGGATCCCGGCGTGAGCCAGGCCCTCGGCGTCGTGAGCGCAGGCGTCTCGGCGTTCGGCGGTGTCGTCGGCATGGTGCGAAGCGCCGTCGACGCGATCGAAGGCGCCGTCAGCGAAGCGAACCGGCATCGGGTGACGTTCGAGTTCGAGTCCGGCGCGACGCCCGACGCGACGTGGATGGTCGTCTCCTGGACGCTCGACGAGCGCATCGGCCGCCCGTACTGCGCGACGGTCGTGCTCGCGTGCGAGGACCTGGAGGTCGACGCACCATCGATGCTGGGCGTGAACGCGAAGCTCGTGCTGCGCCGCGGCGAAGATCACGAGCGCATCATCGGAGGTCTCGTCCAGCGCGTGGAGCTCGGCCGCAGCACCGATCGCGCGCGCATCGTCACGGTCGAGATCGTCCCGGCGCTCGCGCTGCTCGCGCTGAAGAAGGACACGCGCATCTTCCAGCACGACCACGTGCTCGCGATCCTCGACAACGTCCTCTCGAACGCCCTCGAGGGGTATGCGCGATCCATCGACATTCGCGCCCGTCGTAGCTACTTCCGGCGCGAGTACTGCGTGCAGTACGGCGAGACCGATCTCGACTTCGTGCATCGGCTCATGGAGGAAGAAGGCATCACGTACTTCTTCGAGTGGCAGAGCGACGGGACGGAGAAGATGGTGATCGTGGATGGCCGCGACGGCATGCCGTCGCTCTTGCCGGATGACGAGAGCATCCCGTTCGTGCAGCAGCGAAACGAGACGAGCGACACCGAGCACATCCACGAGCTCGCTGCCGCGACGCAGCTGCGTACCACGAGCTTCGCGCTGCAGGACCTCGACTGGACGCAGATCGGCGAGCGGGCGCGGATCGATGCCCATGTGCGGATCGAGGGGCCGAACGGCATGTCGCGCGAGCGTTACGACCACGATCGCGCCGTCACGCTCGGCGCCTACGAGAAGCTCGCGTATGGACGTAGCGACGCGGAGCATCGCCTCGCCACGAGGCGCCAAGCGCACGAGGCGGAGGCGCGTACGCTTCGTGGCGCGGCGAACGTGATTCGCATGATGCCGGGGCACACGATCACCGTCAGCGGCCATCCGGTGCAGGCGCTCGACGGCGAGCTTCTGGTCCTCGCGGTCTCGCATCGCGGTCATTCGCCCGAGCTGCGCGATCTGCTCGGCCACGCGCAGTACGCGCACGACGACGTCAGCTACGAGTGCTCCTTCGAGGCAATCCCCGAGGGCGTTCCGTACCGCATGCGCGAAACGACGCCCAAGCCGCGCGTGAACGGGATGCTCTCGGCCATCGTCGTCGGCGCCAGCGGGCAAGAGATCCACAGCGACGAGCACCGACGCGTGCGCGTGCAGTTCCGTTGGGATCGCGAGCACCTCTTCGACGAAGAGAGCTCTTGTTACGTGCGCGTGATGCAGACGTGGGCCGGCCAGGGATTCGGCTCGCTCTTCTTGCCGCGAGTCGGCATGGAGGTCGCGGTCATGTTCCTGGACGGCGATCCCGATCGCCCGATGATCGCCGGCTGTCTCTACGATCAAGACAACCCTCCGCCGTATACGACCGAAGCCGACTGGACCAAGAGCACGTTGCGATCGAAGAGCTCCCCGTTTCCGAAGGACGGCGACGAGCACTTCAACGAGCTGCGTTTCGAGGACGCCACAGGCAGCGAAGAGGTGTTCCTCCACGCGGAGAAGGACCTGAACGAGGTCGTGAAGCACGACCACTCCACGCACGTAGGACGGAACCAGTCGAACACGGTGGATGTCGATCAGCACGAGACGATTGGGCGCGACGTCGAGCTCGAGGTCGGCCGTCATCGTCGCAAGACGATCGACCATAGCGAGTGGGTCACGATTCACGAGAACCGAGAGACACAGATCGACGGCTCGGACGCCCGTGTCGTCAAAGGAGAGCTCCGCGACGAGATCGGCTTGGACACGACGGCGATACATCATCAGAAGCGCTCCACGCTCGTGAAGGGTGCGGAGAACGTCGAGCTTCGCGCGGGACGCAGCGTCTTCGTCACGGGAGACGACCAGTCGACATCGACGACGAAGAAGCTGATCTACGCCGACGGCTCGATCCGGCTCGGCGCACAGCAGCAACACGAAGTGGTCCTTCGGGACGGAGTACTGCTGCAGTCGCCGGATGTCGTCTCCATCGTCGTCGGCTCGAACATCGTCGCGGTCCATTCCGACGGGCGCGTGGTGGTGTCTTCGACGAAGCGCATCGACCTCGAAGCCGGTCCGGCCTCCATCACGCTCCAAGCCAGCGGGAGCGTGAACATCAATGGCCCGTCGGGGGTGACTCTGTCGTGCGGTCAGTCGAGCGTCGAGCTCACGCCGATGGGCGTCACCACGAGCGGGACGCAGCTCACGTCCAGCGCGACGGCCGATCACACCATCACGGGCATGATCGTCAGGATCAACTGACCGGCAAGAGTGCTCGCCGGCACGGCGAGCCGATCAACTGACGCGCGGCGTCTTGATCACGTGCTTCTTCGGGTCGGGCCCGAAGATCATCAAGAGCGCCGGCTGGAACACGAGCGTCGTGATCAGCGAGAACGTCAGCGCCGCCGCGATGAGCTCGCCGAACTGACGGATCGGCACGAAGCCCGAGAGCAGGAGCACCGCGAAGCCGAGGATGAGCGTGACGCACGAGACGACGATCGCGCGGCCCGTGCTGCGTGCCGAGCGCAGGATCGCCGCGCGCTTGAGCAGGCCGCGCTCTTCTTCTTCGATCAGACGCGCGAACCCGTGGGTCGTGAGATCGACGCTCACGCCGATCGCCACCGAGAACACGATCGCGGTGCTCGCGTTGAGCGGGATGCCGCGCGCCACCATCCACGCCACCGTCGCCACCTGCGGCACGATGTTCGGCGGAATGCAGAGGATCCCGAGGCGCGCGCTGCGGAAGAGCAGGGCGATCGTCAGGAAGATCACGATGGCCGAGATCGCGAGGGAGCCGAACATGTCCTGCACGACAGCATCGACGCCGTGCGATCCGATGAACGCCTCGCCGAGCAGCTGCGAGTGGATGTCGGGCATCGGCGCGAGCGCCGTGTCCAGCCGCGCCTGCACCGCGTCGATGAACCGGATGCTCCGCTGCGCACCGATGTCGGCGAGGCGGATCTCCAGCCGCGCATGGCGGCCATCGGCCGTGCGATACGAGTCGAGCGGGTTCGGATCGATGCGGCCGATCAGCGTGTCGAGCGCTTCGACCTGTTCCACCGAGCGGAAGGGGCCGGCCGCTTCGGCCGGCGTCATCCCGGTCAGGCGTCGCCACGTCTCGTGCAGGTACTCCGACTCGCTCGTCGCGCGGAGCACGCCGTCCTGCGTCCGCGCCCACGCGGCCACGTCGTCGATCGCCGCGAGGACACGCGGATCGCGCATGCGGCCTTCGGTGTCCGAGCTGAGCATGACCTCGAGCGGGCGGATGCCGTCGAGCTTGTCCTCGATGAGGCGCACCGAGACGACGACCGGATCGTTGGGGTCGAACGTGTCGCGCAGCGACGTGTCGACGACGATCGAATTGTAGGCGTACCCACACGGCACCATGATCGCCGCGGTCGCGATGATCACCGACCACGGCCGCTGCGTGATCCACGACGTCGTCACGACGAGCATCTTCTCGAGCACGTCGTGCGGCGTCGCCTCGCGATCCTTCGGGTCGTGCTTCGGCGGGCCGAAGTACGTCATCGCCGCGGGCACGAACGTCATCAAGATGACGTAGGTCACCATCACGCCGATCGCGGCGACCGCGCCGAAGCGGCGGAGCATCTCCGTCTGCGCGACGAGCAACGACGCGAAGCCGACCGCCGTCGTGAAGGACGTGAGGAAGCACGCGATCGCCAGGTGCTTGAGCACGCCGCGCGCGGCCGCGACGCGATCGCTCACGCGTCGGCTCTCTTCGGCATAGCGACCGAGCACGTGCACGCACTCGGCGATGCCCATGACGATCATCAGCACCGGCAGCGTGTTCATCAGGATCGTGAGGCGCTCACCGAAGAGCGCCATCCCGCCGAGCACGCACACGACGCTCATTGCGACCGTGATCAGAGGCAAGAGCGTGCCCGCGAGCCAGCGGAACGAGATGAACAAGAGGACGATGCACGTCAGCAGCGAGAGCGGGACGAGCAGCACGTTGTCGTTGATCATCGCGTCGCTGATCGCGGCGCGCAGATGCGGCAGGCCCGCCGTGTGGACCTGCACGCCGTCGGGCGGCCGGTGGTGCGCGAGCCACGCATCGACCTCGTGAACGAACGCGAGGCGCCGATCGCCCGTGCCGAGCGCGGGATCGAGGATGAGCGCGACCGCCGCGAGCGTGTGATCGCGGCTGACGAGCTGTCCATCGACGAGCGGCGCGTCCTGTAGCGCCGTACGAATCGCGTTCGCCTCGGCCTCGGTGACCTGCTCGCCGTGCACCACACCGTGCAGGCCTTCGTCGCCGCCGCCGAAGCGCTCGGCCACTGTCAGCAAGCCGAGCGGAAACCGATCCGGCTCGATCGCGATCAGGCGCTCGAGCGCGGCACGATCTTCGGGCGACATGTCTTCGGTCGCATCGGGGGCGTCCAGCGGTGCATCGAAGTCGTCGAGCGTCCCGAGATCGTCGAGCGTTCCCGTCTCGTCCTCGACGTACGCGCCCGGGAGCGGAGTGACGGCGATGCTCGCGACGCGATGCACCTCGCTCCGCGTCTGGAAGTGACGCGAGAGATCGTTGACGTACTGCAGCGGCGCGAGCTGCGTGACGTCCTCGGCCGTGACGAGCAGCACGATGACGCTGTCGGTGTCGCCGAAGTACTCACGGAACTCGCGGACGCGCTCTTCGTAGCCGCCGAAGGAGATGAGCAGGTTCTCCGGCGCCGTGTCGGTCTGCAGGTGGGGCAGCTGTGCCGCGCAGAACGTCACGAAGAGCGCGACGCCGAGGAGCACGATCTTGCGCTTCCCCGTCACGATCTCCGCGAAGCGATCGATCCATCGGTCCAGCATCCGGGCGGGGGGCGACTATAGCGACGAACACCGGCGGCGCCGTCTTTTTCGCCCGGTCCACGGCGCGGCGTTCGTCAGGTGCAGAATGCGTGGCGTCGGTGCGCGCCTGACACAGCGGCCTCTTCGAAGCGAAAAGCGCGCGGAAAGAGCGCGGCACGTGCCCTGCGAAGGTGCGCGGCCATGTCGCTGCACCAGATCCTCGATCGCTGGCTCTTCACGCTGGCGATCGACGCCGCGCGATACTTCGTCCCGGCGTCGATCGCGTTCGTCGTGTTCTGGGTGTGGGGCCGCGAGCTCTTTCGCGCTCGCCGGATCCGGTCCGGTCCCTCGCCGATCGCGCACGACATCGCGCGCTCGGTGGTGACGCTCTTCGTGTTCTCGGGCGTCGGCCTCTGCGTGTGGCTCGCCGGCAACGCAGGCCTCCTGCGTCGCTACGACGAAATCGCGGACTACGGCTGGCCATGGCTCTTGCTGTCGATCGCGATCCTCGTCGTGCTGCAGGACGCTTATTTCTACTGGACGCATCGCGCGATGCATCGGCCGGCGCTCTATCGGCTCTTCCATCGCGCGCACCACGAGGCGAAGGTCGCCTCGCCTTGGACGGCCTACGCGTTCGCGATCCCGGAGGCGTTCGTGCACGCGCTCTTCGTCCCGCTCGTGTGGCTCTTCGTGCCGATGCACGAGCTCGCGGTCTTCGCGTTCCTCGTCTTCATGATCGTGCGCAACGTGCTCGGGCACCTCTCGATCGAGCTCATGCCCTCGGGCTTCACGCGCCATCCGTTCTGGGGCTGGTGGACGACGACGACGCACCACGCGCTCCACCACGCGCATGCCGGCTTCGACTTCGGCCTCTACTCGACGTTCTGGGATCGCCTCATGGGCACGACGCACCCGCGCTACCACGAGACGTTCGAGCAGATCGCCTGCCGGGATCAGAACGAAGTGTCGGCGAGGAACGCGTCGATCTCGGCGGCGAGCGCGCGCGGCCGCTCTTCGTGGATCGAGTGACACGCGTCCAGCCGCACGATGCGCCCGCGACGGCCGTGCGACTTCATGCGACTGGCGAGCTTTCCGACCTCGCGGTGGATGTCGAGCATGTCGTCGTCGCGCGAGCCCGCCATCACGAGCACCGGATTGCCGATGCGCGCATAGCGCGGATGCGCGTGTCCGCGTGGCGTCTCGGTGATCGAGTAGATCGTCTGTTCGTACGCGAGCGCGAGGCACGTCACGCGGTGCGCGTGATCGTAGAGCTCGCGTCGATCGGCGCGAGCCGCGGCCGTGTGCTCCGCCTCGAGATGCATGCCCTTGAACCAGAGCGTCGGCTGCGCCTTCATCAGCGCCATCGGCGCCTCGAAGATCCATCGGATGTAGTCGGTGCGCGAGTCGTGTGCGCCGTGCGCCTCGTCGTCGGCCAGCGCTTCGGGCTTCCACAGACGTCGGCCCGCGGTGGCCTCGATGGCGGCCCAGTTCACGTAGTTCGTCTGCTGCGTGCCCCACACCGAGCCGGGCGACCACGCGATCGAGCGCACGCCCGAGCCGAGCGCGCCGTGGATGGCCAGACGCAGCGCGAGCGTGCCGCCGAGCGAGCCGCCACCGACGGCGACGAGACGGTCGCTCAAGCCGAGCGCCTCAGCGAACGCGACGACGAATCGCTCCGCGAACGCGAGGTACACGTAACCCTCGTCGCGATCCCACTCCGGCATGATGTAGGTGCCCCGCGCGGGATCTCCGACGTGCTCGGGCGCCACACGCGACGAGTAGCCTTGGCTCGGCAGATCGACGGCCACGACGCCGAAGCCACGCGCAGCGAGCGACTCGGCGACGACGTCCACCTCCTCGAGGCGGGATCCGAGACCATGCAGCAGCAGCACGACGCCGCGCGGGCTCGCGAGGTCGCCGCAGGTCGCATAGCGCGCCGAGACGGTGACCGACGAGCGGGCGGGCACGACGACGTCGACGTCGCGCTGGGGATGTTTGGTGACGCCCACGTTCACCGGACGATGCGGTGCGTCGACCTCGGCGGCGACGGCGAGCCACGGGCCATCGAAGCGCGGGTCGAGATCCACGCCCTTGTCGCGGGCGAGCTTGCGCGCGAGGACGGCGCGGATCTCGGGGCCGCTCTCGAGGAAATGCGCGACGCGGTGCGCATAGGCGACCGCATGCTCGCCGCTCGGCCCGAGATCACCGCCGAGCACATTGGACGACTCGAAGATCTCGTGCGCGCTCCGGCCCGTGACGGCCATCTCGGCGAGCGCGACCGCCATCGTGCGATCACGCGTCCACAGCGCAGTCGCTTCGCGCAGCGCTCGGATCGGATCACCGGCGACGTCGCGTAGCGTGCGCACGGGGCGGTCCTCACGCTCGGCGATTACGAGGCGCGAAGGAGGCGGCGCCGCGACCCAGGGTCGGGTCACGTCCTCTCGATCCAGCCCCGCGAGCTCTCGGAGGTCCACGATGCTCTTCATCGTGCATCGCGCAGGCCGCGCCGACTCTCACGATTCGGTCACAGCACCACGTTGGTTCGGGCAGGAGGGCGGCTCAATGCACCAGGTAGGCGACGCCGACGCGGATCTCATCGGTGGGCGCCAGCGACGCCAGCGCGGGCGGTGCGGGAACGCGATCGATCTCGCGGCCGGCGGCGAGCGCCGCTTCGTCCAGGATGCTCGAGCCCGAGCTCGTCGCGACGCGCAGCGCCAGCACGCGGCCTTCGGGCGTGACGCGCAGGCCGAGCTCGACGCGACCCTGCAGACCTTCACGGGCCGCAGCACGTGGGTAGCGCGCGTGGGCTCGGACGAGATCTTCGATGGTGTGCACGTAGCCGCGGCGCGCGCGACGACGATCCGCATCGCTCGGACCAGCCTCCTGCGGCGCGGGTCGAACGGTGGACACCAACGAGGTGCCGTGGCCGCCGACGCGGCCGTTCGGATCGCCACCGAGCTCGCCCTGTTGCACGGCGAACCCACCGGCGCCTTCGGCCGTCAACGAAGCCGCGAGTGGTGCCGGCTCGGCGAACGCCTCTTCGAGCGACGGCGGTGCGATCACATCGGGCGGTGCGATCACATCGGGCGGTGCGATCACATCGGGCGGCGGCGGGGCGATCTCGGGCTCGGGCTCGGCAATCGGCGCGCGCTCGCGGCGAACGACCGGCTCAGGCGCGACGATCGGCTCGGGAATCACCTCGGGCTCGGGCGCGATCTCCGGGGCCGCTGCCGGTGCGACCTCGAAGTCGAACGAGACCCACGTCGCATCGAGCTCACGTGCGACCGACGTCGTGAGCGGAAGGCCGATCAGCGCGAGCCCGACGAGCCCGTGCACCGCGAGCGATGCGAGCGCGACGGCGGGCAGCGAAGGCGCCGCGGTGGTCGCGAGCGAGCCGGCCAGATCCGCGCGGGCATGCGTGATCCCCACTTCGGCTGTTCGGGCGAGCTTGGCTGCGATGTGCGTCGTCATCGGCGTGAGAATGAATCTCAGGGGCAATCATTCCGATCTACGGGCGGAAGATCAAGCAGAACCTGGAATGATTCTCACTGACGTACGCACGGGCCGTCCGATTCAACCCTCCATTTCGAACGCGCTGTCGATTGCGGCGGTCTCCGCGACCTCGGGCTGGGCGCTCGGCTCGGGCGCATCGCTCGCCTCCGGCATCGTCTCGCCGATGTCTTCCGGCGCGGCCTCCGGCACCGGCTCGGCGAGGTGCTGTTTCACCGCTTCGGCCTGTTTTCGCGAGGCTCCAGCGGCCATGAGCTCGTCGATGCTCGCCGCCGAGATGGCTCGCAGCGAGCCGAGCACACGCAGGAGCGTGGTGCGCGTCTTCTTGCCGACGCCCGGTACGTCGTCGAGCCCACTTCGCAGCCGGCGTCGCTTCCCGAGCTTCTTGCGCAGCTCGTTCGAGACCCGGTGCGCCTCGTCCCGGACGGCCGTCAGGAAATGGAGCGTGGCGCTCCGGTCGCGCAGGTTGATCGGATTCTTCTGCCCCGGCAGGTACACGCGCTCGCTCATCGTCTCGCCGCGGATGTTGTCCTTCTCCTTGGCGAGGCCACAGACCGGCTGGTCCTTCACGCCCAGCTCCTCGAGCACCGCGAGCGCGATCCCGAGCTGTCCCCGGCCGCCGTCGACCACGAGCAGATCGGGCAGCTCCCATCCGGGCTCGTCACGTCTCGCGAGCCGCCGCGAGAGCACCTCGCGCATCGCCCCGAAGTCGTCTCCGCCGCTGACCTTGCGGACGTGGAAGCTCTTGTAGCGTTTGCGATCGGGCGCGCCGTCGAGCAGCGCAGTGATCGCTGCGACCGTGTCGGTGCCGCCGGTGTGCGAGACGTCGATGCACTCGATGCGATGCGGCGGTCGCGGCAGACGCAGCTTGTTCTGAACCTCGGCGAGGCGCGCCTCCACGTCCTCTCGCTCGCGCTGCTTCTCCTTGAACGCGTGCTCGGCGTTCTCGGTCGCCATGCGGATCAGGTCCTTGCGCCCGCCACGCTGCGGCATCGAGAGCCGCACGCGCTTCTGTCGCTCCTCGCTGAGCACGTCGGCGAGGCCCTCCATCGCTTCGATCTCGACGGGCAACAAGATCTCGTCGGGCAGCGAGCCCGCGCTCACGTAGTACGACGCGACGAACGCCGCGATGATCTCTTCGTCCGGCAGCGCGACCTGATCGATGTCGAACGTGCGCACGTTCGTCATGCGTCCGCCGCGGATGAGCACGATCGCGATCTCGCCGCGATCCCCGTGCACGTACAGACCGATCGCGTCCTGATCGACGTCCTTCACGACGTCGACGCGCTGCACCTCGCGCACGCGATCGATCGCGCGCAGCTGATCGCGGTAGCTCGCCGCGCGCTCGAACTCGAGCTCGGAGGCCGCCACCTTCATGCGCTCTTCGAGATCGACCACGAGCTCGTCGTGGCGACTCTCGAGGAACAGACGCGTGAGCTCGGCCTGCGCGAGATACTCGGTGCGATCGACGTCGAACACGCACGGGCCGGCGCAGCGCCTGATCTGGTACTGCAGGCAAGGCCGCTGGCGCCGCTCGAAGTCGGTGTCGCGGCACGTGCGCAGCTTGAAGAAGCGGTTGACGGTGCGCAGCGTGCGGCGCGCGCTCGTGGCGGAGTCGTACGGCCCGAAGTACCAGGCGCCGTCGGGCTTGGGGCGTCGCAGCACCGTCAGGCGCGGCCACTTCTCGCGCGGGTCGAGGCGCAGCGAGAGGAAGTCCTTGTCGTCGCGGAGCTTGAAGTTGTAGCGAGGCTTGCGCTCCTTGATGAGCGCATTCTCGAGCAGCGCCGCTTCCTTCTCGTTCTGGGCGACGAAGGTCTCGAGATCGCCGATCTCGCGATCGAGCCGCGCGATGAAGAAGCGCGTGTCACTGCCGCCCGGCTGGAAGTAGCTGCGCACGCGGCTGCGGAGCGAGCGAGCCTTGCCGACGTAGAGAACGCCTCCCTTCTTGTCGAGGAAGACGTAGACGCCCGGCGAGGTCGGCAGGGCATCGAGCTTCTGGGTGACGACGTCGGGCAGGGCCATCGAGCGAGTTGCGAAACATCGTTCCGAGAGCCCGCGCTGTCGAGCGTTCGCCGCGAGAAATGCGCCACCTGCGTGTCAGTGACGCTCTCGCGCGCGCTCAGTGCGTCGGGCCGGACGAGCCCAGCATCGACCACATGGCGATCGCGCGATGAACGCCGCCGCTCGGCGTCGGATCGAAGTCGAGGTGTGCGACGTTCTCGAGCGCCGCGTCGGGAAGGAAGTACACGAACGACTCGCGATCGGCCATCTCGCCGTCGGCGCTCAACGTGTCGACCGCCGTGCGACCCGGGCCGAAGAGCGCGGCTTCCCAGGCGCGCATGAATGCGTCGGCCTCGCTCTGCGTCAGCCCGATCTCCAGCATCGCGTCGATCAACGCGCGCCTTCCCGGACCGGTGCTGACCGCGACGGGCATGTCGTCCATGCCTCGTCGGTCGCTCGCTTCGTCGGCGGCCGTGGTGTGATCGGCCGCCTCGTCGAAATTCGCATGGACGTCGATCGATGCATGCGGAGCCGGCGGCGCGACGACGAGCGAGCGCACCTGGTACCCGTTCGACGAGAGCCGCACGAGCATTCCGGGGATCGGCGCATCGCCTTCGTTCGTCACCTGCACGGTCTCGTATGCGCCCGCGCGCTCGAAGCGGAGTGGCGGCGTGAACGTCGTCGTGCGACCGCGATAGAACAGGAAGCGCTCCGTGCTGGCTCCGACGCGAACGCACGCCGCATCGTCCGTCCGCACGATCGAGAGCCCGCTCGTCTCGCACTGCGTGCCCGCTTCCAGCGTGCTGCACGGCGCTTCGGCGGCGGTCGGCAGCGGCGACGGCGCGCACTCGCCCGCGGGATCGATCCGGACGTTCGTCCACGACGCGGACGCTCCGAGCGGCGTCAGCGGCCACGTCTCGATCAACGTGCCGCCGCTTCGGGCCTCGACGCCGACCGACGCGAGCGTGAGCGCGGCGGGCGCGTGGAAGTAGAGGACCGGCTTGTCGACGGTCATCATGCTGAAGTCGATCGGCGGTGCGATCGCGCCGAACACCTGTGTGTCACCGGCGCCGCCGCGCACGAGACCCCACTCGTGGACCTCGTAGTCCGCCGTGGCCGTCGGGGCTGCGCTCGGCGTCGTGGACGTCGGCGGCGCGCTCGAGCCGCACGCGCACGCGGCGAGGGCGGAACAAAAGAGCGGAACGAACGAGCGAGCCTGCATCGGGGACGTCCTCATGCGCATGAGGACGCGCGAACGTTGGAAACGGGTTCGCGAAATGTCCTCGGGCCCCGAAGGATACTCCGACGCTCGGCGGGGCAGCTCGCTCAGCGGACCGGCCGCGCTCGTGCGTGGAACCAAGCGCGCATCGTCTGCTCGATCGTCGCGGTCTGATCGGGAGGCGCGCGCCGCGCGCACGTGGCCGCCTCCGTGCTGCCGCTCGGCGCGCCCCAGCGGATCTCCGGACAGTCGTTCGGGTTCCACGACACTTCGAACGCCGTCGCACGCTGCACCACGTCCGTGAGCGTGAGCGTGAAGTGCGAGCCATCGCTGCGCGTGTAGTCGAAGTGACGCGCGGCGAGCTCGTGATCGCGTCGCATGCGCACTTCGGCCACCACGCGCTCCACGTCGCCGGGAGCGATGCCCGAGCGCTCGGGACGCCGCTGCACCGCGTCCGGAAATCCCATCACGGTGTCGATCGCGACGAGCAGCCGCATGTCGCGCGACGGCGTGCTGAAGTCTTCCCACGCGCCCTCGGTCTGGAAGACGTCGATGCCCTCGGGCATCGGAACGATCGTGCCGGGATGCTCGCGGAAGTAGGTCTCGCCCGTGTCGATCGACTGCACGCGGCGCACGACGCTCTCCTCGAGCGCATCCACGAGCGCGACCATCCGATCGTTCGCATCGACGGGGCGCGGATCGATCAGCGTCTCCATGCGGTCGTACCAGTCGTCGGTCGTGCCCTCGTACTGCTCGCGCGAGAACGGAAGAAAGCCCGAGCGGCGGTCGAGATCTTCGTTCGGGATCTCGGTGTACGTCAGCGTTTCGTCGTCGTACACGATCGGGCGCCAAGCCTTGAAGCCCGCGCCCACGTCGCGCGTGTCGCTCGTGAACAGGAACGTGCCGCGCCAGAACGTCCGGCGGCCGATCGTTCCGTCGGGCTGCGCGTCCGCGCCGATGAGCGAGCCCCAGTGGCCGGGCCGCTCGGGGATCCACTGTGCGACGACGATGAGATGACCGTAGGGATCCGCGAACACGGTGCCGGGACGGATCGCGGCGCGGTTCATCGCGATCGGATAGAGGTCGGTGTTGTCGTCGCGCGGCGCCGTGCGTGCGGTCGCGGAGTGCACGTACGACGAGATCATGTGCGTCGCGAACCACTCGAACGCTTCGACCTCGTTCGGGAACGAGTGCTCCATCGTGCTCGTCGCGGGGATCTCCTCGCACGTCGGCGGCATGCCGGCGCGACCGCGGCTGCAGCGGCGCATGCCGAACGGAAGGTGCAGCTTCCACGCGAAGTACGCGCGGAGAAAATACGGCAGGTCGGCGCAGTCGGGCGTGAGGTCCAGCGTCGGGATCGTGTTGCCGTGCAGGTCTTGTTCGGTCGCCGAGTCCTCGCCGAGGCCGAGATGATCGTAGAGCAGGTTGTGCGTGGGATCGCGCAGCAACGTCGAGAGGCCTTGCCAGGTGCGATCGTCGCCCTCGGGGAACGCGAAGAGCGCCTCCACGAACGCGGCGAAGAACGCCTCGGTGTCGGCCTCCCACGCGATGCGCGGCGTCCACACGGCTGGGTAGGGCGGCAGCGGCAGCGTCGAGGGATCGGGCGGATCGGGTGGGTACCGTGCGACACCGAAGAAGTCGCAGGCGATCACGTGATCGCCGTCGCCGAGCGCCATCTGATAACGGCCGTAGCCGGCGTTCGGGATCTCGACCCAGCGCGCGAACGGCGGGCCGCCGAGGCGATGCATCGGCGGGCGCGTGCGGTTGCCGCGTCGATCGAGCACCTCGATCACGGCGAGGCCCGGATCGTCGTCGGTCGTCACGATGAAGCGGACCGTCTGCCCCGCGATCGGATGCGCGGGCGACTGGAAGAAGCGCGCGTGGATGTCCTCGGTGCACTGCTGCTCGCGACGCGGGAACGTGATGGGCGAGGCTTCGCGCATCTGCGCCAGGTCCTGCAGATCGGGCTCGGGCGGGCGACCGAACACGACGACGCGCTCCAGCCGCTCGACGAACGCGCGACGCGA
>CAYSCF010000079.1:0-23604 GCA_964429305.1 uncultured Sandaracinaceae bacterium | reverse complement strand
GCGAGCGGAGCATGGCTGTCCGGCTCGCAACTCCACTTTTTCAGCAGCCTGCTAGGGCGTTCCCTCGACGACGACCATCGACATCGGTAGCGGCGCCGGGTCGGTCGCGGCGTAGCGCAAGAGCTCGAGCACCTCGTCGCCGCGCAGGGGAAGCGCGGACGCTTCGTCGAGCGTGACGAAGCGCGCCTCCAGCGAGTGCTCGTTCGGCGTCGTGCGCGGCGATGAGCCCGGAAGCGGTCGGGCGAGGAAGAACGCTCGCACGCGCGCCTCGCTCCCCAGCGGTCGATGCTCGAGACGCATCAAGCCTTCGAGGGCGATCTCGACGCCCGACTCTTCTCGCGTCTCGCGGATCGCGGCTTCGGCGAGCGTCTCGCCCGGCTCGACGCGTCCCGCGGGTAGGTACCAGCCCTGCCCGTGCTTGCGCTCGTGCACCAGCAGGAAGCGGTCTGCCTCGCGCACGATCACGAGCGCGAAGAACCAGGTCGCGATCCCATCACGCGCCATCGTCGCTGCGCTCAGCGTCGGCGCTTCTTGCGGCGCGGCTGCGTGCGGGGCGGGCTGGGCTTGGTCGAGGCCGGCTTGGGCGGCGGGATCGTGCTCGGGCGCGCAGGTGGCGCGGGCGGCATCACGATCGCGGGGCCCGTGCGCTCCGCGCCGACGGCGCCCAGCTTGAGACGACGAACGACCGCTTGTTTCTGGCGGTCTTTGTACGCGTCGTGGCTCGCGTCGCCGAGCTCGTTGCTCTGCTCGGTCTCGCGATCGACGACCTGGAACTCGGCCTGCGCGAACACGACGCGACCGAGGCCGAGCGCGGCGGGCGGTGCGAGATCGAGGATGTCGTCGGGCAGGCGCACCGGCAGATCCACGACGAAGTGCACGATGCGATAGCTCTGCGAGCTGAACACGTTGTCGTTCGCGTTCTCTTGCACGTCGTCTTCGGGCAGCGGCGTGATCTCGCGGCCGACCTCCGAGAGCGACGGATGCCTGCGCACGTAGCCGAGGAAATCGAACATCGTGTTCGTGCTCTCGCCGGGCACGATGTAGTTGAACGGAAAGAGCATCCGCTCGAGGTAGCCGAGCACGGGGAACACGTCGTTCTGCGAGCGCGTGACGATGCGGAAGCGCAGCTTGTCGTAGATCTGCGCGGCGTGCGTCTCCTTCTTGGAGAGCAGCTTGCTGTAGAGCGAGTCCTTGTTCTTGCGGCCGCCGACGAACTCGAGGATCGGCAGACCGCGCGCCAGCATGCTGCCGATGACGCGATAGACCTTCTGCTCGACGAGATGGAAGACGTCTTGGTCGGAGATCGGGAGCATGTAGAGCAGCTCGCGCGCTTCGAGGTGATGGATGATGTGCATCACCTTCAAGATCGTGCAGGCGCAGAGCTGGCGATGGCCGCGGCCGCTCGCGACGAGCATGAGCTCGGCGACGCTCGCGTCCGACACCGGCTTGGGGATCGGGAAGTCGAAGTTGCGGCGCAGGTACTGGATCGCCGCGTTCTTGATCGCTTCGCTACGCGCGCGGCTGGCAGGATCGCCGAGATCGAACTCGTGCGCGGCGACGAACTCGTTGACGTCCTGCTCGGTGCGGAACGCGAGGCGCGCCCAGTCGATCACCGAGCCGCCGCGCAGCAGGAGCCGAATGCTCTCGAGATCGGCGAGCGTCAGCTCGGAGAGGGGCCGGTAGGGCGCGGGCGCGCGCAGCGCATCGTTCACTGGCGATCCATCACGCGGGCGATGGTAGCGCGCGCGGTGGGCGCGGTACTACGAGCTCGACTCGGTGGCGCTGCTGCCCTTGGCAGGCGTGCGAGGCGCACCCCCCGTCAGGCGATCAGGCGAGAAACGCCCCAGGTTCAGCGTCCCGAAGAAGATGCCGGCCGAGACGAAGAGGACGAAGAAGTTTCCGACGAAGGCTCCGTTGCAGCCGCCGAGCGCGAGCCCGAGCAAACAAACGGAGAGAGCAGTGAAGGTCTTCGTGGTCACGGCAGCATCACCTCGGTGAAACAGGAGTGCGTCGATGTAAGCAAGTGTCCGACACTCGGCCGAGGCGGTCCAGTTTCTATCCAACTCGCCGGCAAGTGCCAACCACGAAATGAGCAGGTGACGCGCCAAGCCGGATCGACTGTTCTTCCGGGTTTCCTGAAGGGCGCGCGTGGGACGCCGCACACGCTCGCGTGGTAAAGCATCGATCGTGACGAGCCCCTCGATTCCGCCTCCGGAGGGCCCCGAGCTCCTCCCGATCCTTCCTCTCCGCAACTCGGTGCTCTTCCCGACCGCCGTCGTTCCGGTGAACGTCGGCCGAGCGCGCTCCGTGCGGCTCATCGAGGAGTCCTTCGGGCGTGACCGTCCGACCATCGGCGTCGTCGCGCAGCGCGAGTCCGAGGTCGAAGATCCGGAGTTCTCCGAGGTCTACGAGCTCGGCACCGTCGCGCGCGTGCTGAAGGTGATCCGCCTGTCGAGCGGCAACTACTCGGTGGTCCTTCAGGGCATCGCCCGGATGCGGATCCTCGAGCCGGTCGGCCGTCAGCCCTACATGCGCGCGCGGGTCGAGCGCATCGCCGAGCTACCCGTGCGCGACGTGGAGATCGACGCGCTCGGCGTTTCTCTCAAGACGCAGGCGCGAAAGCTTCTCGAGCTGCTCCCGACGCTGCCGCGCGAGGCGGTGGCCGGTCTCGACAACGTGCACGATCCTGGCTCGCTCGCCGATCACGTCGCGGCCAACCTCCCGGTCGCGACGACGCAGAAGCAGGCGATCCTCGCCATCCTCGACGTGCGCGAGCGCCTGCGCCGCGTGCTCGAGCTCGTGGGCCGGCAGTCGCAGGTCTACAAGGTCAAGAAAGAGATCTCGACGATGGTGCAGGAAGAGATGTCGCGCTCGCAGCGCGAGATCCTGCTGCGTCAGCAGATGAAGACGATCAAGAAGGAGCTCGGCGAGGCCGAGGACGACGACGAGGTCGAGCTCCTGCGCGAGCGCATCGCGCGCGCCGAGATGCCGAGCGACGCCGAGAAGGCCGCGCGCAAGCAGCTCAGCCGCATGCGCTCGATGAGCCCGAACGGCGCCGAGTACCAGGTGTGCCGCAACTACGTGGAGTGGCTCGCCGATCTGCCGTGGGGAAAGACGACGGCCGATCGCCTCGACGTGGGCGAGGCCAAGCGCGTGCTCGACGAGGACCACCACGGTCTCGAGAAGATCAAGCGACGCATCGTCGAGTACATCGCGGTGCGGCGCCTCAAGAGCGACATCAAGGGGCCGATCCTCTGCTTCGTCGGGCCGCCCGGCGTGGGCAAGACGTCGCTCGCCAAGTCGATCGCGCGCGCGACCGGCCGCAACTTCGTGCGCGTCGCGCTCGGTGGCGTGCAGGACGAGGCCGAGATCCGCGGCCATCGCCGCACGTACGTCGGCGCGTATCCGGGTCGCTTCGTCTCGGGCATGAAGCAGGCGGGATCGCGCAATCCCGTGATGCTGCTCGACGAGGTCGACAAGATGGCGTCGGACGGCCGCGGCGATCCGGGATCGGCGCTGCTCGAGGTGCTCGACCCCGAGCAGAACTCGACGTTCGTCGATCACTACCTCGAGGTGCAGCTCGATCTCTCGCAGGTGCTCTTCATCGCGACGGCGAACCGCAAGGACACGATCCCGCGGCCGCTGCTCGACCGCATGGAGGTCATCGAGCTCGCCGGATACACGCGCGACGAGAAGCTGGCGATCGCCAAGGGCTTCTTGATCCCGCGCCAGCTCAGCGAGCACGGGCTCTCGCCGGGACGGCTCGACTTCACCGACGAGGCGGTGGACTTCCTCGTCGACAGCTACACGCGCGAAGCGGGCGTGCGCAATCTCGAGCAGAAGATCGCGAGCGTCTGTCGCGCGGTCGCCGTGCGCCTCGCAGAGGGCGAGGACGTCCGGCAGCTCGCCGAGCCCGCCTACATCGAGAAGGTGCTGGGACCTGCGCGCTTCGATCGCACGCAGGCCGAGAAGGTCTCGCATCCGGGCGTCGCGGCGGGCCTCGCGTGGACGCCGGCTGGTGGCGAGCTGATGTTCATCGAGGCGCAGCAGATGCCCGGCAGCGGACAGATGCACCTCACGGGCAAGGTCGGCGACGTGATGAAGGAGTCGGTCGCGGCCGCCTTCACGTACATCCGCGCGCACACCGAAGCGCTCGGGCTGCCGCGCGACTTCACGACGAAGATGGACATCCACGTCCACATCCCCGGCGGCATGATCGGTCGCGACACGCCGTCGGCGGGTGTCACGATCTTCGTCGCGCTCGCATCCATGCTCACGAAGCTGCGCGTACGTCCCGACGTCGCGATGAGCGGCGAGATCACGCTGCGCGGCAACGTGCTGCCCATCACGGGCATCAAAGAGAAGTGTCTCGCGGCGCATCGCGCGGGCCTCAAGCGTGTCGTGCTCCCGAAGCGCAACGAGGCGGACCTCGACGACGTGCCGGAGCTCATCAAGAAAGATCTCGAGATCATGCTGGTGAGCCGCATCGACGAGGTGCTGCCGCTCGTGCTCGATCTCGAGTCGGGGCCCGGCGGTCGCACCTCGGTGCCCCCACCGCCCGTCGCAGCGGCGCCTCCGTCGTGACGATCCCGAGCGGATGATCTCCATCGAGTCGTGGCGTGAGGCGGGAGCGTTCTTCGACTTCCGCGGTCGTCGTGTCTTCTACCGACGCCAGGGCAGCGGCCCGCCGCTCTTGCTCGTGCACGGCTACCCGACCTCGAGCTGGGACTGGACGCCGATCTGGCCTGGTCTCACGTCGCGCTTCGACGTCATCGCGCCCGACATGCTCGGCTTCGGCTTCTCGGCCAAGCCGCGCGGACATCGCTACACCATCGCCGAGCAGGCCGATCTGCACCTCGCGCTGCTCGACGAGCTGGGGATCGATCGCTTCGACGCGCTCGTCCACGACTACGGCGTGACGGTCGGTCAGGAGCTGCTCGCGCGGCGCACCGGTCGCGTGCGCTCGATCGCGTTCTTGAACGGCGGCCTCTTTCCCGAGACGCACCGCCCGCGTCGGATCCAGCGTCTGCTCGCATCGCCCCTCGGACCGGTCGTCGCGCAGCTCTCGAGCGAGCGCTCGTTCTCGCGATCGCTGTCGGCGATCTTCGGGCCCGACACGAAGCCGACGGCCGCCGACCTGCACGCGTTCTGGCAGCTCGCCTCGCGCGATCACGGGATGCAGGCGCTCGCTGGGCTCATCGGCTACATGCGCGAGCGCGTCGAGCATCGCGAGCGCTGGGTCGGAGCGTTGCTCGAGACCGAGGTGCCGCTCGTAGTCATCAACGGCATCCAGGATCCCGTGAGCGGCGCGCACATGGTCGCGCGCTTGCTCGAGCTGCGGCCGCAGACGAAGATCGTGCGCCTCGACGTCGGTCACTACCCGCAGGTCGAAGCGCCACGCGAGACGCTCGCCGCTTATCTCGACTTCGTGGGCACGCTCGCGTGAGGGAGCTGCTGAAGCGACGCGTCGTGCGCGCGGCGATGATCGTGGCATCGATCACCACCCTCGCGTGCTTCGTCTCGCCACTGCTCGCCGTGCACGGCGTGGAGAGCGCGCTGGTTCTCGGGCTCGTGCTGCCCTCGATGCTCTGTCTGATGGCGTGCCGCATCGTCCTGATGCGCGGAGAAGGATCGATCGGGTCCGCCGTGCGCGAGGCGATCGATGCGAGCGTCGTGGTGCTCGCGATCCCGTTCTTCGGGCTCTTCTTCGGCGCGTTGCGCGCGCGCTGGTGTGCGCCGCTCGAGGGCATCGCGTTCTTCCTGCTCGGCCCGCTCGCGGGATGCGCGCTGGCGATCGGATCGGGCGCGCTGCTCGGCCTCGTGGCGGGCCGTCCGCGCACGATCAGCGTGCTCGCGTTCTTCTTGCCGGTGATCGTCGCGCTCGCCGGCGTGATGCGCTTCTACTCGACGCCCGCGATCTTCGCGTACTCGCACTTCGTCGGGTACTTCCCCGGCTCGCTCTACGATCCGGACATCTCGATCACCTCGACGTACGTGTCGTTCCGAGGTCTGTCGGCCTGCTGGCTCGGCGCGGTGACGACGCTGCTCTTCGCGTGGCGCCACGATGCACGTCCGACGTTCGCCGCGCTGCGCGTTCATCCGATCACGATCCCGCTCGCGATCCTCTTCGTCGTGACGGGCGTCGCAGGCGAGGTGTTCGGCCCCGAGCTCGGCCATCGCAGCACGTCGGCGTCGATCCGCGAAGCGCTCGGCGCCGCGCTGGAAGGCGAGCGCTGCACCGTCATCGTCCCGCGCGAGCTACCGCGCGAGCAAGCCGAGACGCTGCGCGACGAGTGCGACTTCCGGGTCGATCGCGCCGAGCACGTGCTCGGCATCACGCATCCAGGGCGCATCACGGCGTTCTTCTTCCGCAGCCCTGCCGAGAAGCGCGAGCTCATGGGAGCGAGCGGCACGTACATCGCCAAGCCGTGGCGCGACGAGGTGTACCTGCAGCTCGGGCCCGATCCACATCCGGTGCTCTTCCACGAGATCGTGCACGTGGTGGCGGCGGCGACCGGCGTCGGACCGTTCCGGATCTCGGGCAGTCTGGGCGGCCTCTTTCCTTCGCCCGGGATCGTCGAAGGCGTCGCGGTGGCCGTCGCGTGGGACAGCCGCGAGGGCCTGACGCCGCATCAGTGGGCGCGCGCGATGAGCGAGATCGATCGTGCACCGGAGCTCGAAGACGCCTCCGGGCTCGGCTTTCTCTTGCAGCCCGCGGGTCGCGCGTATACGGCGAACGGATCGTTCATCCGATGGGTGCTCGACACGCGCGGTCCGCACGCGGTGCACGTCCTCTATCGCACCGGCGACTACGCGCTCGCGCTCGGCGAGCCGCTCGCGCAGGCGCAAGACGAGTGGCTCGCGTTCCTGCGAACCGTGGAGCTGCCGCCGCAGGCGATCCCGCTCGCGCGACTGCGCTTCGCGCGCTCGGCCATCTTCTCGCAGGTCTGCCCGCACGCGATCGCGGCGCTCGAAGCGAGCCTCGAGAGCGACGAGGCCGCGGGCGACGATCACGGGGCGCTCCAGGCGTGCGACGCGATCCTCGGGATCGATCCGGGCCTCGCCACGATGACCCCGCATCGCATCGGCGCGCTCGCACGGCTCGGACGCTTCGACGAGGCACGGCAGGCGCTCGATGCGCTGGAGCACGCCGAGGACATGCCGGCCGCCGTGCGGACGAGCGGTCGCACGGAGCTGGCCGATGCGTATCTCTCGCGTGGCGAGCTCGCGCCCGCGCGCGAGCTCTACGAGCGCAGCACGAGCGAGCCGCTCTCCGACGATCAGGCGCGGCAGCTCGAAGTGAAGCTGCTCGGCATCGATCGCGGCGCGAGCGTGCTCGGACCACTCACCGAGGTGCTGGTGCCGAGCGGCCGTCGCACGCACGACGGCGCGACGACGATCGAAGCGCTCGCGCGGCTGCGCGATCTCGGTGGCGACGGATTGGCCGACTATCTGATCGCGCGTCAGATGATCTTCCGTCAGCGCTACGATCTCGCCGCGCCCCGCATCGAGCACGCGCGCGCGCTCGGTCTGCCCGGCGAGCGCATCGAGCGCGAGGCCTTGCGACTCGAGGGCGTGGTGGCGGCGCGCACCGGGCACCTCGATCGCGCGCAGAGCGTGTTCGAGTCGATCGTGCAGAGCGGCGACGAAGGCCAGCGCGTCGAAGCGCTCGACTGGCTCGCGCGCATCCGTTGGCTGCGCGCGCTCGCCGACTGAAGGCTTCGGCTATCCTCGCGCGCGTGGCTCGGGGCACCACGATCGCGCTGACGATGATTCTTCTCGCGTGCGGCGCACACGCCGCGCATCCGAGCCCTCCCGACCACGCCGAGGCCATCGCCGATGCGAGCGCCTGGGAGGCGCTCGCATCGAGGCTCGAAGCCCGCACGGTCGCGCACGTCGAGGAAGTGAAGTTCGTGATCGATCTGTCCGACCGCGACGCGGCCGGCACGCCGCACGTCTACTTCCTCGACTCGAATCGCTACGACTCGCACTACGACTTCGCGCGGGCACACCTCGATCGCGCGGGCGGCCGCATCTCGGGGCCGATGGAGTTCTACGTGTCCGAGTATCGCCGGCCCGAGCGCCGCTTCTGGCTCGGATCGCTGGTGCGCTATCGCGATCAGGATCGCTTCGTGCTCGAGATCCTCGCCGGCGACACGATGAGCGGACAGGCGCTCGGCGACTGCTTCGCGCTCGTGCGATCGCGCGTCTACTTCGGGGATGCACTCGCATTCCATCCGATCTCCGATCAGCACGAGCGCACGCTCGCGTCGTTGCCGGCAGGTGCCCTGCCTGTCGTGCGCGACGAGACGCTGCACGCTGGCTGGAGCTACGAGCCCCTGGAGCGAGGCATGGCGTACGGCTACGTGCGCCTCGTCCAGGGGCACCTCGATCCCGCGAGCGTGCGCCCCAACCAGATCCTCGTGATGGAAGAGGTGCCCGACGACGTGCCGGTGTGCGCGGCGATGATCACGTCGCGCTTCCAGGCGCCGCTCGCGCACATCGCGCTCTTGAGCGCCAACCGCGGATCGCCCGACGCCGCCGTGCGCGATGCGATCGGCGACGCCCGCTTCACCAGGCTGGAAGGAAGGCTCGCACGATTGGTCGTGGGCGAGACCGATCTCTCGATCGCCGAAGCGCCGCTCGCCGAGGCGGAGGCCTTCTGGGCGGGAATCCGCCCGTCGCAGCCGTTCTCGCCGCGGCTCGATGCGGACGAGGCACGCCTGGTCTCGCTGCGCGATCTGCGCATCGACGACGTCGACTTCGCGGGCGCCAAGGCCGCCAACCTCGGCGAGGCGACCCAGCTGCCGGGCGTCGAGGTTCCGGCCGGCTTCGTCGTGCCCGTGCGCTACTTCGTCGAGCACCTCGCGCGAAACGGCATCCGGCCCGAGATCGACGCGATGCTCGCCGACGCATCGTTCGCCGCCGACGCCGGCGTACGCGCGACGCGGCTCGAGGCGCTGCGGGCACGGATCGCGTCCGCTCCCGTCGATCCTGCGCTCGTCACACGCGTGCGCACGTCGATCGTCGCGCTCGGCGCGAGCGGACGATTGCGCTTCCGCTCGAGCACCAACGCCGAGGATCTCCCGGGGTTCAACGGCGCGGGTCTCTACTCGTCGGCGATCGCTCCGCACGATCCGAGCGACGCCGAGATCGCGAGCGCGCTCGCACGCATCTGGTCCAGTGTCTTCAACCTCGGCGCGCACGAGGAGCGCGAGTGGTATCGCATCGATCACGCGCGCGTCGCGATGGCGGTGCTCGTCCAGGCCTCGGTCGACGACGGCATCGCGAACGGCGTCGCGATCACGGCCAACCCGTTCGACGAGCGACGCCCGGCGGTGCTCATCGACGCACAGACGATGGACGGCTCGGTGACGGGCGCGGGCAGCGACGAGGTGCCCGAGCAGTTCCTCGTGCTCACGTACCTGCCCGAGCGCGAGCCCGAGGTCCTCTCGCGCAGCTCGCGCACGGACGGCGCGCCGATCTTGAGCGACGCGGAGGTGCTGCGCCTCACGGACGTGCTCGTGACGATCCACGATCACTTCGAGCCCCATTTTCCCGACGGAAGCAACGCGGTCGACGTCGAGTTCCTGATCGCGGGCGCCGATCACCACCCCGTGATCGTCCAAGCGCGGCCGTTCACGGTGACCTACTCGCATTAGCGATCGGTTCGCTCGTCGCGCGCTATCCTCCGCGCGCATGTCCAAACCGTGGGACTTCGTGATCGTCGGCTCGGGCTTCGGCGGCAGCGTCTCGGCGCTACGACTGGTCGAGAAGGGCTACCGCGTGCTCGTGCTCGAGAAGGGCCGGCGCTTCGCGAAGGAAGACTTCCCCAAGACGAACTGGGACGTGAAGCGATGGCTCTGGGAGCCGGCGCTCGGGCTGCGCGGCATCTTCCAGATGTCGTTCTTCCAGCACGTGACGATCCTGCACGGCGTCGGCGTGGGCGGCGGCTCGCTCGTGTACGCCAACACGCTGCCGCTGCCGAAGGATGCGTTCTTCACGAGCGGCAGCTGGGCCTCGCTCGCCGACTGGAAGAAGGAGCTCTCGCGCCACTACGCGACCGCCAAGACGATGCTCGGTGCGGCGCCGAACCCGACGATCACGCGCGGCGATCGCGTGCTGCGCGAGATCGCCGAGGACATCGGTCGCGGCGATCAGATGCAGCCCACCGACGTCGCCGTCTTCTTCGGTCAGCCCGACGTGGAAGTGCCCGATCCGTACTTCGCGGGCGAGGGACCGGCGCGCACCGGCTGCAACTTCTGCGGCGCGTGCATGACCGGATGCCGCGTCGGCGCGAAGAACACGCTCGATCGGAACTATCTCTATCTCGCCGAGAAGCGCGGCGTCGAGGTGCGGCCCGAGACCGAAGTGATCGCGGTGCGCAGCAAAGACGGCGGCGGCTACGTGGTCGAGACGCGATCTCGCTCGGGGGGCGAGAACATCGACGCGACCAACGTGATCTTCTCGGGCGGCGTGATGGGAACCATCCCGCTGCTCTTGAAGATGAAGCGCGATCCACGCGGCCTGCCGAAGCTCTCGGACAAGGTCGGCAAGATGGTGCGCACGAACAACGAGGCGCTCATCGGGATCATCTCGCCGAACCCCGACGACGACTTCAGCAAGGGCGTCGCGATCACGTCGATCCTCCACACCGACGAGCACAGCCACATCGAGCCCGTGCGCTATGGCGCGGGCTCGGGCTTCTTCTCGCTGCTCTCTCTGCCGCATGCGCCGGGCGGCAACGTGCTCACGCGCATCGGCGGCACGGTGCGCGGCTTCCTGCGACAGCCGGGACTGTGGGCGCGCGCGTATCGCGCGAAAGACTTCGCCAAGCAGTCGCAGATCTTGCTCTACATGCGCACGCTCGAGGGCACGCTCTCGCTCGAGCTCGGTCGCTCGCTCTTCACGGGCATGCGCGAGGGGCTCGTCACCGCGCTCGATCCCGGAACGAAGGCTCCGACCGCGTTCATGGAAGAAGCGACCGATCTCGCGACGCGCTTCGCGAAGAAGGTGGGCGGCGTGGCGATGACGATGGCGACCGAGACCCTCGCGGGCACGCCCACGACGGCGCACATCCTCGGCGGCGCATGCATGGGCACCGACGCACAACACGGCGTCATCGACGCGCAGCACCGCGTGTTCGGCTACGACGGGCTCTTCGTCATCGACGGATCGGCGGTCAGTGCGAACCCCGGCGTGAACCCATCGCTGACGATCACGGCGCTCGCCGAGCGCGCCATGACGTTCATCCCGGCGAAGCACGCTCCGTGAGCGTTCCGGTCTCGTCCATGACGTAGACCTCGTCGGCGAGCGCGCTCACGTCGCTCTCGTCGTGGCTCGTGAAGACCAGGACCGCACGGATGCGTGCGCGCTCCTGCTCGATCGCGGCCGCCATCGAGCGGCGTGCCTCGCGATCGAGCGCGGAGAGAGGCTCGTCGAGCACGATGAGGCGCGGCTTGCGGGCGAGCGCACGGCCGATCGCGACGCGTTGGCACTCGCCGCCCGAGAGCTCGCCGATCGATCGCGCGAGAAGCCCCGTCACGCCGACGAGCTCCGCGATCCGCTCCGCGGGCTTCTCCACCGACGCGAACGCGAGGTTTCCGTACACGTCGAGATGCGGAAAGAGCGCGCCGTCCTGTGGCGCCCAGCCGAAGCCGCGATCTTCGGCGACCCGCCCGTCGAGGCGCTCCTCGTGCAGCGAGAGCGAGCCCGTCGCGTCACCGAGGCCGAGGATCGCGCGCAGCAGCGTCGTCTTGCCGACGCCGGATGGCCCCACGATCGCGATGCGCTCGGCGAACGACTCGAGCTGGCAGTGCACCGTGCGCGCACCGACGCGGATCTGGAGATCGAAGGCGAGCGTCGAGAAGCTCATGCGCGATGCTCCGCACCCAGCTCGAACACGACGAGCGCGAGCACCGAGAGAGCGACGCTGATCGCGGCCAGCGATGCCGCCGTCGCCTCGCCGCCCGGGCGCGCGAGCGCGGCGTAGACGGCGAGCGGGAGCGTGCGCGTGCGATCGGGGACGTCGCCGGCCAGCACGATCGTCGCGCCGAACTCGCCCAGCGCACGCGCGAACGCGAGCAGCGCACCGGTCGCGATGCCGCGGCGCGCGAGCGGGAGCTCGATCTGCCAGAACCGTCGCGTAGGCGATGCGCCGAGCGAGCGGGCGACGTCGATCAAGCGCGGATCGATCGACTCGAACGCGCGACGTGCCGCGACGACGTAGAGCGGCAAGCCGACGACGAGCGCAGCGATGACGGCTCCGGTGGTGGAGAACACGACGTGGACGCCGAGCTCGGCCAGCACCGCGCCGAGCGGCCCGCGGCGACCGAGGAGCAAGAGGAGCAGATAGCCCGTGACGACCGGCGGCAGCGCGAGCGGCAAGAGCACGAGCGTCGAGAGCGCGATGCGACCGACTCCGCGCAGATGCGCGAGCCGATGACCGAGCGCGACCGCGATCGGCAAGCCGAAGAGCGCGCCCAGCCCGGCGACGAGGAACGAGAGGAGCGTCGGGCTGACGAGCGAGCTCACGGTGGCGGTCCGAATCCCGCCGCGAGCAGCACGGCCTGGCTCTCGGGCGAGCGCAGCGCACGTACGAACGCGAGCGCTGCCTCGCGGTGATCACCGTGCAGTGCGACGGCGACGTCGACGACGGCGGGCGCCGCCTCGACCGGGATCTCGAACGCGACGCGGACCTGGGGCTCCACGCGCGCATCGGTCGCGTACACGATCGCCGCCTGCGCTTCGCCGCGCGTGACCCACGCGAGCGCGCTGCGCACGTTCGGGACGTCGACGAGACGCGCGGTCATCACGTCGAGCAGGCCCTCGTGTGTCAGCGCGGCGCGCGCGATTCGACCCGCGGGGACCTCGGCGGCGGCCACGGCGACGTGCTCGAGCGCAACCAGATCCGAGAGCGACCCCGGCACGCTCGTCGCGCCCGCGGGAACGACGACGACGAGATGGTTCGTCGCGAACGCGACGCGATCGCTCGCGCCGGCGAAACCTGCCGCGATGACGTGGTCGGCCCACGCGTCGTCGGCGCTGAGGAACACGTCGACCGGCGCGCCCACTTCGATCTGTCGCGCGAGCGCGGAGCTCGCGTCGAAATGTCCTTCGACACGCACGTGCTGCGCGCTGGCGATCGATGGCACGACGTCCGTGAGGCTCGACGCGGCGGCGACCGAGAGATCGGCGGGCGGCGGCGCTGGTGGTGCGCAGCTACCGACGAAGACGAGAACGAGAGCGAGCGGTCGCACAGGCCGGGAGTCTACTCGCCCGAGCGCGCTCGGCCCTTCTCGCGGCCATGTCCGAAAACGGCCAGACGCGCCAGCGGCCCCGCGGTACAGACCTCTCCGTGCGCTCGCCTCTCGACTCTCGCGCCTGCCATCGCGCCCTGGTCTCGCGCGATGCGCGCTTCGACGGCGTGTTCTTCGTCGGCGTCTCGACGACGGGCATCTACTGCCGGCCGGTGTGTCCTGCGCGCACACCGCGTGCCGATCGCTGCACGTTCTACGCACACGCCGCCGAGGCCGAGCGCGCCGGGTTCCGCGCGTGCTTCCGCTGTCGGCCCGAGCTCGCGCCGGGCATGGCCTCGGTCGATGCGCGCCCACGGCTCGTCACGGCGGCGCTCGACGCGATCGAGCGAGGCGCGCTCTCGGAAGGCGACGTCGAGACGCTCGCATCGCGGCTCGGCGTCACGTCACGCCATCTGCGGCGCACGCTCGAGGGCGAGCTCGGCGTCACGCCGATCGAGATCGAGACGACGCGGCGTCTCGGTGTCGCGAAGCAGTTGCTCACGGACACCACGCTCCCGCTCGCCCAGGTCGCATTCGGGGCCGACTTCGGCAGCGTGCGGCGCTTCAATGCGGCGTTCGTCGAGCGCTTCGCGCGCAAACCCTCGGACGTGCGCCGCGCGATCGATCGACCGAGCGAGGACGGCCCCGATCTGCGGCTGCGGCTCGATTATCGCGGCCCGCTCGATTGGCGCGCATTGCTCTCGTTCGTCGCGCCGCGAGCGATCGCGGGCATCGAGCGCGCGGTGGACGGATGCTACGAGCGTGCGATCGCGATCGGTGCCGACGCCGGCTGGATCCGCGTGGCGCCTCTGCCGGGTCGCGACGCGCTCGGTCTTCGGCTCTCGATGTCACTCGCGCCGCACGCGGCGAAGCTCGCGCGTGCCGTTCGTGATCTCTTCGACCTGGATGCGCATCCCGATCGCGTCGCGGCTGCGCTCGGGACCGATCGCACGCTCGCGCCGCTCGTGAAGAAGCGGCCCGGGCTGCGCGTGCCGGGCGCGATCGATCCGTTCGAGGCGGCGATTCGAGCGGTGCTCGCGCAGCAGGTCACGCTCGCCGCGGCGACCACGCTCACGAGCCGCGTGGCCGAGCGCTTCGGCCGTCCGATCGCGCCCGCGATCGAAGGCCTCGATCGCATTTTTCCCGACGCCGCGACGCTGGCCGACCTCTCGCCCGAGCGGTTCGCGGCGATCGGGATGCCGCTCGCGCGAGGGCGTGCGCTGTCGGCGCTCTGCCGTGCGATCGCCAGCGGTCGGATCGATCTCTCGGGCACGACGGCGCCGCGGGAGATCGTGGCGCGCCTCGTCGCGCTGCCGGGGATCGGACCCTTCACGGCCGAGGTGATCGCGATGCGCGCCATGCGCGATGCCGACGCGTTTCCGATCGGCGATCTCGTGCTCGCACGCCGTCTCGGCAAGGACGCGCTCGCCCGCGCCGATCGATGGCGACCGTTTCGCGCGTATGCCGCGATGCATCTATGGACCGACGAAGGAGCCAAGCCATGAATCCCACGACCGAGACCCGAGCGCTGTTCTGCCGACGCGTGCGATCGCCGCTCGGCTCGCTCACGCTCTACGCCGATGCGCGCGCGCTGATCGGTGTCTACTTCGAGGGCCATCGGCCCGCGCCGCGCGTCGGCGAGACGCGCGTCGGGTCCAGCGCCGTGCTCGACGAGGCCGAAGAGGAGCTGCGCGCGTACTTCGCCGATCCGACGCATCGCGTCCGTCTTCGCACCTCGGCGCAGGGGACCGAGCTCGAGCGCACCGTCTGGGACGAGCTCGCGCGCATTCCTCGCGGACAGACGCGCACGTACGGCGCGATCGCGGCGGCGATCGGGCGTCCGAAGGCCGCGCGCGCCGTCGGTTCGGCGGTCGCGCGCAACCCACTCTCGATCGTCGTTCCGTGTCACCGCGTCATCGGCGCCCACGGCGCGCTCACGGGCTTCGCCGGAGGCCTCCCGCGCAAGCAGTGGCTCCTGACGCACGAAGGCGCCTTTCGGCCTTAGGGTCGAAGACGAGCGAGCACCACGCGATCGAATCGCGAACGCGGCTGCGGGCCACACGCGCGACGCGCGCTCCGGAAGACAAACGTCAGAACGGCGAGGCTACGAACCCGTCTGCGTCGCCGTACTGATCGGGCAGCAGCGGCAGCGCCGCGAGGAGCGAGCGCGGGCCGGTGTTCTGGAAGTGCCAGCGGCGCGTCGCGTCGACCACGTCCATCGGGCCGATGTCGGGATAGCCGTTCTCGCTCACCGCCGTGTCGACCGGGCTGCGCAGCGCCAGGAAGATCTGCCCCTGGTTGCGCGACTGCGCGAGCAGCGCGCTCTGCGCCATCGTGATCTCGAGCGTCGCGTTCGACGCCTGGCCCATGCGGACGCTGCGATCCTGCGCTTCGGCGACCGTTCGCGGCTGCGCGGGACCTTCCGCGTGCACGTCCTGACCGACGGCGAGCACGGTCACGTTCTCGAGCACGATCGCGGTGCGGCCCTGATGAAGGACGAGCGGGTCGCCGACCGTGACGATCACGTCCACGTGATCACCCGGACGCAACAGACCTCCGAAGAGCGCCTGATGCTGCACCTGGATCGTCATCGCGCGCAGGCCGGAGGGGATGCTGCCCGAGAGCGTGCGTCGCGCATCCGAGAGAGGGGAGAGATCCGTGCTCAGGATCGCCTCACCCGCGTGAACCGACTGCGCGAGCGGCAGGCCGATCAGCTCGCGCATCGCGCTCGCCGGCAAGTGCCGATCTTCCACGTACGTCTGCGGAATGTCTCGCGTGACGACCCATTCCGCGCGCACCGGCTCGCCGAGCGGGATGTCCTCGAGCGCGACGAGGACGGGAATGGGCGTTCCACCCGTCTCCGTCTCCTGGAAGGCCGACGTGTAGACGTAGAAGAACAGAAACAGGCCGCCCAACACCAACGCACCCGAAGTGGCGAGCAGATTCCGGTTCATCGTCGCGGGGGCGAGCGTAGCAGAGCGCTCCCGTCGATCGGAAGCGCCGATTGTTCACGAAGGACTAAGCTCGGGCCCTCATGCGCCTCGCCACCCTCTTCGGCCCGGACTTCCGGCAGATCCTGCGCGAAGAGCCCGCCGCACTGCGCGAGGTCATCGGCGAGCTACACGAGGAGGACGTCGCCGAGATCTGCCAGGAGCTGACGGAAGAAGAGGTGATCGCCCTCTTGCGGGCCCTGCCCGACGAGTTCGCGGGCGGCGTGCTCGAGCGCCTTCCCGACGAGACCCGCAACGCAGTCCTCGAGAAGCTCAAGCCCGTCGAGGCCGCGACGCTGCTCGCCGAGATGGCGCCCGACGATCGCGCCGACGCGCTGCAGTCGCTCGAGATGCCGCTGCAGGAGAAGCTGCTCGCCGAGCTCCAGACGGTCGAGCCCGAGGCGGCCGAAGAAGTGCGCGAGCTCGTCGCCTATCCGGAAGACAGCGCGGGCGCGATCATGACGACGGCCTTCGTCGGCATCCCGCCCGAGACGAAGGTCTGGCAGGCGATCGACGAGGTCCGCAAGGCCAGCAAGGCCGGCTCGGTCGAGACCGTCTACTACGTGTACGCGCTCGCGTACGGCGACAAGCTCGTCGGCGTCGTCTCGCTGCGCGAGCTCATCCTCTCGGAGCCCGCACAGACGCTCGCCGACGTGATGACCGAGAACGTGGTGCGCCTCGACATCGCGGACGGACGCGAAGAGGTCGCGCGCACGATGGCCAAGTACGACTTCACGGCGATGCCCGTCGTGGACGCTGGCGGCAAGATGGTCGGCGTCGTCACCGTCGACGACGTCGTCGACGTCGTCATCGAAGAGGCGACCGAAGACGCGCAGAAGATGGGCGCCGTCGCCCCGATGCAAGACACCTATTTCCAGGTGTCGTTCTGGCAGTACTGGCGCAGCCGCGTGACGTGGCTCGTCGTCCTCTTCCTCGGAGGGTTCCTCACCGCGAGCGTGATGGAGCACTTCCAGGGCGCGATCCAGCAGCTCACGGTGCTCTCGGTCTTCTTGCCGCTGATCATCTCGACGGGCGGCAACGCCGGATCTCAGAGCGCATCGCTCGTCATCCGCGCGCTCGCCACCGATCAGGTCCATCCGCGCGACTGGGTGCGCGTGCTGCGACGCGAGATCGTGGTCGGCGTCACGCTCGGCATCGTCGTCGGCGTGCTCGGCTTCGCGCGCGCGTTGTTCACGGCCGAAACCGACGCGTGGTCGTTCGCGGCCGTGGTGTCGTGCAGCATCGTCGGCGTCGTCGCGGTCGGCTCGCTCGTCGGCGCGCTCTTGCCGCTCTTGATCCAGCGGGTCGGGCTCGATCCCGCCGTGAGCTCGACGCCGTTCATCGCGTCGCTCTCCGACGTCGTCGGCCTGATGATCTATCTCGGCATCGCTCGCAGCTTGCTGGGGCTCCAATGAGGGAGCGCGACCTCGCGCTGCGGTGTCGATGTGGCGCGGTGCGTGCTACTGCCGCGACTGCCGCGCGTACCTGCACTGGCTGAAGCGCGAAGACTTGATGTCTCGCCCCAAGAGCGCGACAGACTTCGCATGCAATGACGGAGATCAGCGCCCGCGGACCTCGAGCTCGACCTTCCATCGCTCGCCGCCGCTGCGCGGGAACGCCTCGAGACGCAGCGTGCCGACCTCGGTGACCGCCGCGCCGAGCCGCACCGGCACGACGTCGCCGATCGCGCGTCCTTCGGCCGGCATCGTCGCTTCGATCGACGGTAGCTCCGAGAGATCCTCGCCGATGCGATCGAGCATCGTGCCGGGCGCATCGTCGCGGCGCGTTGCGCTCTCGAAGAAGCGAAAGCGCACGGGCTCGCCCACGACGAGACCGAGCTCCTGCTTGGCGGGCGTGGCCTCCGTGCCTTCTTCCATGCCGAACGGGGCCACGCAGAGCGCGCTCAAGGGCGGCTCCATGCCGGGCACCGCGGGCATCGCGCTCTCGACACCGACGTAATAGCTCTTGGCCGTGCCGCCGCGGATGCGGACGCCTTTGCCGCGTCGCACGTACGCGTAATAGGCCGCGCCGCGCGCGACCGCGAGATCGAGATCGGCGCCCTCGAGCATGCGCGCCGGCGGTGCTCCGTCGGACGCGAGCCACGCGTCGATCGCGGCCATCGTCCGCTTCTGCAAGAGCGTCGATCGCAGCACGCCGCCGTTGAAGAGCACCGCCGTCGGATGGAGGAAGCGCGCCTTCGGCTTGCGCACGAAGCCCTCGAGGTCGGCCGCCGCTTCGATCTGACGCGAGAGAAACGCTGCGAGGTGCCGCGTGACGGCCGCGTCCTGCGCGTAGGGAAGCCCCATCGAGGTGAGGCCGAGGCGCGGGCGCGCGATCGGGCGCGCGTCGATCGGTACCTCGGGGAAGAAGCCCTCCACGATGAGCTTGGTGACGTCGTCCTTCGTGAGCTCGGTGCGGATCGATCCCGCCACGAGCTTGCTGCCGCGCGTGGGCACGACGACGGGCACCGACGCCGGCGCGTTCTCTGCGAGGAGCGTCTCTTTCGCACCACGGCACGCGTGCACGAGCACGGCGCTCTGGAACGCGTCGAGGATCTTTCCTTCTGCTTCCAGGCGCTGCTTCACGATCGCGGCGAGCGCGAGATCCATGTTGTCGCCGCCGAGCAGGATGTGGTCGCCCACGGCGACGCGGCGCAGCGCGAGCGTGCCTTCTTCTTCGCTCACGACGATCAGCGAGAAGTCGGTCGTGCCGCCGCCGAGATCCACGACGAGGATCACGTCGCCGACCTTCACGGCGTCGCGCCACTTTCCCTGCGAGCGCTCGATCCACGCGTAGAGCGCGGCCTGCGGCTCCTCGAGCAACACGGCATGCCCGAGCCCGGCCTGACGCGCTGCCTCGCTCGTCAGCTCGCGCGCGACGGGATCGAACGACGCCGGCACCGTGAGCACGACGTCTTGTTCCTCGATCGGATCGTCTTCGTTCTTGGCATTCCACGCGGCCCGCAGATGCGCGAGGTACGCGACCTGCGCTGCGAGAGGCGAGATGCGCTCGCTCTCGCCTTCTTCGCTCTGCACCGGAAGGATCGGCGCGCGCCGATCCACACCACTGTGACCGAGCCAGCTCTTGGCGCTCGAGACGAGATGGAGCGGCGTCTTCTGCCCGAGCATGCGCGCGAGCTCGCCGACCGCGAAGGCAGGCGCCTTCTCCCAAGGCAGCGTGAGCGAGCCCGCCGGCAGCTCGCCCTCGTGCGGCAGATAGAGAAACGACGGCAGGAGCTTCTTGCTCTCGACCTGTCCGGGGCTCGTGCTCTGCGGGATCTCGAGCACGCTGAGCGCGATCTCGTCGCCCTCGCTCAGATCGAGATCCACCGCAGCGAGCGCCGAGTGCGTGGTCCCGAGGTCGATGCCGATCGCGTACGTCACAGCTCGACCTCGGCAGGCGCGATGATCTTCGCGTCGTGGCCCTCGGCCATCTTCGGCAGCTTCACGTCGCCGGCACGCCAGCCGCGATGCGCGAGCGTGCCGCGATACGGCGGCTCACCCGACACGTTGCCCGTGAGCCGCACTTTGGCGGCGTCGAAGCCCTTCTCGAGCGTGACGCTCGCGCCTTCGCTCTCGCTCCGCACGGCCTCGAGCGGGACGTGCTCGGCGAGCGCCTTCTTGCATCCGTCGTGCACGACGCGCGCGGCGCCGCCGATCTCCGCGTCGGAGAAGCTCGACATGTCTTCCTGCACGAAGTCGACGAAGCGGCCTTCACGCTGGAGCAGCGCCAGCAGCTGCAGCGCCGCTTCGGGCCCGGCCTCGCGCAGCACGACCTCTTTCTTCTTCGCAGGCGCGTCCTTCTTGCTCTCTCGCTTCTCGGAAGCGGGCGGCGGCAGCGCCGGCTTGCCGTCGCGCAGTCGCGCCACACCCGTCGCGAAGTCCGCGTCGAACAAGGTGCGGACGAAGGCGACCCACGAGAGCACGAAGAGTCGCGTGATGAACCCCGGCGCAGCAGTCTCGCTCATGCGGCGGTGGACATAGCATCGTTGTCCGCTGCCGCCCCCTGCGCGATCGGTCACATCTCGGTGGTGCGCGGCTTGCCGGTGCTCGCTGCCGCGAGCGTCGCTTCGACGTCGGCGTGCGACTGCGGGCGACCGAACAAGAAGCCCTGCAGGTAGTCGTATCCGGCCTCGCGCAGGAAGTCGCGCTGCGCCTCGGTCTCGACGCCCTCGGCCACCGAGTGCATCGAGAGGCCACCCGCGAGCGATGCGATCGATCGCACGAGGTTGCGGCTGCGCACGTCGGCGAGCGCGCGCGCGACGAATGCACGATCGACCTTGAGGCCGTCGAACGGCAGCGCCTGCAGATGATTGAGCGACGAGTAACCGGTGCCGAAGTCGTCGAGCACGAGCTGCACGCCGACCTTGCGCAGCGCCTCGAGCGAGTCGACGATCTCGGCCGTCAGATCGACGAACACGCTCTCGGTGATCTCGACCTTCACGCGCGCGGGCGGCACGTGCGAAGCCGCGATCGCCTTGCCGAAGAGCTCCATGTGCCCGCGATCGCGCACCTGCAGCGGAGACAGATTCACGCTCATCGTGAGCGACTCGGCGGCTTCCGGATAGCGCGTACGCCAGCCGGCGAGCGCAGCGAGCGCCTGCTCGAGCACGTGCGCGCCGATCAGCTGGATGAGCCCGCGCTCTTCCGCGACCGGCACGAACTCCATCGGCGCCACCGTGCCGAGCGTGCCGCGCCGCCATCTCACGAGCGCTTCGTACCCGGCCAGACCGCGAGTCGGACTGGAGGCATCGAAGGCGCGATGATCGCGTGCGCGATGGATCGGCTGGTAGTCCACCTCGATCTCGCCGCGCACGATCGCGTCGCGCAGCTGCCGCGCGATCTCGGCCGTGCGCGAAGCGCGACCACGGATGCTCGGCTCGTAGATGACCGTTCGGTTGCGCCCGAGCTGCTTGGCCCGCTGAAGCGCGAGCAGCGCGTCGCTGAGCACGAGCTCCGGCGCTTCGAGGCCCGAGAGCCCGCGCACGCCGACGCTCACGGTCGTCGAGAGATCGCGCGCATCTTGCGTGACGACCGCGCGACCGGCCTGCCCGACTTTCTCGATCGCCGACTCGTCGTAGTCGTTCGTGATCAACACGGCGAACTCGTCGCCGCCGATGCGGCCCACGGTTCCCTCGCGGCCTGCTGCGGCGATCAATCGGCGCGACACCTCGACCACGAGACGATCGCCGACCGAATGGCCGAACGCCTCGTTGATCGCACGCATGCGATCGAGACCGACGACGATGACGGCGCCGGGCGCGTCGCGGATGAGCGCCTGCCCGACGCGATCGAGGAAGAGCGCGCGGTTCGGCAGCCCCGTCATCCGATCGTGGAACGCCTCGTACCGGAGACGGCGCTCGACCTCTTTGCGCTCGGTGTCGTCGATGATCACGCCGATCATCCGGTCCTCGCCGCGATGGTCGCGGAGCGGGCGCAGGAAGAGACGCGCCGAGACGATGCGGCCGTCTCCTCGCATCAGGCGACGCTCCACCAGGCCGACGGTGTCGGCGCCTCGGATGAGCTCGGGCGTGGAGCTCCGATCGACGTCCTCCGGGACCGTCAGGTCGCGGAGATTGCGCCCGACGACGTCGGGAGACTCGAAGCCGAGCAACGTGAGAAAGGCTGCGTTCGCGCGGACGATGTTCGCGTCTTGGTCCAGAAGCACCATCCCGATGGGCGCTTCTGCGAACAGGACGCGAAATTGATCCACGTACGCCAACTTCGCGTCGTCGGGTCGTTTCGCATCCGACATGCGCGCTCAGGGTAACCCGCCAGTGGCGAGGGCGGCGATCTTTCCGGCGTCGCAAGAGTGCTCACCGAAAGGAGAGTCAGGTCTCGATGAAGTCGAGGTCCTTGCCGTAGGTCTCTTCGATGCCGAGCACGGCCAAGAGCGCGAGCGTGCCCACCGCGACGCCGACTCCCGCGCCCGCGCCGATGACGCCCACACCCGCGGCCTGGATCGACACGTACGCGAGCGAGACCAGGCTGAGCGATCCGCGTACGAAGTTCGGCGCGGTGGTCGTCGCCGTCGCGCGCACGTTGGTGCCGAACTGCTCGGCGGCGACGGTGACGAACACGGCCCAGTAGCCGTTGGCGATCCCGAGCAGCACGCACGCGGCGTAGAACATCGTCAGCGAGCTCGGGCCGACCAGGAAGTAGAACGCGATCGCCGCGAGGTTCATCGAGAGCGAGACGCCGATCGCGCGACGACGGCTCTTGAGCAACTGGCTCAGGATGCCGCTACCGAAGCTGCCGAGCGCGAGGCCGCTGTATGCGCACACCACCGCGACGGCAGGCGTCGGCACCGGGCTCATGCCCATCGCCGAGCCGAACGTGTCGGCGAGCGTGATCGGGATGCCGATCGCGAACCACACGGGCACGCCCACGAGGATCACCGAGACGTACTTGCGAGCGCGAGCGGGCGTCGCGAAGAGCGCGAAGAAGTTCCCGCGGCTGACCTGGGTGTCGGCGCGCACGCGATGGAAGATGCCCGACTCGAGCACACCCACACGCAGCGCGAGCAACGCGAGGCCCATCGCGCCGCCGAACCAGTAGGCGGCTTGCCAGCTCGCGACGCGCGAGACGCCGAACGCGATGAGCGCGCCGATCACGCCGATGCCTGCGACGAGTGTCGTCGCATAGCCGCGCGCTTCTTTGCCGACGAGCTCGCTCACGAGCGTGATGCCGGCACCGAGCTCACCCGCCAGGCCGATGCCCGCGACGAATCGCAGCGCCGCGTAGGCCTCGATCGCGTGAGCTGCGGGCGCCTGATCGACGAAGCCATTCGCGATGTTCGCGAGCGAGTACATCGTGATCGAGCCGAAGAGCACCGTGAGCCGCCCGCGCTTGTCGCCGAGGATGCCCCACACGATCCCGCCGAGGAGCATCCCGATCATCTGCGTGTTGAGCAGGAACAGGCCGATACCCGCGCGGTCGGCCTCGGGCACGCCGAGCGTCGTGAGGCTCGGGATGCGCACGACGCTGAACAAGATCAGGTCGTAGATGTCGACGAGGTAGCCGAGCGAGGCGACGACGACGGCGAGCGTCAGCGCGCGCGGAGCCTGCGTGTTGGCGGCGGTCTCCATCGGCGCGTTCTAACGCGAAGGCCAGAAGAACAAAAACGGATCGGCTCGCCCACTCCGGCCCCTGCCATCGGGTCCTCCGGAGCGAGCACTCTTGCCTAGAAAAACGAAAAGAGCCCGACGATTGCTCGCCGGGCTCGATTCGTTCCACGCCTCTGTTCCCTGGCCGTAGCCAGGCGACCAAAGACGAGAAGTCTTTGCCGGTCCTCAGAGCCGATCGGCTCGAGGCCCG
>CAYSCF010000078.1:0-23727 GCA_964429305.1 uncultured Sandaracinaceae bacterium | reverse complement strand
GAGGTAGCCGATCGCGGCGCACGCGATCAGGAGCACACCGACGAGCGTCGTGCCGATGCCGGAGATCGCGACCAGCTCGGCGCCCGAGATCATGCCGACGAGGATCGCGACGTAGGTGCCCGCTTCGACGAGCGCGTTGCCGCCGACGAGCTCGTTCTCGGCGAGGACCGCCGGTAGGATCGCGTACTTCGCGGGGCCGAAGAACGTCGCCTGCACGCCGAGCAGCGTGAGCAGCGCGAGCAAGAGCGGGATGCTGCCGAGCTGGAACGCCGCGGCCGCGAGCACCATCAGCCCGACCTCGAAGATCTTCGTGGCGCGGATCAGCCGCGCCTTGTCGAGCTTCTCGGCGAGCTGCCCCGCCGTCGCGGAGAAGAGGAAGTAAGGCGCGATGAAGAGCGCCGTGCCCCAGAGCGAGACCGCTTCGGCGTCGCTCTGCGCGGCTGCCAGCGCGAAGATCACGATCGCTTGCTTCAGCGCGTTGTCGTTGAACGCGCCGGTGAACTGGACGAGGAAGAACGGGCCGAAGCGCCGCTCGCGGAGCAGATGGCTCTGGCTCACGAGATCATCCAGCTGCGCCTTTGCGTCGTCACTTCGGTGCCATCCTCAGCGCGCCGTCGAGCCGGATCACTTCCCCGTTGAGGTAGTCGTTCTGCGCGATGTGCACCGCGAGCGCCCCGTACTCCTTCGGATCGCCGAGGCGCGAGGGGTTCGGGATGGCAGCCGCGAGGGACTTCTTCGCTTCGTCGGGGAGCATCGCGAGCATCGGCGTGTCGAACGTCCCGGGCGCGATCGTCATCACGCGGACGCCGGCCTTCGCGAGGTCGCGCGCCGCGGGCAAGGTCATCGCCGCGACGCCGCCTTTCGAGGCCGCGTACGCAATCTGACCGATCTGACCGTCGAACGCGGCGACGGACGCGGTGCACACGATCACGCCGCGTTGGTTGCCCGCATCGGGCACGTTCTTCTGCATCGCGGCGCCCGCGAGACGCACGAGGTTGAACGTGCCGAGCAGGTTCACGTCGATGACCTTGCGGAAGAGCGCGAGGTCGTGAGGCTTGCCCTCTTTGTCGACCGTGCGCGCCGCCCAGCCGACGCCCGCGCATGCGACGGCCACCGCGAGCGAGCCCTTCGCGGTCGCGCCGTCGATCGCGGCCTGCATCTGCGCCTCGTCCGAGACGTCCGCCGTGATCGCCCACGCATGCCCGCCGAGCTCGTCGGCGAGCGCCGTCGCGCGCTCCCCGTCGCGATCGATGATGCCGACCTTCGCTCCCGCGTCGGCCAGTGCGATCACGGTCGCGCGTCCCAGCCCCGATGCCCCGCCCGTGACGACGGCCACTCGATCTCGCAGCTCCATTGCTCGTCTCGCTATCGCTTGATGTTCTTGTCGTTCGAGTGGATGACGGTCTCGAAGAGCTGCCCGAGCAGCCCTTCGCCACCGCTCGGCGCCTGCGGCGCGTGATGTCCGCCGCCGTGCGGATGCTGGCCCGTGAGGCTCTCGATCAGGCCCTGCCCCGCCTCCGACGCCGCGAAGCCCGTGAGCGCGCCGAGGCCCTGCTGCGCGAGGTTCATCGTCTGCTGCTGCTTGGCCTGCTTCTCGCGATCGGCCTTGCGCTGCTCCGCGCCGACGAACGCTTCGTTGCAGCCCGGGCACGCGGTCGCCGTGAGGAACGCGACCTTGCCGCAGAACACGCAGCCCTTCGTGAACTGCGCGCCGCACTCGGCGCACGTCCGGCGATCGGCGGTGTTGAGCTCGCTGCACGACGGACAGCGCACGCCCGAGCTGCGCCCGACGATCGGCATGTCGCAGAACGCGCAGGCCGCGAGGCCGTCTTCGTGCGGCGCTCCGCAGTTGTCGCACAAGGTCCCCGACGCAACGCTCATGGCTCCTCCGCGGCGCGATGTTCGCGCGGCCAGCCCGGCCCTAGCAAGCGCTTCAAACGCGAGCGGGCTCGTGTTATCGCGGAGCGATGAGTGGGGAATCGCCGCCTCCGTTCGAGGCAGGCCTGGTGATGCGTAGCATCGCGCGCGCTCTCTCGCGATCCGGCACGACGATCGCGGCCGTCGCGATCGGCGCGACCCTGCTCGAGACCGCGATCTTGCAGACGCTGCAACACGCCGTGGGACACGACGCGACGGCTGCCGTGATCGGCGGAGCGCTCGGGCTGATCATCGGCACCGTCGGCACGTCGTTCAAGACCGCGGCCATCACCCACATGATCGGCGCTCGACGAAAGAGCTACGTGCCGACGTTGGGCGAGAGCCTCCGCTGGGCGCTCGCGCGGCTGCCGACGGTGATCCTCACGTCGGCCATGACGTTCCTGCTGATGATGGTCGGCTTCGTCTTCCTCGTGATCCCCGGGATCGTCGTCGCGCTCACGTTGATCGTCGCCTCGCCCGTGGCGGTCATGGAGGAGGGCGGCGTCATGCATGCGCTCCGCCGCAGCCGCGAGCTCACGGAGGATCGTCTCGGCCCGATCTTCGTGAGCAATCTCTTCGTATCGCCGCTGCTCTTCGGCGGCTACTTCGTGGCGTTCGCGCTGATGGCGGTCATCGGAGGCGAGCCGTTCACCGATGCCGTCGGGCACGTCCTCGTGCCCACGACGCCGCTCGCCGCCCTGCTCTCGAGCCTCGGCATCGCGGCGATGAGCGCCTTCACGGCCGTCTACGCCGCCGTCGTCTACGGCATGCTGACGCGGAAGCCGCGCAAGGGGCTCGGCGAGCGCGTCGCGCGCGTCTTCGAGTGAAATGCGAGCTTCAGGGCGCGCGTTCCGTGATATCGCCGGGCGGTGAGCCTTCATCATCAGAGCGCCGTCGAGCTGCTCGATCAGCTGCAGAAGAAGCAGGTCTCGAGCGTCGAGATCGTCCGCGCGTTGATCGCGCGACGCGACAAGGTCGGCCCGAGGATCAACGCGATCGTGGTGCCGATGGACGAGTCCGCGCTGCAAGCGGCGGCCGCGATCGACGCGCGACGCGCACGGGGTGAGACGCTGGGCGCGCTCGCGGGGCTTCCGCTCACGATCAAGGAGAACGTCGAGATCACGGGCACGCCGAGCACGCTCGGGATCGAGTCGCGGCGCGCGTTCCGTGCGACGAGCGATGCGGTGACGGTGCGTCTCTTGCGCGAGGCCGACGGCATCGTGATCGGCAAGACGAACATCCCGCAGACGCTGATCGCGATCGAGACGACGAACCACATCTACGGCACGTGCAACAACCCGTGGGCACACGAGCGCACGCCGGGAGGATCGAGCGGCGGCGAGGCAGCGGCGCTCGCGAGCGGACAGAGCGTGCTCGGCGTCGGCACCGACATCGGCGGATCGATCCGCATTCCTGCGGGCTACACGGCGACGGTCGGGCTCAAGCCCACGCTCCATCGCTGGTCCAACCGCGGGAGCATCGGCGTGCTCGCGGGCCAGGAGCTCGTGCGCTCGCAGATCGGGCCGATGGCGCGGAGCGTCGACGACGTCGCCCTGCTCTACCGCGCGATCCCGACGACGCTGCACGCCCAGTACGATCCCGAGTGTCCGCCGATGCCGATGGCGGATCCGAAGGGCGTGGACGTCTCGAAGCTGCGCATCGGCGTGTTCGAGGACGACGGATACGTCACGCCGTGTGCGACGAGCCAGCGCGCGGTGCGCGAGGCCGCCGAGATCCTGCGCCGCGCGGGCGCGACGATCGTCGAGATGCGTCCGCTGCGTGGCAGCGAGCACTACCTGCTGATGGCCGCCGGAATGAGCGCGGACGGGATGGAAGTGATCAGCGGCGTGATCGGCAAGGATCCCGTCATCGCGCCGGTCGCGCTGAACCGCCGCCTGGGCGCGACCTCGCGCTCGCTGCTCAAGCAGCTCTCTCGCGTGGCGCGCGCCGCGGGCGAGAAGCGGCTCGCCGACATCCTCGCGGTCGCGGGGCTCAAGAGCGTCGCGGAGCTCTGGGCGCTGACGCGCGAGCGCACCGCGATGCAGCGCGCCGAGCTGGACCGATGGAACGACGAGAAGATCGATCTCGTGCTCTGCCCCGCGACGGCGACGCCCGCGCCACAGCATGGCTCGACCGGCGACTTCACGGCCGCCGCGGTCTACACGACGCGATACAACGTGCTGAACCTGCCGGCTGGCGTCGTGCCGATCACGCGCGTTCGGCCGAACGAGACCGACCGCAAGGAGCGCGTCGATCGGCTCGACAAGAAGGCGGCCTCGATCGAGCGCGGCAGCGCGGGCCTTCCGATCGGCGTGCAGCTCGTCGGTCGGCCTTGGCACGAAGAGACCGTGCTCGCGGCGATGAAGGTCGTGGAGACCGCGGCGAAGAGCGGCAGCGAGTTCCCCAGCCTTCCGATCAACGAGTAGCCGCGACGGGCCGCGGCGCGCGATCGATCGACGCGTCGGCGGGATCGTCGCGGTAGCTCGCGAGCCACACGACGTCGCCCTCGGGACGCGCAGCGACGCGCACGGCGCGCAGCATGAACGCGCTCTCGCCGACCTGACGCTCGAGGAGCTCGACCGTGCCATCGCCGTCGAGATCGACGACACCCCACCAGTCGAAGCGGCTCTCGACGAGCTCCTCGTGTGTCCAGAGGCTGTGCGCTGGGCGTGCGATCACGATCTCGGCGCGACCGTCTCGCACGCGCGCGACCGCGGCGGCCGCGTTCGTGACGGTGACGAGCACGTAGAGCGCGTCGCCCAGCGCATAGACGCGGGGCGGATCGAACGCGGCCTCGCCGTGGAGATGCCCTGCGCTCGTCACCGCCTCTCGCGCGAGCGCGATGGCATCGACGGCGCGCCGATCCGCCGCATCGATCGCACGAGGCCAGCGCGCGCGCGGCGGCGGTCTCAGGATCGCGAGCTGCGCATCGCGGCTGGAGCAGCCACGGATGGGCGCCGCGAGGACGGGCTCCTCCCCGTGCACGGCGATGGACGTGTCGGCATCGGGCCCGAGCGTTCCGTCGCACGTGGTTCCGTCCGTGAGCAGGACACGGACCGGATCGCCAGAGGTCGCGACGTGCGCCGGGCCTCGCGCGATCGCTCGCCCGCGCCACATCACGCGGAAGTCGACGCCGGGCCCCACCTGCGCCACCGCGCTGCCGGCGAGGAGCAGCATCGCGAGGGCGATCTCGACCGGAGTGGTCCTCTTCACTCGTCCTCGGCGTCGCTCACGCTCAGCGCCACGAAGATCCGCTCGTGATCACCCTCGAAGCGCGCGGTCGGCGGAGGGAGGCTCGTGCGGGGGCCGCGGTAGATCTCCGACTGCCGATACCAAGCGAGCACGCGTACGACGAAGATCTTCGCGACGGCGGCGGCCGGGACCGCGAGCAGCACGCCGAGGAAGCCGAACACTTCGCCGCCGATCATCAACGCGACGAGCACCCACACCGCGGGCAGCCCGACCTTGTCGCCCACGATGCGCGGCACGACGACGAAGCCCTCGAGGAATTGACAGACGGCGTAGGCGACGATGACCAACAAGGGCTTGGTCCAGCCGGTCCAGTCCACCACACACATCAAGAGCGCCATCGTGAGCGCGGAGCCGCTGCCGACGTAGGGGATGAACGCGAGCAGGCCGGCGACGAGCGCGATCGGGATCGCGAGACGCACGCCCGCGAGCGAGTACGCGACCGCGTAGAGGATTCCCATCGCGATCATCACGAGCAGCTGACCGCGCACGAACTGTCCGAGCACGGCGTCGATCTCGCTCGCGATCTCCACGACCGTCGGACGCACGCGCATCGGAACGAGATCACGGATGCCCTCGACCATGCGATCGAAGTCGTAGAGCAGATAGAAGACGAGCACCGGGATCACGAGCACGCTCGCCACGGCGCCGATCACCGTGACGGTGCCGCCGAGCACGTACTGCAGGACCGCTTGGGCAGGAGCCGCCGCGCGCGACGCGATCTCGCTCGGCGCGAGCGCGAGCTCGGAGAGCGCCTCGTCGAGCGTGTGCGGCACCGGGATGCCGCGTGCCTCGAGCCAGGGCTCGACCTGATGATCGAGCGCGCGCAGCTGCGTCGGGAGCTCTCGCGCGAACTGCACGACCTCGCCGATGATCGCCGGCAGCACGAGCAAGAGAAAGAGCGCGCCGACCAGCGCGAGCAACGTCAGCACGACCGCGATCGCCGCCGCGCGCGGGACACCGGCCCGCTCGAAGCGATCGACGACGGGATCGAGCAGATACGCGATGCCGAGCGAGAAGAAGAGCGGCGAGAGCACGCCGCGGAGCACGTAGAGGAGCGCGAGCGAGAAGACGAAGAAGGCGGCGATGCCCACGAAGCGCACGCGTGGATCGCTCCGCCATGCTCCTGCTCCTGTGGCATCGCTGCTCGACATCGCCCCGCGCCTCCTCGACCGCCGCGAGGCGGTCCGTTGTCCTTGTAACACGCATCACGCGGCCCTCTTTCGTCCGCGCTTCCGATATTCTGGACGCGATGTTGCGTCTCGATTTCTACGTCCAGCACCTCGTTCGTCAGAGCGCCGCCGAGCTCCAGATCGGCTCCAACGAGCCCGTCCGCTTCAAGTTCGCCGACGGCGAGACACGCCAGTCGAACCAGCCGATCGATCACGCGCAGGTCGTGCAGCTCGTGCAGGAAGCGGCACCGCCCGCGGCATCCGACGAGCTGCGTCGGACGCGTGCCACCAAGTTCCTGCACATCACCGACGCGGGCGTGCGCGTGGACGTGCACGTCGATGCGCCCAAGCCTCAGGACTGGAAGGTGATCGTGGCGCTCGCCGGAGCCGCCGCCGCAGCCGATCCGCCGTCGCGGCCGGAGATCGCGGTGCGGCCCGAGCCCATTCGGCCCGCGCCCGTACGCGCGCCGATCGCGCCGCCCGTCGCCGCCGCGCCGCCTCCACCCAAGCCGCCGGAGCCGCCTCCGGAGCCGCCGCCGCCCGCGCCGAAGGTCAACGCCGTCGCCGCGACGGGCACACGCATCGAGCCCATTCCCGGTGAGCCGAAGCTCAACCACTGGCTTCGTCTGATGGTCGCCGTCGGCGCGAGCGATCTGCACTGCACGACCGACATGACGCCGCTCGTGCGCCGTCACGGCGAGATGACACCGCTCTTCGATCGCGCCCCGCTCGGCAACGACGAGCTGCGCAACGTGCTGATGGAGATCATCCCGGCGCGCAACAAGGCGGAGTTCGAGGAGCGCAACGACACCGACTTCGCGTACGCGATCGAAGGCGTCGCCCGCTTCCGCGCCAACTTCTTCATGGATCGACGCGGCATCGGCGCGGTCTTCCGCCAGATCCCGTTCAAGATCCTCACGCCCGAGCAGCTCGGCGTGCCGCCGAAGGTGCTCGAGCTCTGTTATCTCTCGAAGGGTCTCGTGCTCGTCACCGGCCCGACCGGAAGCGGCAAGTCGACGACGCTCGCGGCGCTCCTCGACGTCGTGAACGAGAAGCGACACGACCACATCATCACGATCGAAGACCCGATCGAGTTCGTGCACCCGACGAAGAACTGCCTCGTCAACCAGCGCGAGGTCGGCGTACACACGCAGAGCTTCAAGTCGGCGCTCCGTGCCGCGCTCCGCGAAGATCCGGACGTCGTCCTCGTCGGCGAGATGCGCGACCTCGAGACGATCGCCATCGCGATCGAGACCGCCGAGACGGGCCACCTCGTGTTCGGCACGCTCCACACGACGAGCGCGCCGAGCACCGTCGACCGCATCATCGATCAGTTCCCGGCCGATCGGCAGGAGCAGATCCGCACGATGCTCAGCGAGTCGATCCGCGGCGTCGTCTCGCAGATGCTCTGCAAGAAGAAGGGCGGCGGCCGCATCGCGGCGTACGAGATCATGATCGCCACGCCCGCCGTCGCGAACCTCATCCGCGAGGGCAAGACGTTCCAGCTCCAGAGCGTCATGCAGACCGGGCGCGCGCTCGGCATGCAGACGATGAACGACCACCTCTTCGAGCTGGTGAAGACCGACAAGGTCGAGCCGGAAGAGGCGTTCATGAAGTCGAACGACAAGACGGGCTTCAAGGACCTGCTCGCCAAGGCGAACATCAAGCTGAACCTGTGACGGGCGGCTTCGGCTCCCAGGCGGCGAGGATCGCGGCGACGGCGAGCCCGCCGCCGAGGCCGATCAGCTCGAACGAGAAGATCGGCGCGAGCGCGCACGCGAGCGCGGTGGCGAGCAGCGGGATGGCGCCGACGAAGATGCGTCGATCGAGCGCCATCGCGAGGGTCGCGAACCCGAACGCGTAGAAGATCGGCGTGATCGCGAGCGCGTCCTCGACCGGCACGCCGTTCAGGCCACACGCGGCGAAGAAGATCTCGGCGTTGATCGCGATGAACGTGAGCCCGCCGTAGAGACGTCGATTCGCGCGGTTGTGGAAGTAGCGTGCGCGACGAATCCACGCGTACGGGACCATCGTCACCACGATGACCGCGCACTCGATCAGCAGCTCGCGGTATCCGATCTCGGCCACGCGCGCGCGATAGAGGTAGCCGAGCACGAAGCTGAAGAAGGTCCAGAGCACACCGAGGCGCGCGAACAAGCGGCGCCGATCGGTGGAGCCGAGCGTGAGGTCCACCTCGTGCGCCATCTGCTCGAGGCCGCGCTCGTAGCGATCGCGGGCGTCCTTCTTCCGCTCGAGCTCGGCCAACGCGAGGACGAGGTCGGCCGGTCGCTCGCGCAGCGCAGCGACGAGCGAGCGCGCGGACTCGAGATGCTCGTCGAGGATGGCGTGGCGCGCACGACGCACGACGAGCGCATCTTCGGTCTCGCCCAGCCGCGGATGAGCGGGCCACTCGCGTCGCACCTCGGCGAGCGCGACCTCGCACTGGGCGAGCAGCGCCTCCAGCTCGACGTCGCCCTTCTTTCCCGCCGCGAGGCCGGCGTCGATCTGCGCGAGCGTCTCGTGCGCGCGCGTCATGAAGTGCTCGGCGCCGCGATGCCGGAGGAACGCTTCGACCGCCTCGCGCAGCGCATCGACGCTCGGAAAACGATCGCCGCGCTCGCGCTGCAGCGCGCGCGTGAGGATCTCGGCGAGCCCCCGCGGCACCTCCGGCCCGTACGTGGGCGGCTCGTCGAAGTACGCGCGCATCAGCACGACCAGCACGTTGTCGCCCCGATGCGGATAGTCGCCCGTGACGACGTGGTGCAGGACGGCGCCGAGCAGATAGACGTCGGTCGAGGTGTCGATCTGATCGTGGATCGCGCCGGCGAGCTCGGGCGCCATGTAGCCCGGCGTGCCGGCGGGCAACGTCAGGTCCTTGCCACGCGGCAACCACTCGGGGCCGTCGTGCGTCGCAGCCGCGAGACCCCAGTCGAGGACGTAGACCTCGCCGAGGTCGCCGATCATCACGTTGTCGGGCTTGAGATCGAGGTGGAGGATGCCGCGCTCGTGGGCGAACGCGATCGCGTGGCACACCTGCACGAAGACGCGCAGGTGCGCCTCGAGCGCGCCCGCGCCGGTGAAGCGCGGGTGCTTCTCCGGATGCTCGAGCACGTCGCCCCAGCTCGCGCCCGCGATGCGCTTCATCACCACGGCCGCGGCGCCGTCGAGACGCGTGAGCGTGTGGATCGGGACCACGCTCGGATGCTCGAGCGCGCCGCCCGCCCAGGCTTCCTTCAAGAGCGCGGCCTGCGCGCACGCGTTGCCGTGGTCGAGCACGGTCTTCACCGCGACCTCCCGCCGCAGGCTGCGCTGCGTCGCGAGACGCACCTCGCCCATGCCGCCGCGGCCGAGCACGACGCCCGGCTCGAGCATCTCGGTCGCGAGCGACGCGCTCGCCGTCGGGAGCGCGGAAGCGGGGAGCGTCGAGCCGAGATCGACCAGCGTTCCGTCGGTCTTCGCGCGAATCGTGCCCGGCTCGATCCCGTGGCCCGTCAGAATCGTGCGGTACTGATCGAGCCGAGCGTTCATGCGAGCTCTCGCCCCGGACGCCACGCGAGACCGACGAAGGCCAACGCGAGCCCGGAGCTCACGCCGAGGATCTCCCACATGTGCCCGGGAAAGAACGGGATCGCGAGCATGCCGATCGCCGACACGATCGGAGAGAGCACGAAGCGCGCGCTCACGAGCGTGGTCACGGCGCCGCCCGCGAGGAAGTAGACGACGCCCGCGATCGGGACACCTTGCTCGAACGGCACGTCGAGCGCGTAGAGCGCGGCCCAGATGACCTGCATCGCGACGAGCGCCACGATCGCGATGCCGAAGAGCACCGTGTTCGCGTGGTTGCGGAAGAGCACGCGACGCTGCGTGAAGACGAAGAGCAGTACGAGCGCGGCGACGAGGCAGCCCTGCCCGAGCATCGCCGGGTACGAGCGTACGAGCAGGCCCGCGCGATCCGCCCAGCCGAAGACGACGTTGCCGAGGCCGAGCAGCAGCCCGGACGCGACGAGGATGTTGCGGCGCGACGCACTGCCCTCGTCGAGGCTCTCCTCGTGCGCGATCTTCTCGAGCGTATGCACGCGACGCGTCCGCTCGGCGGCGCGCGCACGCAGCCCATCGAGGCGATGCTTCAGGTCGCCCTGCGAGCTCGCGAGCCGACCGAGGTGTTGCTCCGCGAGCGCGAGCTTGCCGGCGTCGAGCGCGACGCGCGCCATGGCGAGATAGAGGCGCTCGTGCAGCGGATCATGATCGCTCGGTCGCGCCGCGATCTCGTCGATGGCGAAGCGCGCTCCGCCGAACGCGCGCGCGATCTCGACCTCGCTCGCGCCGCTCTCGATCTCGCGCTCGAGCTTGGCGACGCGTTCCTTCGCTTCGACGACGCGCTCTTCGCTGCGACGCTCCGCGACGAATCGCTCGACCTCGTCACGCAGCGCTTCCACGCTCTCGAAGCGCTGCGCAGGATCCTTGTGCATCGCACGCCGGAGGATCTTCGCGAGGCTCTCAGGCACGCTCGGCGGATAGGAAATCGGCGCCGACTCGTACGCGCGCTTCATGCGCTCGATCGCCGGCCCGCCCCGGTGCGGGGCGCGCCCGGTGACGGCCTCGTGCAGCGTCGCGCCGAGCAGATACACGTCGGTGCGCGGCGAGATCTCTTCGCCCGACGCGCTCGCGATCTCCGGCGCCATGTAGTCGGGCGTGCCCGAGACCGATCGGATCTCGTTCGCCGGCGGCATCCACGTCGGCGCTGCTTTCCCCCAGCCGGCCGCGAGACCCCAGTCGACGACGCACGTCTCGCCGAAGCGACCGAGCATCACGTTCTCCGGCTTGAGATCGAGATGCAGCACGCCGCGCTGATGCCCGTGATGCACGGCGTTGCAGACCGCGACGAAGATCCCGAGGTGGTACGCGAGCGGATCGCCGCGCTGCGCTTCGGGGACGTGCTCGGGGCTGCGGATCACTTCGCGCCAGCTGGTCCCGGCGATCCGCTTCATCACGATCGCCGGCGTCCCATCGACGTCGGCGAGCGCGTGGACCGGCGCGATGTTCGGATGCGCGAGCAGTCCCCCGACCCACGCTTCTTTCAGGAGGCTCGCCATCGCCGACTCGTCGGCGTCGTCGGACAAGCACTTCACCGCGACCTCGCGTCGGAGCGCCTGCTGCGTCGCCACGTGCACGACGCCCATGCCGCCGCGTCCGATGATCGCGCCGATGGCGAGCGATTCGATGGCGAGCGATGCGCGCGTTCCTTCGTCGAGCTTGAGCCCGGACGCCGAGCGCGTGAGCCCGGAGCGCAGCGCGCGATCGGAGGCGGCGAGCGACTGACTGCCATCGACGTCGAACGAGTCGAGCACACCGCGCTCGCGCCACAGGCTGGTCAGCGCGGAGCCCTCCTCGCGAGGCGGATCGCCCTGCTCGTCGTTCATCCGAGCGCCGACTCTACCGCACGCGGCGCGACCCGGCGGCTGTGTCTGCGCGGACACGCGGCGAACGAAGCGCGTGCGTTTCTCGGCCGAAACGCGAGTGGCCAGCGCCATGCACTGGAGGCCAGGCAGGAAAGGTTGGCGAAGATGACGAAGCGATGGATGAGCTGGGTGGTCGTGGCGGCGGTGGCGTTCGGTGGCGTGGGCTTCGCGCTCGGTGGCGCCGTGATGGGCGCGCGCGCCGAGGAGCGGCCGACGGCGATCCTTCCGGTCACGCCGTGCGCGGTCACGACGCCTGTGGTCGCTGCCGCAACCGCGCCCTCGCCCGCGCCTTCGGTGACGCCCGCGCCCGTGACGCCGGCGCCCGCGCGTCCCACCGGTGAGCTCTCGATCCGCCGCATGCAGGTCACGAGCGACATCGATCACCGCGAGCCGATCGATCACCCGTCGACGTTCGACGACAGCGACGAGCGCATCTACGCGTTCGTCGACGTCGCGAACCCGAGCAGCGAGCCGCGTCAGCTGCTCGTGACGTTCGAGAACGGCCAGCGCGTGACCGGCCTCGTGACGCTCGAGATCCCCGCGAACAGCGCGCGCTTCCGCACGTGGGCCTTCACGCGCCTCACACGCTCGCCCGGCGAATGGACGGCGATCGTGCGGGACGAAGGCGGCCAGGTGTTGGCGAGCGACGAGTTCGAGATCCGCTGAGAGCACTGGACCGGCTCGCGCGTTCCGGCGATCGTCGCTCTGGCTTGCGACATCCGCTCGAACGCGCGCGCTGGCTCCTCGTCGGACTCGCGGTCCTGGTGCACGTCGCGTTCCGGCTCGAGTCGGCGCAGCTGCCCTTCATGGACGCGCCGCTCTTCGACTCGGCGGTCTATCTCCATCAGGCACATGCGATTCGAGCCGGCCACTTCGGAGATGCTTCCCTGCTCGCGTTCGGGCCGCTCTACGGCTGGTTCCTCGCCGTCTTCGGCACCTACGCCATCGACGTCCAGATCGCGCTCGGTCTCGTCACCACACTGCTGATCGCGACGATTTGTGCGCGCCGCTCGCCCGAGGCCGGCCTCGTCGGGCTCGCGCTCTGGATCGGCTACGCGATACCTCTCTTCTACGAGACGCTCGTGATGAGCGAGACGCTCGGCCTGTGTCTCGCCGCCGCGGCCTTCGCGACGTACACGGCTCGCTCGTTCGACGACTTGCGCACGGCGCTCCTCTGCGGCGTGCTCGCTGGGCTCGCGACGCTCACGCGGGCCAACCTGCTCTTCGCCTTGCCCTTCTTCGTCGTCTTCGCGCTGGTGCCGCGCGACCGCGAGCCGGTGCGCGCTCGACTCCGGCGCACGGCGGCCATGACGCTCGGGATCGCGCTCGTCCTCGGCGCCAACGGCCTGTGGAATCTCGCGCACGTGGGCCGCTTCGTCCCCGTGATCCTCGCGTCGCGTACGGCGAGCCTCGCCTCGGCGCACGGAGCCTGGACCGGATCGCTCGCGCCGCTCGGCTCGGGGCAGGCACCGCCGAGCGCCTGGGACGTGGTCGAGCAAGCGCGCGTCACGCTGGCATCGAGCGATCCCGCGCCGGTCCCATCCATCGACGTCGGCGGATGGATGGCATCGAGCCCCGACAAGCTCGCGCGCACGCTCTCCGACGTGGAGACGACGTTCGACTACGGCTTCTACGGCGAGAGGACCGAGCTGCGATCGCTCGCATGGGAGCCCATCTCGATGGGCACGCTCCTCGCTCTCGGCCTGCTCGGCGCGCTCGCGCTCGTGCGGCGCAAGGGCTGGCGGGCGCTGGCGCCATATCTTCCGCTCGTCGTCGGGACGCTGGTCGTGACCACGCTCTTTCACCCGAGCGGTCGCTATCGTCTCGCCATGTCGATCCCGCTGGCCGCGCTGGCCGCCGAGGGCATCGCGCATCTGCTCGAGGCAGAGGCGGGACGTCTTCGAACGATCGGCCTCGCCGCCGTCCTCACGCTCGTCGTCGCGTTCGGGGTGCGCCACCTGACCCATCCGCTCGCGAGCCCGGGCATGTGGCAGCTCCGCGTCGCCGAAGGAGAAGCGGCACGCGGCTGGGTCGACGCGGCACGCGAGCGAACGGCGCGCGCGCTCGCGATCGGTGGGCCAGACGTCGTCGAGCGCGTGGCCACGCTCCGCGCCGCACGCGCGCTCCCCTGATCGCGCGCCTCGATGCTACCGTCGCGCCGATGGCATCTCCGCTGACTGCCTTGAAGCGCCTGCTCGAGCGCCCGATGCGCTTGCCGCGAATGAAGGCCTACGTCCCCTCGCCCGACGATCCGGCGATCTTCTGGTTCAACGGCGAGCGCGACGACATCGTGCGCGAGGTCGTGCGTCGTCTCGAAGCGCGGCTGGGCCCGCCCGGTACCGAGAGCAAACCTCCGCTCGAGTACGTGCTCAACGACGCCGCCAACGAGGAGGCGCGGCGCCTGCACTCGCAGAAGGACGACGAGACCCGACAGTCGCTCCACTTCTGGCGGGGCGTGATCAAGCGCGTCGGCAAGATGAGCGACGCCGACAAGCGCGCCATGTTCCACGACATCTGCGAGCGCATGGCCAAGGACGTCGCGGGCAACTTCGATCCGCGCGTCTACTCGTTCGCGACGCGCGTCGTGCCGCACGCGCTGACCGGCGTGCTCAAGCCCTCGAGCGTGCCGCGCGATCTCGCTTCGATCGGCAGCGGCCACGGCAGCCCCGTCGACGATCTGATGACGACCGAGGGCGACATCGATCGCCTGCGAAGGCTCGGCAAGATCGGCACGCTCGTCTTCGTGCCGACGCATCTATCGAACCTCGACTCGGTGGTGCTCGGCTACGCGCTGATGCGCGACGATCTGCCGCCGGTCGTGTACGGCGCGGGCAAGAATCTGTTCAGCAATCCGATCGTCAGCTTCTTCATGCACAACCTCGGCGCGTATCGTGTCGATCGCCGCATACGCGCGCAGCTCTACAAGGACGTGCTCAAGACGTACTCGGCCGTGATGATCGAGCGCGGCTATCACTCCCTCTTCTTCCCCGGCGGCACGCGCAGCCGCTCGGGCATGGTCGAGCGCAAGCTCAAGCTCGGTCTCGCGGGCACGGCCGTCGAGGCGTTCGCGAACAACCGCGTGCGCGGGATCGATCGCCCGGTCTTCTTCGTGCCGACGACGATCAACTACGCGCTCGTGCTCGAGGCCGAGACGCTCATCGAGGACTGGCTCAAGGAAGCCGGCAAGGCGCGCTACATCATCGAGGACGACGAGTTCTCACAGCTCGATCGGTGGGTCGCGTTCATCCGCAAGCTCGGCGAGGTCGAGAGCCCGGCCGTCGTGCGATTCTCCGAGCCGATCGATCCGTTCGGCAATCCGGTCGACGACGAGGGCCGCTCGCTCACGCCCGACGGGCGCACGATCGATCCGGGCGGCTACGTGACGTCGCGCGGCAAGGCCACCGTCGATCCGAAGCGCGACGCGGCGTACACGCGCGAGATGGGCCAGCATCTCGTGAAGGTCTACGAGCGCGAGACGGTCATCATGGGCACGCAGCTCGTCTCGCACGTGCTCTTCCGCCGGCTCGTGCGCGACACGCCGGGCGTCGATCTCTTCGGACGCTTGCGCCAGCGCGGCGAGGTCACGATGTCGCGCACCGACATCCTCCAGGAGCTCGGCTTCGCGCAGCAGCGCCTGAAGGAGATGGAGGGCCGCAACGAGGTGCGCATGAGCCAGGCGGTGCGCACGCTCTCGCCCGGCGACCTGCTCGACCGCGTGTTCGTCGCGCTCTCCGGCTACCACCGACGCACGATCCTGCGGCGCGAGAGCGACGGATCGATCGTGCTCGAAGATCCGACGCTGCTCCTCTACTACCAGAACCGCTGCATCGCGTACGCCGAGCGCATCTCGGACGAAGGCACGATGGGCGCCGCGCGGGAGATCGCGCGCATGGGGCATGCGTGATGGGCAAGCTCTCGGTCGGAATCGTAGGCGGCGGCAGCTTCGGCCTCGGGCTCGCGCGCGCCGTCGAGCGCGTGGGCAACGACGCGCTCATCCACTCGCGACGCAGCGCCGCGCTTCCTCGCGGCGAGCGCGTACGCGCGACGAGCGAGCTCGGCGAGCTGGCGACGTGCGAGCTGATCATCGTCGCGGTTCCGTCGACGCACGTACGCGACGTGGCGCGCGCGCTCGGCCATCACCTCGACGGCCGTCACCTCGTCGTCCACGTGAGCCGCGGTCTGGTCGGAGACGACCTGCGCACGGTGTCGCAGGTGCTGCGCGAGGAGACACCGGCGCGACGCCTGGGCTGCCTCGCCGGTCCTCTGCATGCGCGCGCGCTCATCGAAGGCACGCCCGGCGGCGGCATCGTCGGATCGAGCTTCCCCGAAGTGGCGGACGCGATGCGCGATGCGATCTCAGGGCCGAGCATGCGGCTCTACCAGACGGATGATCTGATCGGCGTCGAGTACGCCTCGGCGCTCGTCGGATTGCTCGCGCTCGCGCTCGGCTACGCGCAGCAGCTCGGCTTCGGGCCGGGCGCGCTCTCGATCATGATGACGCGCGGCATGGCCGAAGCGGCGCGCCTCGGCGTCACGTTCGGCGCCGAAGAGCGGACCTTCTCGGGGATGGCCGGCTACGGCGATCTGATGAGCGCGGCGTTCGGCGACGAGCGGCCCGAGGTGAAGCTCGGACGAGCGCTCGCGCGCGGCGCTTCGATCGAGGAGGCCGGGCGCGAGGCCAACGCGACGATCGAGGGCGTCGCGATCGCGCGGCGCATGCAGCGTCACTCCGCGCGGCGACTTCTCGACACGCCCATCACCGACGTGCTCGCCGAGATCCTGGACGGCAAGCTCGCGCCAGCCGATGCGCTCGCGCGCTTGATGGCGCGACGCGTCCATCGCGAATGACGTTCGATCTCGGCAAGAGTGCTCGCCACGGAGGGCCCGAACGGGAGCGCGCGTTGCGCGCGCGGACGGAAGGGACCGCAGAGGCGAGCCGATGATCTTCGAGCCCCCGTCGCGGCCGCGCAAGAAGCGGCGGCGGCACAAGAGTCAGGGCATGGCGCTGATCGGCGAGCTCGTCCCGGGCGCGCTTCCGAAGACGCAGCCGGCGCACGTGAAGCTGGCGCGGCTCACGGCGCTCTGGGAGCGGAGCGTGCCGCCGCGCGTCGCGCGCGCGGTGACGCCGGTGCGCTTCCGCGATGGCGTGCTGCATCTCCACACGCAGAACAGCGTCTGGGCCCAAGAGGTCAGCCTGCTCGGGCCGAAGCTCGTCGAGCACATGCGCGCGCGCGATCCGCGCATGCCGGTCGAGAAGCTCGCACCGCGCGTCGGGCCGATGCCGGAGCGCGTGCCGATCGAGCCGGAGCCGGCGCCACTCGCGGTCACACCGCTCGATCCGAAGGACCTTCCCTCCGAAGTGGCGTTGGCCCTCGAAAAGATCGCGGACGCGGATCTGCGGCGCTCCCTGACCGAGCTCGCGTGCGCGGCGCTCGCGCCCCCTGCCACCGCGCGTTGACACCCCGCGATTGGTTCACGGTCGCGCGACCCTCATCGCCGAGCGGCAGCCTCGTTCGAGGAGCACACGCGGGAACCCAGGAAATTCCGAAAGGCTCTTTGCCTCTTTCCTTTGCGGAAGCGCCGCTGCCGAGACGATCGAAGGACATCCCTTCCGCGCCCTCCTGGGTTCCCGCGTGTGTCCCCATCTCGCACGCTCCCGCGATGGCACAGCCGCTGCTGTAGAGCCGTCCATGCGTCGCTCGCTGTCCACTCTGGTTCTCGCTCTGCCGCTCGTGATCGCGGCTTCCCTGGCCGCACCGGCGCCCGCGCGAGCCGATTTCGTCTTCGGTGTCTCCGCCGAGGGCGGCGGCCTCGTCGGGCCCGAGCAAGCCGCGATGGGCGGCGTCGGTCTGCGCCTCGGCTTCGACGTGGCGGGCCCGCTCTCGCTCTTCGTAGAGGCGCAGGGCTTCCTCGGGCGCCTCACGAGCGGGCCGCAAGGCGGAACGGCGCAGGGCCTGATGTGGAACTCGCTGATGGTCGACCTGCACTTCGGCCCGCTGCATCTCGGTGTCGGCCCTTCGCTCGATCTCGCGTGGGGATGCAGCGCCGGCGGCGTCGGTCAGGGCTGCATCAGCGGTGCGCCGCTCTTCGGTATCGATGGTCGCGTCGCGCTGCAGTTCGATCACTTCGTGATCTCCGTCGACGCGCATCCGACGTTCATCGACGGTGAGGTCTCGACCGGTATCGTCGGCGGGCTGGGTTGGCAGCTATGATGAAAGACATGCGCCTTCTCTTCCTCTCCGTCCTGCTCTCCTTCGCCCTGCCCTCGCTCGCGAGCGCGCAGCTCACCGTCGTGTCGAGCGAAGCGCACGCGGCGACCGCGACGCAGCCGGCGACCACCGATCTCGTCGTGACCGGCGATCTCTCGACCGCGACGTCGATGCTGAGCGCCAACGCCGATGCGCAGCTGCGCACCGCGGCCCCGCAGATCTACGCGCCGCTCGATCTCGGGATCGTCCGCTACTCGGAGACGACCACGATCGTGGACTCGATCACGTGGCGACGCGCGTCGGACACCGAGCTCGGAGTGACCGTGCACGCGCACGTCCGCGCGGCACAGGAGCATCGCTCGCTCTCGCTCTCTTGGGTGCGAGACGGCGTCGTCTCGCTCGCCGCGATCACGCTGGAAGCCCGCGTCCGCGCCGAGTTCACGCCGGGCGGCGGCGCCCACCTGGTCGTGCTGGGAGACAGCGTCAGCGTCTCGCCGCAGCTCACCGGCCTCTCGGCGCTGGGCGAGCAGGCGGTCCCGCTGAACGGCGAGACGCTCGGTGAGCGCACCGTCGAAGAGAACCCGTTCGCCTCACGTCACGTGCGCGGCACCGCGCTCTCGATCACGAGCGTGGAGGCGACCACCGTCCACGCTCGCGTCACCGCAGTGCCGGCGAGCTGATCCATGGCCCGCGGGCCCGACGCAATTGTGTCGGCCCGGCGCGCCGGGCACTCCGGTCGAGACTAGAACCTGCTCGAGATGAGGCTGCAGAGCGCGTCGCCCGGGCAGCAGATGTCGTGGCCGCCGGCCTGCGCCGTGTGCACGCAGACGTGCGGGGCGTTCGGGCGCGCTGGGTAGTAGTACGCCCAGAAGAAGCACATCTCGTCGTTCGCCGACTCGCCGAAGCCGACGTTGTCCGCGGTCGGGTTCTCCCAGTCGCACGTGAAGTTGAACCCGCCGCCCGCCGGGATCTGGAACGGCGTGGGGAACGACACGACCTCCGGCTCTTGCCAGCTGAAGCCCGCGACGTTGTAGACGTCCGTGAACGGGCCGGCGGCCGGGCCGGTCTGCACGACGACATTCGTCCCGAGGCGATGCTCGTGGCCGGTGATCGCGAAGAAGTGGGCCGTCGAGAACGAGCTCGCGAGCGGATAGAAGACCGGGCCGAGCGTGAACGTGCCGTGCGCCGGGATGTGGATGTCCGGATCGCCCACGAAGAGGAAGTCCGCGTCGTCCGTGTACTCGGCATCCGTGATGGGGCAGAGCTGGCTCGTCGGTGCGATGTCCACCGCGGCGCCCGTCGTGTTGATGTAGTGCAGCTCGAGACGCATGAGCTGATGCGCCGGCAGCGTGTACGCGATGCCCGGCGGGAGCGTGAGCAGCTCGTCGGTGCGCTGCGTGATCATGAGCGGCGAGCCGCTGTTCGACGAGAGCGTGTCCACGAACGGCGTGCAGTCGAACGGCGTCGTCGTCTCCACGGCATCCGCGCTCGCGCGATAGACGATGAAGTGGTGCGACGCGGTCGGCAGGTGGTTGCGGATCGATCCGACGTGGATCGGCAGATCGTTTCCGAGATCCACGATCACGCACTGCGTGTTCTCCACGCCGTCCGCCACGTGCTCCGTCGGGAACGTGAGCGTCTGACACGACCCCGCGAACGGGCCGCTGTCGAACGGCGCGAACGCATCGTGCCCCGCGTCCACCGCCGGCGTGCCGGTGTCGACCTCGGGCTGCGCGCCAGAATCAGGTGTCAGCGTGGACGAGCCGCCACACGCCGCCAACGTGAGCAGACCGAGAGCCGGGAAAGCCGCGAACCGCATGGGACCTCCGGGGAGCACGTGAAGATGAATCCGACAAGCGTACACTCGGTTGCGCCTCCGCGGCTCGCAGTTCGTGCGGCTTCCCACAGCGGCGTCACGAGTGCATTCTTCCGCCGATGCCCCGCGCGCTCGTCGTCGACGACGAGGAGAACATTCGGCTCGTCCTCCGCACGCTCCTTCGCAAGCAGGGCTACGAGGTCGACGTCCGGGCCAGCGGCGAGCAGGCGCTCGAGGCGATCGACGGGGGATTCGCCCCCGATTTCGTGATCGCGGACGTACGCATGCCCGGTATGACCGGCATCGAGCTGACCGCCGAGCTGAAGCGCCGCGGCTCGGAGGCCGTCGTGATCGTGATGAGCGCGTACGGCTCGATCGATCTCGCGATCGAGGCGATGAAGGCCGGCGCCTACGACTACGTCCCCAAGCCGTTCAAGCAGGACGAGATGCTCCTCGCGCTGCGCAAGGCCGAGGAGCGCGAGCAGCTGCGACGCGAGGTGCGCGCCCTCAAACAGGTCGTCGAAGGACGGACGAAGCTCGGCGGCATGCTCGGCCAGAGCGAGGCGATGACGCGTCTGTTCCGCATCATCGACAAGGCGGCCGAGTACGCGACGACCATCCTCGTGCTCGGCGAGAGCGGCACGGGCAAGGAGCTCGTCGCGCGCGCGCTGCACGACGCCGGGCCGCGCAAGAACGAAGCGTTCGTCGCGATCAACTGCGGTGCGATCCCCGAGTCGCTGCTCGAGAGCGAGCTCTTCGGGCACAAGCGTGGTGCGTTCACCGATGCCAACGCCGACAAGGTCGGGCTCTTCGAGGCGGCCGATCGCGGAACGCTCTTCCTCGACGAGATCGCGGAGCTCCCGCAGAAGCTGCAGGTGAAGCTGCTCCGCGTGCTGCAGGAGGGGCAGTTCCGGCGGCTCGGCGACACGAAGGATCGCGAGGTCGACGTCCGCGTGATCGCCGCGACGCTCAAGGACCTACGCAAGGAGGTCACCGAGGGCCGCTTCCGCGAGGACCTCTTCTATCGCATCAACGTGCTGCCCATCGAGGTGCCGCCGCTGCGCGACCGCAAGCAGGACATCCCGCTCCTGCTCGAGCACTTCGTGCGGCGCAACAACCTGCGATTGAAGACGAACATCCGCGGCTTCACGCCGGCGGCGATGAAGCTGATCCTCGACTACGCGTTTCCCGGCAACGTGCGCGAGCTCGAGAACCTCGTAGAGCGCTCGATGGTGCTCGCCGAGACCGACCTGCTCGACGAGGCGGATCTCCCCGAGCGGCTGCGCGCGCCGAGCGATCCGGTATTGCGCGTGCTCGGGTCGGGCGAGCTCTCGATCAAGAAGACGGCGCGCTTCATCGAGGAGACGCTCATCCGACGCGCGCTCGAGAAGACCGGCGGCAACCGCACGGCGGCGGCGAAGATCCTCGAGATCAGCCACCGGGCGCTGCTCTACAAGCTCAAGGAGTACGGCATCAAATAGCGCCGGAGCGGCGATTCCAACCGGAGCGGCACGCGCGCTTCCACGTCCTCAGCGCGCCGCGTTTCGGTTACTGTCGCTCTCGATGCTTCATCGGCTCACCACTCCGGTCCCTCCCGTCCGCGCGCTCGACGCGCGCTCCCGTCCGGGCCCTCCGCGGCGAGCACTCCTGTCCTCCCTTCGTAGGCTCATCGTCCCCGCCACGCTCGCCCTCGCTTCGATCGCCGGCTGCGGCTCGCCGCCGCCCGACACCGACGGCGGCAGCGACTCGAACGTTCACGTCGACGCTGCGCCTCAGTGCCGCACGGCCTCGGACTGCGACGACACGATCTACTGCAACGGCGTCGAGTCCTGCGGCACGGACGGGCGCTGCGCGCTCGGCACGCCGGTCCACTGCGACGACATGATCGCTTGCACCACCGACACGTGCTCGGAGTCGCTGCAACGCTGCCAGTCGCACGTTCCCGACCACGACATGGACGGGCACGGCGCCGCGACGTGCGTGAACCCAACGACGAACATCCCGCTCGGCGACGACTGCGACGACAACGACGCGAACGCCTTCCCGGGCAATCCCGAGCAGTGCGACGCGCTCCATCACGACGAGGACTGCGATCCGACGACGCACGGCGGCACCGACATCGACGGCGACGGCATCGAGTCCAACGCGTGCTGCGACGGCACGATGTGCGGCCTCGACTGCAACGACGGCCGCCGCGACGTGCATCCGGGCGCGGTCGAGGTCTGCAACGGCATCGACGACGACTGCGACGGGATGATGGACGAAGGCGTCACGATCACGGTCTATCTCGATCACGACAACGACGGCGACGGCGCGATCACGGCCCCGGCGGTCCAGCACTGCGCGAGCACGGCGGGCTACAGCGTCTACAACACCGACTGCGACGACAACGATCCGGTCAACAGCGGCCGCTTCACCGAGGTCTGCGACGGCCACGACAACAACTGCAACACGTTGATCGACGATCACACGGGTGACGTCACCTGGTATCGCGACGCCGACGGCGACGGATTCGGGAGCGCCGCGAGCGGGACCGTCGTTGCGTGCATTCCGCCGACCGGCTACTCGCTGCTCTCGACCGATTGCGACGACACGACGAACACGCGCAGCCCCGGGCGCGCCGAGATCTGCGACGGCATCGACGACGACTGCAACGGCCTGGCCGACTTCGCGATCCATCCGGGCGACTACGAGGACGACGACGGCGATCACATCGCGGACTCGGCGTGCGGCGCGCCGTATGGCATGGACTGCGACGATCACGACCCGTCGAACGCGCCGGGCACGCCCGAGACGTGCGATGGCCGCGACAACGACTGCGACACGCGCATCGACGAAGGCGTCATGAGCGTCGCGTTCTTCCGCGACCTCGACGGGGACGGATACGGCAGCGAAGCGAGCGGCACGATCGTCGGCTGCGTGCCGAGCCCGGGCTACGTGCGCCTCGGCGGCGACTGCGACGACAACAACCCCGCGCGTCATCCGGGCGGCGTCGAGGGCTGCAACGCGACCGACGACGACTGCGACGGTGCGATCGACGAGGGCAGCGCCTCGGCGATGTGCACGCTGCCGAACACGCTCGAGGCATGCGTGGCGGGTGTCTGCTCGCAGATCACGTGCGCGCCGAACTTCGGCGACTGCTCGCTGCTGATCGCCGGCTGCGAGACCGACCTGCGCACCGATCGAGCGAACTGCGGCATGTGCGGCAACGACTGCGGCGGCACGACGTGCACGGGCGGCGTCTGCGACCCGGGGTGAGCGCCCGTCTCGGGCTCAACCCCCGAGCAACCTCTTGAAGAAGCCGAACGCGCCGCCACCCGACATGGCGGCGACCTCGGCCTCGTCGTCCTTGCCCAGCGGGGCGGCTGCGGCGGCCTCGAGCTCCTGCGCGGCCTTCACATCCTCTTCGCTCGGTGGAGGTGCGAGCGTGATCGCGGCGCGGTCAACGGTCCGGGGCGCCGCGGGGATGACCACGACCGGCGCCCCCGGTGAGGCCGGCGGTCGCACCGAGCCGAAGTCGCGCGCGACCTTGCCGAGGAGCGCCTGTGCGAAGTCGTTCGCCTTCTGCGCGTCCTCGGCGCGCTTCTTCGCTCCGAAATCGTGCTCGAATTGCGCGAGCAGATCGGTCGCCAGCTGCGTCGGCTTGTGGGTCGCGAAGTCGGTCTGGAGCTTCGAGATGAGCTCCTGGCCGAGCTGAGCTGCCTCTGGGTCGGGCGCAGCACCCTTGCGTGAGTCGTCGGCCACGGAGCACCTCCCTGGGGAAAGAACGACGCCAGACGAAATAATATCGGAGATCGCGCCGCGGATCGAATGCGTTTCGCGCCCTTGCAGTCGCAAGAGTCTCCTCGTAGGTTGCGCGCCTCTTTCGGTTTCAGGCGGCAAGCCTTCGGGCAATTGCCGGATTC
>CAYSCF010000077.1:0-23777 GCA_964429305.1 uncultured Sandaracinaceae bacterium | reverse complement strand
GTATGAAGTGTTTTTTGTCGACGCCGTCGGACCAGAAGACGTAGCAGAGATGGTAGGCGCGCACGCCGGCCGCGAGCACGGTGCACGAGCCGTCGGCGTAGAGCCCCGGCGGTCCCACGCACGGAAGCCACGCGTCGGTCCCGACGTCCGACCCGGCATCGGTTCCGACGTCGAGCGCGAGCGCGTCCATGCCGACGTCCGAGGCGAGCGCGTCGGGCCCGACGTCGGGGGCGGACCCCACATCGCCCGCCACGGCCGCGTCGTCGCGAGAGGCATCGAAGCCTGCGTCGGCCGCAGGCGGCGGCGGGCTCCCGCAAGCCAGCACCAACAGCGCTGTGGCGCCGATCTTCGTGCGGAACATTGCGCGATCCTGACACTCGAGCGCGGTCCAGCAATGCGGATGGTCGCACTCCGATCGCGACAACTAGGCACGCGTCGGGCGAGGCGTCCTTGATCCGCCCCGGGTGATCCGCTATCTAGGTCGGCCCTCGAGCCTCGAGCGGTTCCACGCTGCGTCTGCAGCTCACCGGACGAAGGACCTCTACCCGACCCCATGATCTTCGACTGGGCATACGGACTCTTCTCGAACGATCTCGCGATCGACCTCGGAACCGCGACGACCTTGATCTACGTCAAGGGCCGCGGGATCGTGTCGTGCGAGCCGTCGGTGGTGGCCGTCCAGACCGACTCGCGGGGTGCCAAGCGCGTGCTGGCGGTGGGCAAGGAAGCCAAGGAGATGCTCGGGCGCACGCCCGGCAACATCCACGCGGTCCGCCCCCTTCGTGACGGCGTCATCGCCGACTTCGAGGTGACGGAGGCCATGCTCCGCTACTTCATCAGCAAGGCCACGCAGCGGGGCACCCTGGTGAAGCCCCGCATCATCATCTGCGTGCCCTTCGGCATCACCGAGGTCGAGAAGCGCGCGGTCAAGGAGTCGGCCGAGTCGGCCGGCGCCCGCGAGGTCTTCCTGATCGAGGAGCCGATGGCCGCCGCGATCGGCGCCGGCCTGCCGATCACCGAGCCGAGCGGCAACATGGTCGTCGACATCGGCGGCGGCACGACCGAGGTCGCCGTCATCTCGCTCGCCGGCATCGTCTACTCGCAGAGCGTGCGCGTCGGCGGCGACAAGATGGACGAGTCGATCGTCGCGTACCTCAAGCGCAAGTACAACCTGCTCATCGGCGAGCAGACGGCCGAGCGCGTGAAGTGCCAGATCGGCAACGCGCACCCGGGCGATGCGCACTCGCACGGCCCCGGCGAGACGATGGAAGTGAAGGGCCGCGATCTCGTGGCTGGCGTGCCGAAGACGGTGGTCGTGAACTCGGACGAGATCCGCGATGCGCTCAGCGAGCCGATCAACACGATCGTGGAGGCCGTGATGGCCGCGCTCGAGAAGACGCCGCCCGAGCTCAGCGCCGACATCGTCGACAAGGGCATCGTGCTCACCGGCGGCGGCGCGATGCTGAAGAACCTCGACGTGCTCTTGCGCGAAGAGACGGGCTTGCCCGTGATGGTCTGCGACGATCCGGTCAGCGCGGTCGTGCTCGGCTCGGGCAAGACGCTCGACCACATCGACCTGCTCCGCGAAGTCACCATCTCCTGATGCGTCGCCCGAGGCGAGCGCTGCTGATCGCCTCCTTGCTGGGCATCGCGAGCGTCGCCGTCGCGCAGACACCGTGCGAGGACCACTGCCGCGAGCGTCTCGACGACTGCGAGGCCACGTGCCGCGCGCGCCCCGGCGACGAACGCGAGATCTGCTGGGACGCGTGCCGCGTCGAAGCACGAGCGTGCACGGGCCTCTGCCACGCGCGCGGGCGCTGAGCTCTGCCGGAGTGCCGCCCGGGGCGGCCGACACGATCGCTACTCTTCGCGCTTCTTCTTGTGCAGCAGCTTGTCGCTGATGACCGAGCCGAGGCTGCCGACCATGAGCTTCTCGACGATCGCCGCGGTGCGCGCGCGATCGGACTCGGACTCGTAGACGAAGCCGATGCCCATGCCCGCCTCTTGCTCGGGCGTCGCTTCGGGCGGCATCACGATCCACTGCACGCGGCCCTTGAGCGCGAGCGGCGCATCGAGCCCCGGCACCGTCAGCTTGAAGACGAACTCGGTGCCGATCTCGAGCGGCTTGTCCGTGCGGATGAACGTGCCGCCACGGCTGATGTTCTTCGTGTAGTCCGCGAAGAACGCGTTCATCCGCTTGTACTCGACGCTGAGCTCGATCGCCATTCGCTGCTCTGTCCGCCGATCCGAAGCCGCCACGGGGACAACATACAACGCCTGGGACCGCGGGCCGAGATATCGGCGGACGCGTACACCCCAAGGAGTGACGGGCTGCGGTGGTTCAATGGGCGGAAAGGCGCCGCGCGCGGCCCGATCCGGCCTCGTGCGTGAGCGATCACGCCTTGGGCCGGGGCTCGTCCGCGCAACGGTGCATCGGACCTACAGAGCCATGTTCGTTCAGTTGTGCAGCCAGAATCGATCGCCTACGATGCCGACGGCTCGGTTCGGGAGTCGTGGCGCGACGCATCGGCTGCCCCGGTTCTTCGGGCGAGCCATACGCCGAATGCCGGACGCCAAAGAAGCCGATCTGATCGAGCGCGCCAAGACGGGCGATCGCGCGGCGTTCGGCTTGCTCATCCGCCAGCACCAGCGGCGCGTGTACGCATGCGCGATCCACATGCTCGCCGATCGCGGCGAGGCCGAGGATGCGGTGCAGGAGACCTTCTTGCGCGCGTTCCGAGCCATCGATCGGTTCGACGGGCGAGCCGAGCTTTCGACCTGGCTCTACCGAATTTGCGTGAACGTCTCGCTGAACACGCTGCGACGGCGGCGGCGCGTCGACGCGGCGGACATCCAGGATCCACGCTTGCCGGAGCCGGCCGCCGATCCCACGCAGGGACAGACCGATCCGCGTCACGTCGCGAGCGCGAGAGAGCTCTACGGTCGGCTCGGCCAAGCGCTCGACGAGCTCTCGCCTTCGCTCCGCTCGACGGTGATCATGGTGCTCATCGACGGCGTGCCGCAGAAGGAAGCGGCCGATGCGCTCGGCTGCAGCGAAGGCACGATCGCGTGGCGCGTGCACGAAGCACGACGTCGCTTGCGCGAGAAGCTCGGCGACTACCTCGACGCGGTCGAGAAGAAGCCTGCAGAGAAGAAGGTCGGCTCGGCGCCACCGGCACCGGGTGCAGAGAAGGGAGGAACCGGCTCATGAAGGAAGATCTCATGCGTCGGATCTCCGTCGCGCTCGACTCCGACGAAGGCATCGCCTCGGATCCCGCGCTGCAGCAGGAGCTTCGCGCGAGCCCCGATGCACAGAAGTACGCCAAGGACCTCACGCGTCTCGGCAAGTGGCTCGGCACGTGGCCGCTGCCGGAGCCGGACGACGCGGCGTTCGAGGCGCTCGCGCAGCGCATCGAGCAGCGGCTCGACGAGTCGCTCTCCACGATGAGCGATCCGACCGCCGCTCCGGTGTTCGACGACGACGACGCGCTCCGGGATGCGACCGCGAACCTGCTGAGCTCGGGCGAGTACCGCATCAGCGACTCGGCCATCCAGCTGATTCCCGAGGAGGAGCCCGAAGCACCTCCTCCGCCCCCGGCGCCGCTCTCGGACACGAAGCCCGTCTCGCCGATCGCCAAGGTCACGCTGAGCAAGGCGCGCGTGCCGACGATCGTCGAAGAGTCGGCCGTCGACGCCTCCAGCGATCCGCGCAGTGCCGAGCTCGACATCGCGACACTCGGAGCGGTGGGCGCGCCGAAGAAAAAGAAGAAGCGGAAGAAGTCCGCGACTTCGACGAGCGGCGATCGCATCTCGATCCCGACGCCGAAGCCCGTGCTCGGCGCACCGACGATGTCGCCGTCGGCGCCCGTCGTGCAGATGCCGCGCGCCGCGGAAGAGCGCAAGCCCGCCACGCTCTGGTGGTTCGCGGCCGCGGCGGCCGTAGGCCTGGGTGTCTTCGGCGCTGCCACGCTCTTCGACACGCAGGGGTCGCCCGCGATCGAGAGCCGCAGCAGCGCTCACGGATCGACGCTCGTGACGAGCGGCGCGGTGGTGCCGACCGCTGCGGCCGTCGCGCCTGCGACGCCGCCGCCCGCTCCGCCGCCGACGTTGCCGCCTCCGAGCACGATCGCGCAGCCCGCGGAGGCCGTCGCGGACCTGGACATGCAGCGTGCGCCGGCGCGCGCGCGCGTCGCCGCGAGCCCGGCATCTTCGGCGCCGCGCGGTGCGATACGGATCGCACCGACGAGCGGCGACGACGTCGACGGAACGCTCGCGGGCGCGCTGGGTAGCGGTGGCGCGGGCGGCGGTGGTGCGGCCCATCACGCTGCGCGCAGCGGTAGTGTTGGCGTGGCGGGCCCGTCCGCGGCCGAGGGCGCACCGACGACGACGGCTCCTTCGGCGGCGCCACGACCGACGCCGGCACCCGCGGAACAAGCGCGCGGCGATCTGCCGTCGACGCCCGATCGCTCGACCATCCAAGCCGTGCTCGCGGCACGTGCCGATGCCGTCTCCGCATGCGCGAACGGCGCGCACGGGCTCGCGGACGTGGACATCGTGATCTCGGGAAGCGGACGCATCACGACCGCGACGGTGAACGGGACGTTCGCGGGCACGCCGATCGGCTCGTGCATCGCGCGAGCGGTGCGCGCGGCGACGTTCCCGCCGTTCACGCAGCCGCGCTTCCAGGTGACGTACCCGTACCATCTCTGACGAGATGGATCGGCGTCACCTCTGACGCGGCGGGCGCGGTGATCGACGTGCGGGCGGCGGAGGCTCGACGTCGCTCTCGGCGGGGACCCACACGATCCAGTTCGTGCCTCCGTCGAGCGACTCGGCGCGCGCGTCTCCGCCGTGCAGCTGCGCGAGATCCCGCGCGACGGAGAGCGCGAGACCGAGCGCGAGCGATCGACCTTCGGGCCGCGCCGCAGGATCGGGATCGAACGCGCGCAGCGCTTCGGCCTCGGTGATCGGCTTGGTGCGGTCGTGAAGCTCGAACCGAACCGCCGGGCGATCCCGCTCGCGACTCTCGCGCACGCGCACGTGGAGCTTTCGCTCGCGCGGCACCGCACGCATGACGTTGACCAGCGCCTGACCGAGACGCGCGCGATCGACGTAGAGGGGCGAGAGCCCCGGCTGCACCTGCGCCTCGATGTTCGCCTCGAGCTCCGACTGCGTGCGCAAGCGCTCGAGCGCGAGCGTGAGCACCTCGACGGGCGCGGTCCACTGGCGATCGAGCCGCACGCGCCCCGCCTCGATGCGCGCCGTGTCGAGGATGTCCGTGAGCAGCGTGAGCAGCTCGCCGGCCGCACGGCGCACGAGCACCACGTTCTCGCGCTGTGCATCGTTGAGCGGGCCGTCGCTGCCGTCCTCGAGCAGCTGCGCGAAGCCGGAGATCGAGTTGAGCGGGCTGCGCAGCTCGTGGCCCATCGCCGCCATGAAGCGCGCGCGAACGCCCGGCAACGGGCCCGGCTCCGGCGCGGGCGGCGCCGATCGCGCGAGCGACGCCGCGAGCTCGGCCTCGCGCAGGGCGAGCACCTCGAGCGCTCGTCGCGCGATGGGATCGTCCACGACCGGCGCTGCCGCACGTTCTGTCGCGCCCGCCTGCGCCGTCGCGAGATGCGCGGCCACCAGCATCCGATCACGCTCGATCGCACGACGCCGCCGCTCGAGTGGCCACGCGAGCACCGCAGAGGCGACGACCGGGCCCCATGCGTACGCGAGCGGCACGGTGAGCGCGAGCGCGACGCCGAGCGCGAGCAGCGCCTGCGGCTCGCGACCCGTTCCGCGCAGCCAGCGCGCGAGAACCGCCACGAGCAGCGCGAGCGCGAGCGCGATCACGCGCGGCCTCGCGCGGGCATCACGAAGTGGAACGTCGATCCCTTGCCGAGCTCGCTCTCGACCTCGAGGTGGCCTCCGTGGAACTCCGCCATCTCTTGCGCGATCGCGAGACCGAGCCCCCACCCTTCGTTGGGTCGCGCGCGCACCGGACCGACGCCCGGTCGCTCGACGCGCTCGCCGGCCGCGAAGATGCGCCCGAGATCTTTCTCCGCGATGCCGCGCCCCGTGTCGCGCACCGAGAAGCGCAGCTGATCGCCCTCGCGTGTCACGCGCAGTGTGATCTCGCCGCGCTCCGTGTATCGAATCGCGTTCGTCCCGAGGTTCCACAAGATCTGACGCAACCGACGCGCATCACCGTTGGGCGAAGGCAGATCGGAATCGAGCGCGATCCGGAGCGTCACCGGGCGTGCGCGCAGCTGTGCCTCGAGCCCGCGCCCGAGCTCGCGCACGAGCGGCTCGATCTCGATCGGCCCGATCTCCCGCGCGCTCGCTTGCCCCGCCGACTCGCCGATCACTTCCTCGACGAGCGCCTTCAGGTGCGTCCCGGCGTCGTGGATCGCGGTGACGTCCTCCTGCTGCGACGGCGAGAGCGGGCCATCGATGCCGCCGAGCAAGATCTCGGTGAAGCCGAGGATCGCGTTGAGTGGCGTGCGCAGCTCGTGGCTGACCGCGGCGATGTACGTCTCGCGATGGCGCTTTCCGATCGCCGTCTCCAGCGTGTCCGGCGGCAGCTCGACGACCTTCGGCGCGGGCTTCGGAGCGAGCTCGAGGGCGAGGCGACGATCCTCGCGCGCGAGCCGCTCGGCGCCGAGCGAGCGTGGTGTGCCCGCTCGAACCGAAAGGAAGATCAGCGTGACGAGCGCCACGCCACCGAGATCGATCGCGATCGAGTGCCACGTACGACCGAGCAAGCAGAATGACGCGGCGAGCGCCGCGAGGCCGAGCACGGAAGACGCGGAACGGAGATCCACGGGAGTGGAGTGTCAGCGCGCGACGCCCGCCAGGTCCAGCACGCGCGCGAGGATCGCCTCTCGGCCTTCGCGTGTCTCCGAGCTCGCCGCGATCGGAGCGAAGCCGCTCGCCGCGAGCGCCGCGAGGCGCGGATGCCGCTCCGATTTGGTGAGCTTGTCGATCTTCGTCGCCACGAGCACCACGGGCAGATCGATGTGGGCGAGATAGTCGAGCAGCTGCGTGTCGTCGTCCTCGAACCCGCGGCGCGCATCGACGATCAGAACGACGCCGCAGAGGCCGTGACGTTGCTCGAGGAAGCCCTCGATCATCGGTCCCCAGCTCTTGCGCTCGCTCTTGCTGCGCTTGGCGAAGCCGTAACCGGGCAGATCGACGAGATCGATCGAGGTCTTCTCGCCCGCCGCGCTCGTGAGATCGAGGCGGAACGTGGAGATGCCGCGCGTCTGCCCGGGAGTGTTGCTGGTGCGGACGAGCTTGCGACGCTCGACCAGGCAGTTGATGAGGCTCGACTTGCCGACGTTCGATCGGCCGGCGAACGCGATCTCGGGGAACTCCGGCGCGGGCAGTCCCGTGTGATCGGTCGCGGTCGCCAAGTAGCGCGCATCGCGGATGACGACCGGCTTGCGAGGAGCGGCGACGGGCGCGGGGCGCTCCGCCATCACATGCAGTCGAGCGACATGTCGAAGCTGCGCAGCTCGCCGTTGTCGGCGCCGACCGTGTCCGCGATCGTGAGCGTCCACGGGCCCATCGCGAGATGTCCTCGCGCGCGCGGCACCGAGAAAGAACGGAACGGGCTGCGCGTCGAGTGACGCTGCAGCGAGTAGCTCTGGCCGTCGGGACCGCGCAGGGCGACCTCGAGATCGCGGTTGAACGTGTGCCGTCCGTCGAGGTTGACGGTCAGCGAGCGGATCACGCACGGCGAGGTGACCGTCGCGACCGACGTGGTCGTGTGATAGTCGAAGATGGGTCCGCCGCCCGCGCCGTGCACGCGCATCGAGCCACCGCCGCCCGTCGGAGGCGCTCCGGTGACCGGCGGCGGAAGGGCCGGCATCGCGGACGCGAGCACCGCGTTCAGCGAGATCGTGTTGTTCACCGGGCTCGCCGTGATCGTCGACGGCTGATAGCCCGGCAGCGTGAACGTGAACTGGAAGGTCTGCGTCTCGCCCGGGTTCGGCGCCGGCACCGGCACCTGGGTCGTGAAGGGCGTCGTGCCGAGCACCTGACCGCCTCCGGTCACCGTCGCTCCGGGCGGCGTGCTGGCCGCAGCGACCGTCACGAGCACTTGGCCCGGAGGCGCTGCCACCGATGACGGAGGCGCGGCGGCGGTCGTGGGCGGAGCAACCGCGTTCGAGACCGGCGGGGCGGGCGTGCTGCTTCCCCCGCTGCAGGCGGCCACGGTCAGGAGCGAGAGAGACGAGAGGAAGATGATCGTTCTGGACATGGGTGGCGCCGCCGAGTGTCTGTGTACCAAACCGGCCTACGGTCGGGAAGACATGCGTCTACGCTGCTTTCGCACGGATCTCCCTTCGCGCGTAACCTCCGAGCGGGGTCCGGCGTACTCTGTCTCACACATGCGCCTCGTTTTCACGACGCTCGCCCTCGCCCTGGCCTCCTGCGGACCACCGAGCCAGCCGATGAGCGATGCCCACTTCGACGTCGGCACGCCCACACGCTCCCAGTGCCCGTCGACCCCGGTGACGTGGTCCGGGTTCGGTCAGACCTTCTTCGCGACGTACTGCACGACGTGCCATTCGAGCAGCATCGTGGGCGCGGCGCGCAACGGCGCCCCCGTCGGATACGACTACGACAGCGCAGCGATGGTGCGGCCGCACGTGACGGAGATCGACGAGGTCGCGGCTTCCGGCCCCGGCGGGACCAACACCACGATGCCCTTCCGCGGTGCGGCGCCGTCGGTCGCCGAGCGAGCGATGCTCGGCCAGCTGCTCGCGTGCGGCGTGCCCGACTGACTCGCGATCGCCTCAGCGCGGCTCGACCGTCACCACCGTCTTCACCGAGCTCGCGATGAAGCAGCCGTGATGCGACTGATCGTGAAGGCTCGCGAGCGTCGCCGCGTCGGGCGGCGTGCTCGCGAACGTGATGCGCGGTCGCAGCACGACGCGCGTGACAGCGAGCGGCGCGGTACCGCTGCGCTCGAGCCAGCCGCTGGCCTCGTCTTCGTATCGGTCGACGACGATCCCTTTGCGCGCGCAGATCGCGAGGAACGTGAGCATGTGGCAGCTCGAGAGCGCGGCGACGAGCAGGTCTTCGGGATTCGCGAGCGCCGGATCGCCTCGGAAGGCCTGCGCCGCGGACAGCTGCACGGGCGGGGCGCCCCCCATCCGGGCAGTGTGCTCGCGGCTGTATTGCTCGTAACCGAAGCCCCGATCGCCGCGTGACCAGTCGATCTTCGTCGTGTGCTCGGACATGGGCAGGAGCTTAGTGCGGCTCTACGGACTCGGGAGCGTGCACGGGCAACCACGAGACACCAGCCGATGGAGCCGCGATCGCCCCGATCGCGAGCGGCACGTGGATCGCAGCGTGCGGAAGGTGCGGGCGAAAAGTTGCGCCCGCCGGAGCGCTGAACAAAAGTGAAGGTGGGAAACGTGAAGAGAATCCTCACCGCGGTCGTCTGCACGCTCTGCTTCGGCGCGGGATGCGGAACGACCGACGCCGTCGGGACGACCACTTCCACCACGCCCGAGCCGACGGCGACGACGACGCCTTCGACGGGACCGACCGCGACGGGAAGCGCGACCGCACCGAGCCCGCCGCCGCACGACGCCGTGGTCGACGAGCGACCGGCGCCGATGCACCAGCCGATTCCTCTCTACGAGAATGGCTCTGTCGCGCGACAGGTCGATGCTGCGACAGCGCGACAGGACGGCTACGTCGTGCTCGACCTCGGCGAGGCGTGGACGCCTTATCTCTTCACCGAGCGCGACACGCCGGAAGAGCCGGTCCTGCAGAACGACTATCGCGCGACGTTCCTCGCGCTCGCACGCGGGGAATTTCCCGACGATCGACATGGCGATCTCGCGCGCGAAGATCAGTACCTCGAGCCCTACGGCATCCCGCCGACGGTCGCGCTGCTGCGCACGCGCTTCCACCACACGCACGATCTCGCGTGCGTCAGCTCGCTCGACATGGCGCCGCTCGCGTCGTTCGACGGTCAGCTCTCGTACGAGAGCCCGAACGCCGGTCGCAACTTCGTCCGCGGCTACCAGACGCTCGAGCGTCAGGTGAACGAGTGGATGCGCACGCAGAACGTGAGCGACGTCGCGCAGCTGGACACGAGCCGCTTCAACGATCGCGACGAGCGACGCCTCGCCGACTTCCGACGCCAGGCGCCGCGCTTCGCCGCGATGCACGCGGTGCAGCAGCGCCTCCAGTGCGAGGGCTACTACGACGGCCTCAACGGCGGCCACGTCGATGGTGGCTTCGACTGGAACACGCACGAGGCGCTCTCGCGCTTCGAGCGTCGTCATCGCATCTACGGCTGGGGCATCGTCGCGCGCGACACGCTCGCGATGCTGCGCCTCGCGCCCGAAGAGGGCGAGCAGGAGGCCGTGATCCGCGTGCTCACCGAGCGCGCGATGCACGCGGCGGGCGTGATCGAGGACGGCAGCATCCACGGCTCGTTCCGCGGCAGCGACGGCGCGACGCACGACGTGCCGAACCTCGAGGGCCAGCTGCGCACCGAGCTGATCGAGGCGTTCGGTCTGACGTCACCGGCCTCCACGCTCGCGTTCCTGGATGCGCTCGGCGATCTGCCGCCCGATGGCGAGCACCTCGTCGCTTTCCGCGCACCGACGCTGCCCGAGTACTACTCGTCCGACATGGACTTCGAGGTCGAGATCGATCGCGGAGACATCTGGTACGACTTCCCGTACGGCCCGCGCGGCGAAGAGCTGCCGCAGCCCGTCGAGCGCCGCCCGCACACGACGATCTTCGTCCGATGGGACGGACAGCGCATCCCGCTCGCGCAGTTCGGCACCACGATCGGTGGCTGGCGGAGCGAGCTGATCGATGGCGTCACCTACTGGCGCTACAAGAACTCGCCGCCGGGCCCGGTCGTCTGGCACCAGATCGTCGCCGCGCCGGTGTGGCTGCCGCCCGAGTCGACGCCGGTGCGCGATCTGCTCGTGCGATCGAGCGCGCGCGGCTCACACGGCTGGGCGCCCGACTATCACGAGGTCGGCCCGAGCTACGCGTCGGCGTACGGTCTGGTCGCCGCGTACCACATGACGTACTTCGAGCGGCCCGACGGAACGATCCGTCTCGGCAGCGACGAGGGCATCCGCAGCCACGGCTCGGTCGACTACACGAGCATCATGCGGCGCCACTCGCACGGCTGTCACCGCTTGCTCAACCACATCGCGGTGCGCTTGATGAGCTACGTGCTCGAGCACCGCCGGCACACGCGCGACGGCATCCAGCGCCTCGGCTTCCGCCGCGACCTCGAGCGCGACGGCAACTCGTGGACGATGGCGCTCGATCACGGCGGCTACGTCTTCACGCTCGAGCGCCCGGTGCACGTCGAGGTGCTCGAGGGCCGCATCCGTGGCGATCTCCATCGCCCGATCGTCGACCCGCTCCCGCGCTTCGATCCGGCGCGCGGCGCGTACGTGCAGATCGATCCGAACGTGCCGGAAGGAATCCCCGTCACGGTCAGCCGCCTCGGCGTCATCACGCCGATCCCCGGCGGCTGGGCTTCGATCGTGCCGCCCGACGCAGGCGCGGGCGCGGACGCCGGCGTCGCGCACTGAGCGTCAGGGTCGCAGGCGCCAGAGGCCGCCGACCATGTTGCTCGAGTACAAGATCCCGTCGTGCTCGTCGAAGTCGAGCTGCGCGGCACCCGTCGGGATCGCGCTGGCGTCGACCGTGAGCTCGGTGAAGCTCGGGCTCGCCGCGTCGGCGACGTAGTAGTGCGCGGGACCGGTGAACGAGAACGAGGCCGCGTAGAGATGCGTGCCGCCTTGGACGATCGGCGTCGAGCCGTTCACCGAGCCGAGGCCGATGTTCATCCCGACCGGCGTCCAGTCGATCCCGTTCGTGCTGCGGATCACGTTGCCGTTCGCGCCCGAGTAGTAACTGTGATCGTGCGCCACGTAGACGCTGCCCGCCGCACTGCCGTCGACGACGCGTCGCCAGCCCGCGGCGGTTCCGTCGGGCGAGACGCCCGCCGTCGTCGTCATCCAGATCCCGGACGGTGCGTTCGTCGCGTAGAACCACGTGGATCCGTCGACCATCGCCTGGCCGGGGCCGTCGAGGCCTTCCCACGCGAGGGCGTTCGCGACGAGCGTCCAGTGCGCGCCCGCATCGTGTGTCTCGGCGAGGCAGCCCCAGCCCGGCATGCCGCCGCCGGTGTTCGATCGCATCGCGCCGACGGGAAGCCCGCCGGACAAGACCACGCCGGGCGCGAAGAGATCGGGCGTCGCGGGCGCGACGAGACACGCGTCGTGGAAGCTGACGACGAGATGGCTCGCATCCGTCGGGTCCATCGTGATCTTCTCGACGAAGCTCGCGACCGCAGCGATCGCTGCCGGCAAGATCGACGTCCACGTCGCGCCGCCGTCGGTGCTCTTCCAGACGCCACCGGCGCCGTAGCCCGCCGTCGTGTAGAGCGTCTGCGCATCGTTCGGATCGACGGCGATGGTCCAGTTGCGACCCGCGTCGACCATGGAGCCGCCGCCGTCGGCGAGCGTCCAGTGCGCGCCGCAGTCCGTCGAGCGCCAGAAGCCCAGCGACGAGGTGCCGAGATAGATCGTGCCCGGCGCGCTCGGCGCGATCGCGAATGCGTGCGCGCCGTACGTCGCGACGTGACCGGGGCGCATGTCGCCCGGATTGCCGCAGCCCGAGGGATTGAAGTCCGGCGTGCACCAGGACGGGCGGTCGAGCGAGGGCGGCGTGATCTCCTGCCACTGACCCGTCGGGATCGACGCACAGCCCTCGACGGGAGGGCCGCTGTCGCGCGGAACGACGGGCGCGTCTCGTCCGGCGGCATCCACCGACGTCGCCGCATCGTGATCGACGTCGACCGTTCCTCCGCATCCCACCAGCACGACGAACGCCGTGAGAGCTCGCATGATCACTCCTGCACGCGAGCGTCTCACGGCGTCTTCGTACGCGGCAACGAGCGCTCCGAGCGCGTAGTATCGCGCGCGTGAGCTCGGACGACCGCGCCGTCATCGATCGCCTCCGCGCGACGACACACCTTCGCAGCGACGCTCCACCCGATGCGACGATCCGTCCAGCCCACGAGGCCCAGACGCTCGCCGGCGGGCGCAAGCGCACCTCGACCATCACCGGGCCTTTCCTTCCGTCGATCACGCTCTCGGAAGCGACGACCGACGGAACCGCTGCAGCGCCGAGCGCGGATCTCCTCGTCACGTCGCTGCTCGGCGAGGGCGGCATGGGCGTCGTCCACATGGCGACGCAGCGATCGCTCGATCGCTCGGTCGCGGTGAAGCGCCCGCTCGAGTCGGGCGAGTCGCTCGTCGAAGAAGCGCGCACCATGGCCCGCGTCGAGCACCCGAACGTCGTCCCCGTGCACGCGCTCGGCCGCGACGCGCGCGATCGTCCTGTGCTCGTGATGAAGCGCGTACAGGGCGCGAGCTTCCGCGACTTGCTGCGCGACGAGGCCCATGCCTCGTGGCCGACGTTGATCGCGCGCTGGGGCGACCGCGATCGCGCTGCGCTCGGCATCCTCGGGGAGGTGGCCGACGCGCTCGAGCTCGCGCACGCTCGCGGCATCGTCCACCGTGACGTGAAGCCCGAGAACGTGATGGTGGGCGAGTTCGGCGAGGTCTATCTGCTCGACTGGGGAATCGCGCGGCGCCTCGATCAGCCCGCGATCGAGACCGGCAGCATCGTCGGCACGCCGGGCTACATGGCGCCCGAGATGGTGGCGTCCCCCGACGACGTCGATGCGCGCACGGACGTGTATCTGCTGGGCGCGACGCTCCACGAGATCCTCACACACACGCTGCGTCATCGTGGCAGCTCGCTCTACGAGACGCTGGGCCTCGCGCTCGAGAGCGCGCCGATCACGTACGACGCGAGCGTGCCCGAAGATCTCGCAGCGCTCGCCAACGCGGCGACGCAGCTCGATCGGAGCGCGCGTCCGAAGAGCGCCGCCGCGTTCCGCACTGCCCTGCGGGAGCACGAGCGGCATCGCGAAGCCCTCGGCATGGTGCAGGACGCACGCGCCGCGATGGCGCCACTGGCCGACGGCACGATCCCGGTCGCCGACGAGAGAGCGATGCCCCTGCTCGCGGAGGCGGGCGCGTCGATCGCCGCGGCGCTACGGGCCCATCCCGACGGCGCGTCGATCCGAGCCGCGCGCGAAGAGCATCTCGTGATGTCGATCGAACGGGACCTCGCCATCGAGAGCCCGGCCGCGGCGCGCGCGCACCTCGGCCAACTGAGCGCAGCCCGCGCCGATCTCGCGCAGCGCATCACGGAGCTCGAGGAGAAGCTCGCGCGCGCGAGGTCGAGTGCAGCGGCGCTCGCGGAGCTCGATACGTCGAGCACCATTCGCCTGCGCACGCTCGCGCTGCTCGGCGCCTTCGTCCCGATCGTCGCCGCGACGCTGCTCGTGCGGACGACCGGCATCCTCGGCGGCGCGGTGATGACGCCCGAGAGCATGGTGTGGACGGACCGCACCACGCTCGCGCTCGTCGCGCTGGGCTTGTGGTTCTGGCGCGCGCGCATGTTCGCCAACCGTGGCAATCGCAACGTGAGCTGGTTCGGCCTCGTGGGGTTCGCCGCGGTCGCAGTCTCGAACCAGGTCGGCCTCGCGATGGGCGAGACGGTCCCGCAGGCGCTCGCGCACACCTACGTGCTGCTCGCCTACGGCTTCGCAGTCGGCAGCATCTGGATGCACCCGCGCTTCGTGCTCGGCTCGCTCACCTCGTTCGCGATCGCGTGCTTGCTCGTCGCCCATCCAGAGCACGTGATCCTGCTCTCGACCACGGGGATGATCGCCGTGCTGAGCGCGGTCGTGGGCGGCGTCGTCGGCTACGCGCAGCGTCAGGCGCGTCAGTAGCGATAGACGACGACCGGGCGACGCACGGCCGGACGCATCGGGCGCTCGACCATCTCGACCTCGATCGGACGACCGAAGACGTCCCACGCGCGCGGCTGCCGCTCGGCCTCGACCATCGCGCGCTCGCGACCGCCGGCCATCCACACGAAGACGGCCACCAGCGCGAGCGACACGTTGCCCGTCGCGAGACCGAAGATGCCCATCCCGATCGCCGCGACGCGACCGACGTTGGCTGCGATCTCCGTCGCGCGCGAGAGACCGATCCGATGCGAGAGCGCGCCGCGCAGCACGCGACCTCCGTCCATCGGGAACGCCGGGATCAAGTTGAAGAGCCCGAGCATGGCGTTGGTCCACATGAGCGTGGAGAGCAGGCCCACCGCGATGCCCTTCACCGGCAAGAGCCAGAGCGCGCCCGCCGACAGGCCCGCGATCGCGAGGCTCACGATCGGTCCCGCGATCGCGATCGCCACTTCGGCGCGGCCACTCTTCGGCAGACCCTCGATGCGCGCGATGCCGCCGATCGGCGTGAGCACGATGTCGCGTGTCTGGATGCCGTAGCCGCGCGCGACCATCGCGTGCCCGAGCTCGTGGAGCACGATGGATCCGAAGAGCAGCACGCCGCTCAGGAGCGCGCCGAGCACGCCGCCGCCGGCCGACAGCGCCACGAACGCGCCGAACAAGAGCAGCGACCAGTGCAATCGAATGGGAATGCCCGCGATCTGCCCGATCCGAAAACCACCCATCACCGTTCTCCTCGTGGACAACCTGCGTACGGGTGCGTCGCGCTCAACCCACCGGGTCGAGCAGGATCGCGGTGCGCGGCTCGAGCGCGCGTGGGAACGTAGAGGCGTGAACTTCGTCGGGCACTCGTTCATCGCTCGACGCTCGAGCGACGATCCGGTCTACGCGCTCGGCGCGATGCTCCCCGACTTCGCCTCGATGATCGGCGGGCGGCTCGCCAAGCACGATCATCCGACGCTCTCGGCGGGTATCGCCGATCACCACCGCACCGACGATGCGTTCCACGGCGCGCCCACGTTCGTGCGTCTCTGCCGGGACGAGGCGCTCGGTCTCGAAGCGATCGGCTTGGGATGGGGCGCGTCCCGGGCCGTCGCGCACGTCGCGACCGAGCTCTTCCTCGACGGGCTCCTGCTCGAGCAGCCGTCGGTCGAACGGCACTACGTCGACGCCGTCGCCGCGCTCGACTGGGTGATGCCGGCGCTGCGTTTCGAGAAGGACGGAATCACGCGGTTTCGCGAGCTGCACGCGCGCCTGGCCCGCTACGGTCCGCCCCACGGCTACCGCGACCCTGGCTTCGTGCGGGATCGGATGGTGCAGATCCTCGCGCGCCGCCCGCGTTTGGCCCTGGCGGAAGGCGATTCCGAGCGCCTCGGCGACTATCTTCCTGGAATGTCGGAGCGGGTGCGGACGTCTGCCGTTGAGCTGCTCGCCGAGCTCCAGGCGTCCCTCACCGAGAGTGGGGTCCCGAGCCCGGCCCAGGCTGTTTGATTTCACTCACGTAACTTCGCGCTACCGGCCCGCCCCTCCGTTGACACTGTTCGCCAGGCCCGTGAGATACTCCTCGTCCGCATAGATCCGTGGAACCCGCCCGCGCAACGCCAGCTCCCCCGCCGCCGCCGACCTCGGAAGGTCTGGTCTTGCCGACCACGACCGATGCCGACGGCATGCCGCAGCGCTTCGGCAAGTACACGCTGATCCGCAAGCTCGCGCTCGGCGGCATGGCCGAGATCTTCCTCGCGCTGCAGCGCTCGATGGCCGGCTTCGAGAAGCTGATCGTCGTCAAGCGCGTGCTTCCGCACCTGGCGAAGGATCAGGCGTTCATCGAGCTCTTGCTCACCGAAGCGCGGATCGCCGCGACGCTCAACCACCCGAACGTCGCGCACATCTACGACGTCGGCGAGGTGCAGGGTCAGTTCTACATCGCCATGGAGCACATCCACGGCGAAGACCTGCGCTCGATCGTGCGCCAGATGAAGAAGGTCAACGAGACCTCCTTCCCGCTCGAGCACGCGATCGCGATCGTCCTCGGCTGCTGCGCGGGTCTGTCGTACGCGCACGAGAAGGCGAGCCTGGACGGCACGCCGATGGAGATCGTCCACCGCGACGTCTCTCCGCAGAACATCCTCGTCACCTTCACGGGCGACGTGAAGCTCGTCGACTTCGGCATCGCGAAGGCCGGTCGCAGCACCACGGAAGACACGGGCACTGGCCAGCTCAAGGGCAAGATCCCGTACATGAGCCCCGAGCAGGCCCAAGGGCTTCCGCTCGACGGTCGCAGCGACGTCTTCTCGGTCGGCGTCATCTTGTTCGAGCTCTGCACGGGCAAGCGCCTGTTCCGCGGCGCGAACGAGATGGACACGCTCAAGATGATCGTCGAGGGCGAGTACCCCAAGCCGCGGGCGCTCAACCCGAACCTTCCGGAGCGTCTCGAGAAGATCATCCTCAAGTCGCTCGAGAAGGATCTCGCGCACCGCTACCAGAGCGCGCGCGAGATGCAGGCCGATCTCGAGGACATGATCCGCGCCGAGCAGATGAAGGTCAGCCCGCTGACCCTCTCGTCGTGGATGCAGCACCTCTTCGAAGAGAAGCTCGGGCAGCAGAAGCAGATGCTCGCCGAGGGCCGGCAGCTCGCCGAGGTCATCGCGGCACAGGTCGCAGCCGAAGAGGCGGAGGCCGCGCGCGAGGCGACTCGGTCGGGTGTTCGCACGCGGCAGCGCAATCGCGTTCCGTGGATCCTGACCGGCGTGTTCGCGCTGCTCTTCGCGGTGTTCATCGGTTACGTCGCGATCTTCGGCGTGGGCGGTCGTCCGACCGGGCCGGGCGTGATGGTGATCGAGAGCGAGCCCGCGGGCGCATCGATCCGCATCGATGGAGACGTGCGCGCCGAGCGCACGCCCGCGACGATCCGAGAGCTGCCGCTCGCGCACTACACGGTGACCGTCAGCAGCGAAGGCTTCGTGCCCTTCACGCAGGAGCTCGATCTCACCGAGGCGGCGCAGGAGTCGACCGTGCACGCGACGCTCGTGCGCCCGAGCGCCTCGAGCTACGGCATCGCGAGCGTCACGACCACGCCGGCCGGCGCGCACCTGCTGCTCGACGGGCACGCTCTGTCGGCCGAAGGCGGAGGCCCACTCGTCACGCCCGCGACGGTTCCGGAGATCGAGCCGGGCGTGGAGCACACGCTCGTCATCTCGCTCGATGGCTACGTGCCGGTCACGCGCACGCTGCTGCTCACGGCGGGCCAGGTCGAGACCATCACGCTCCCGCTCGAGCGCACACCGCTCGCGCCGAACGAGTCGCTCCTCGTGCTCACCACGGATCCGCCCGACTCGCGCGTGCAGCTCGACTCGACCTGGTACGAGACGGGAAGCCCCTTCGAGATCCGCGTGCCGAGCCGCAGTTACCGACTGCGCATCACGCACGCAGGGCGCCGGATGGAAGAGCGAGACCTCTCGCTCCCGGGTGGTCAGCGTACGACGTTGAGCGTCGAGCTGGAGCGCGAGCGATCGGCCCCGCCGACGACGACCCACAGCGGTGATCACGGACCGGCGCCTGCATCCGGCCCTGGTCACATCACGATCGCCGCGACGCCTTGGTGCAACGTGTCGATCGACGGTCACGCCGTCGGCGAGACACCGATCGTCGAGCACTCGCTCCCGAGTGGGCCGCACTCCGTCACATGCACGAACCCCGAGACGCACGCGACGCGCACCGTCCGCGTGGACGTGCGCCCGGGCGAGACGACGCGCACGCGCATCACGCTCTAGTCACGTCACCTCGCGAGCGAGACGATCGACGCGATCAGCGACGCGATCGACGCGGCGAGCGCGACCCACACCACGACACTCGTCGGTGCCGGCGTCGGCGCGATCGACTTCGGGCGCGGCGGCGGCTCGGGATCCGGCTCCGGCACCGCACGCAGCTCGAGCTGCGTGGGCGCATCACGGCGCATCGGCGCCGAGAGAAGCATCGGCAGCTCCGCCGTCTCGCGCGCGCTGACGCTCGGAAGCGCCATCGGCCCGTCCACGATCGCCCGCAGCCCGCGGACGAGCTCCATCACGCTCGGGCGCTTGCTCGGATCTCGATCGAGCGCGCGCGCGAGCACCTCGTCGGCACGCGCCACCCACGAAGCCTCGACCTTCTCGCCGAGCGAGCGCGGCCGTTCCCGCGTCTTGGCGAGCAAGAGCTCCACACCCGTCCCGCCGAACGGTAGCTCTCCGCACAAGAGCTCGTACGCCGTGGTCGCGAGCGCGTAGACGTCCGACGCCGCCGTGGCCGGGCCGCCTCGCGCGCACTCGGGCGAGATGTACTCCGCCGTACCGAGCAGCTTGCCGGTCGCGGTGAAGCGCGCGGCCGTGCGCGAATCGAGCAGGGCCAGACCGAAATCGATCAGCTTCACGCGCGGCGGCTGCGCAGGGCCCGCGAGCACGAATACGTTGTCGGGCTTCACGTCACGATGGACGACACCGAGCGCGTGCAGCGTGCTCAGCGCTTCGGCGATCGGCTCGAGCAACGCGACCACCGTCGCGAGCGAGAGCGGGCCGCGTGTCGACTCCGCCAGGTAGCTCGACAAGTCCTTGCCCTCGAGCTTCTCCATCACGAGATAGGGATCGCGATCGTCGAGCAAGCCGAGATGGAAGACGGTGACGATGAACGGATGCTGGGCACGACACGCGATGCGCGCTTCGCGGATGAGGCGCGGTCCCGACGTCGGGTCGGTGACATCGGGCGCGACGACCTTCACGACGACGGGGCGATCGAGAAGCCGGTCCATGCCGTCGTACACGACGCCCATGCCGCCGCGCGCGAGCACGCCGGTGATCTCGTATCGATCGTCGAGCAGCCGTCCTTCGAGCTGATGCGCAGGGTCGTCGGCGGCGACCGGCTCGCGCACGCTGCGCGGACCCTCCGACTTGCCCCAGAGGAGCATCGTCGGCGTCTCTCGGCTGGGCGGAAAGCCGGTGGCGCGAGGCGGCGGCATCGCGTGCACAGTGCACCACTCCGTTCGACCTCACGATCTTAGAAACGCGTCGACACGCTGCTCGTATGCGAGAAGTCGCGCGGCCGGGACGCGAGCGCGCGCTCCTGCACGGCGATTCCAGTCGGGCTGGCTCAGACGAACGTGCGGAGCGCGAGCGCCACCGGAATCAGGAACGGTCCGTAGAAGAACGTCGGTGCTCCGATCGCCCACGCGGCGAACGCGATCTTGTCGCCGAGCGTCGCGGGTGGCGTCGCCGCATCGAGCCCGAGCTTCTTGCGCATGTCACCCGTCGTCTCGTCGAGCAGCGCTTCGTTCCATTCGCGATCGTAGAGCGAGCGCGCGTGTCGGCCGCGGACGAACGCGCGGTAGCAAGCTCCGGGCGCGATGAATACGCCGAAGCTCATCGCGCTCGCGTTGAGGAACCACGCCGCCCAGTGCGTGCCGCAGCCGGCGCCGATCTCGAACGAGCCGATCTCGCCCTCCCCCGTCCAGTCGGTGCCGTACTGCGCGAGCACGTGATGCAGGTCGTGCAGGCGGATCGCGCGCTTGCGCGACTCGGTGTTCGGGATCCCGAGGTTGAGCGGCCCTACCTTCTTGAGCGTGACCCACGAGTCTTCGTACCCGCCGTCGCCGAAGCCGTTTTTCTCGAAGTAGAGGGCGCGGTTCTGCCGGAGGGACGCGCGCGCTTCGTAGAGGTGGCAGGCTTCTGCGGTGGTGGTGCCCATGACGATTCTCCTTCGTTGGCTTGCGCGGGCAGGAGCCCGCGAATCGCGAGATCGATCGCACCGCGCAACATCGCGCGCGCGTGCAGGTGGCTCGGCAACGTGCCGGCGAGCCATGCGACGAGGACCAGGACGTAGAGACCGAACCACATCGTCGCGACGACGTGCGCCGGCACGTCGGAGACGAGCTCTCCGGTCGACATGCGCGCGGCGATGCGCTCCGCGAGACGACCGAGAAACGCGCGATCGAGCGCGTCCCGCACGCGCGCCGCGGCTGCGCCGGGGAACATCAGCTCGCGAACGAAGATGCGCGCGAGCTCCGGCTGCGGCGCGTAGAACGCGAAGAAGGCACCGAAGACGTGCTCGGCCTCGGCCGCGATGGAGACGTTCTTCGGCATCGTGCGGAACGCCTCGTCGATCGCGCCCGAGAGCGCGTGCTCGAACACGAGCGCCACGAGATCTTCCTTCGTCGTCGCGTAGAGGAACAACGTTCCCTTCGCGACGCCGGCGCGCTCCGCGACGGCAGTGGTCGTCGTCGCCTCGAACCCACGCTCGACGAAGAGCGCAGCGGCGGCCTCGCGGATCCGCGTGCGCTTGTCCTCTTTGTTGGCTTCGCGACCCACGATTGTTGACCCAGGTCATTTATGACCTGGGTCACAAAGAGAGTCAAGGCACGTGTGTTAGAACGCGCGATGGCCGAGCCGAGCGTCCATCAGGAGCGTGTGGTCATCCACGCGATCTATCCCCAGAAACGTGGTCGCCTGGCGCTTCGTGGTGCTGGGCTGGGCCTCGACTGGCAGCAGGATCTCGCTCCCGAGCGCGTCGAGGGCGACGTCAGCACCTTCGGATTCCCGGTGACGCACGGCGAGGCCGTCGAGCTGAAGCTCGTGCGCAGCGACGGCGCGTGGATGGCAGGCAGGAACGTCGTCGTCTCGTGCGGCGACGAGGTCACGCTCTATCCGGCGTTCGAAGGCGAGAACCCGCCGCTCGAGGGCTGGCGCAGCGTCCGCGTCCCCGACGGCGAGCTCCGCTTCCGCGTCCAGTTGCCCCCGAGCTATCGCGAGCAGAGCTCGCTTCGCTACCCGGTGATCTACGCGCAGGACGCGCAGGCGCTCTGGAGCGACAGCACCGATCCCTTCGGCTCGTGGAAGCTCGATCGCGTGCTCGACGACCTCTGGGATCTGGGCGCGCTCGCCGAGGTCATCGTCGTGTCGGTCGAGACGGGCGTGCACCGGCTCGATCAGCTCTCGCCGGTCGTCGACCCCAAGCACGGCGGCGGAAAGGGCGCGGCGCATCTCGCTTCGATCGTCGACGTGCTCAAACCACTGATCGATCGCGAGTACCGCACGCGGGCCGATCGCGCATCGACGGGCCTCCTCGGCTCGAGCATGGGCGGCCTCTTCTCGTTCTGGGCCGCGTGGACGAGGCCCGACGTCTTCGGCACCGCGATCTGTCTCTCGTCCTCGTTCTGGTGGGCCGATCGATTCATGGTGCGTGCGGTGCAGACCGGCGCGTGCCCCGCACCACGACCGCGCTTCTACATCGACTCCGGCGCCGCGGAGACGGGCTTCGAAGAGGACGCGAGCACGCGCGACGGCGTGCACAACACGCGTGCGATGTACCGCGCGATGCTCGGTCACTGCTACGAGCCCGACGACGACATCCACGTGCTCGCATGGCCCGGAATGAGCCACGATCCGAGCAGCTGGTCGCGACGCGTCGCGGTGCCGCTGCAGCTCCTCTATCCCGGTCGCGCCTGATGCGAGCGAGGCGTCAGCGCCCGAGCTGACGATCGATCTCGGTCTGGAACGCGGAGACGGGCTGCGCGCCGGAGATCCACGTCGGCCCGATCTGGAACGAGGGCGTGCCCGTCGAGCCGTGCGACGCATCGACGGCGGCGATGCTCGCCTGCACTTCGCTCTGGTGCTCGTGCGTCACGAGCGCCTGACGGAACCGCGCGACGTCGATGCCCGGGATGCGCGATGCCATCGTCTCGAGGCTGCGGCCGTCGAGCTCGTGCTGATTGGCGAAGAGCTGATCGTGATAGCCCCAGAACGCCGGGTCTCCGAGCTGTCGGCGCACTTCGCGAGCGGCCTCCGCGGCCGGCACCGCGTCCTGGTGGAACGGCAGCGGATAGTCGTGCCAGACCCAACGGATCTGATTCGGATAGAGCTGATCGAGCTGCGCGAGCGTCGGCTCGACGCGCGAGCAGAACGGACACTGGAAGTCGCTGACGACGTGGATCGTGATCAGCGCGCCAGCGGGGCCACGCACGGGCGTCTCCGTGGTCTCCGTCATGAGCGGGCCCGTCGGCGCGGCCGGCAGCGTCGGTGCAGAAGGCATCACCGGCGCGCTCGGCGGCGTCGGCGGCACGTACACGGCCGGTGGATAAGCGACCGGCGGCGCGGACGAAGCCGCGCGCGAGCGCACGAGGAAGTACGCCGCGCCCGACCCTACGCAGCACAGACCCGATACGGCGAACAACGCGGCGATCGCGACCAAGAGCCCGGTGTTGTTCTGCACGGGATGTTCCTCGGCGACTGCGAAGAGCCCGACTGCGTCCTCGCAGCCCGGCTCTCGCACGCAGAGATCGCGTTGTCGATCGGACGCCGCAGTCAGCGACCGAGCCGACGATCGACCTCGGCGCCGTACCTCTCGAGCGGCTGAACGCCCACGACCCACGCCTCGCCGATCAAGAACGCCGGCGTCTCCATCGCGACGTGCGCCGCGTCCACCGCAGCCGCGCTCGCCAGGACCGCTGCCTCGTGCTCGTGGGTGTCGAGCGCATGTCGGAACCGCTCGAGATCGATGCCGGGAACGCGCTCCGCGATCGCCTCGAGCCTGGGTCGGTCGAGGCCTTCGACTTGCCACAGGAAGACCTGGTGTTGATAGGCCCAGAACGCCTCGTCGCCGAGCTGTCGACGGACCTCGCGCGCGGCTTGGGCGGCGAGCTCTGCCATCGGATGAATCCTCGACTGCGGATAGTCGTGCCAGACCCAGCGAATCGCGCCCGGATGCGCTTCGTCGATGTCCGCAAGCGTCCTCTGCACGCGCCAGCAGAAGGGGCATTGCAAGTCGGCGATGACGTGAATCGTCAACGGCGCGCCGACTGGCCCGCGGACCGGCGTGTCACTCGTCTCGACGAGCGAAGCCGGAATCAGCGGACCGCTCGACGAGAGCGCAGGGCTCGACTGCGGCA
>CAYSCF010000076.1:6497-23899 GCA_964429305.1 uncultured Sandaracinaceae bacterium | reverse complement strand
TCTGCGCGAGCTGGTACGACGGAACGCTCGGCTGGAATCGCGATCTCGACTCGGGATGGAGCAACGTCTCGCTCGGCCGCAACGGCGAGCACTGGCCGAAGCACAACTGGCTGCTGCCGCTCGCGGCGAGCCCGCTCGTCTTCGCATTCGGTCTCGCGGGCACGCTGTTCTTCAATCTGCTGATGCTCGGCGTCGTGAGCGCCGGCTTGTTCCGCTGGGCGCGCGCGTTCACCTCGCCACCGGCCGCCGCGTGCGCATCGATCGCGTTCGTGTTCGGCTCGGCGATCGCCCTGCAGAACGCGTACGACTTCAGCACCGACGTGTTCTTGCTCGCGTGCTTCTCGCAGGGGCTCGCCGCGCTGACGGATAGGCACGGCTTCCGCGCGGGGATTTTGTTCGGCATGGCCGTCGTGATCCGACCGACGACGGTCGCGTTCCTGCTGCCGGTCGGTCTCGTGGCGTGGTCCCTCGCCGGCCCGAGACCGCTCGGTCGTGCGGTCGGTGGCGGCGCGATCGTGCTGGCGCTCGCGGGCGCGATGAACACGTACATGTTCGGCGCGCCGTGGCTGACGGGTTACCAGCGCACGCTCGTCGTGGTCGCGGGCCATCCCGAGGCCGCGTCGCACACGGACCTCTTCTCCGTCCCGTTCGATCAGGGCCTCGTCCGTCTCTGGGAGGGCGAGTACGGGCTGCGGCAGGCGTTCACGATCCTCGCGCTGGTGATCCCCGGCATGATCTGCCTCGCCCGACGCGCGAAGATGCTCACGCTGGCGTCGATCGTCGCGGTCGTCCTCTCGATCGAGATCTTCGCGCGCTACGCCTACGAGGGGCATCGCTTCCACTGGGCGGCACTCTCGTTTCTCGTGCCGGCGCTCGCGGCGTCGATCGATCTGTTCCGGCGGCTCGGCCGGCGCCTGATGCGTGCACGCAGCACGATCGGTCGTCGCGCTCGTACGGCTTCGTGGCTCGCGGGCGTCGCTGCGATCGCCGTCTGGTTGGCCGAGCTCCCGTTCGGTCTGCCAGAGTCGCGCATCGGGCCCGGTCCGATCGCGGGCGCGGTGCGGGATGCGCTGGTCGACGGTGGCATCGCCGATCGCCCCGCAGTCGTGATCGCCGTGCTCGTGCACATGCTGCTCGGCGCGGCGATCGTCGCAGCGCTCGTGCGTCTCGCCGCGCGGATCGCGAGCGCGGAGATCGCGGCGGCCGCCGTCGTCGCCGTCGCGGCGCTTCCGAACGTCCGCGCGCAGGTCGAAGCGGGCGGCGCGCTCTTGCTCGTGCACTTCTTCGCCATCCTCGCGATCGAACGGTTCGTGAGCGGTCGAAGGATCCTCGCCGGCACGTTCGCGCTCGCGTCGCTCGCGGTCGCGCTCGGCACGGAGGAAGGCGCGATGCTCTTCCACGACGCGGTCACGCCGTGGGCTGCGCTCGCGCACGCGGCCCTTCACGAAGGCGCATCGCGTCCCGCGCTCGCGGTCGCGCTCGCCGCGGTCCTCGGAACCGGCGCCGCGCTGCTCGACGGGCGGGATCGCGCCACGTCGATCGCGCTCTGTGCGCTCGCGTTCGTCGGTCTCGCACCGGGGCTCGCCACGACGGACGTGGGCTTTCGTCCACTCGCGCTGCTCGCGTTGGCGCCGGGCCTCGCCGTCACCGTCGCTTCGCTCGCCGGCATGGTCGCGGCCGCGCGCGCGATGGCGCCGCCGCGCGCGACGCTCGCGGCATCGCTCGTCCTTCTCACCGCGCTCTTGGCGATCGGCGTCGTGCGCCGTGTGCGTGCCGATGGCGAGCCCTTCCATCTCGCGACGTATCGCGGCGTGCGACACGCGGTCGTCATGCTGCGCGAAGGCGATCGCGACGTGCCGTGCGACTTCCTCGCGTGGGAGCACATGAGCTGGGAGTGCAGCCACCACGACTCGGGGCTCTTCGGCATGTTCGGGCTCGCGCTCTCCGGCGGCCCCGTGAACGTCGGGCACGTCCCCGAGCCGCTGGCCATCTTCCCGACGGGCCAGCGCGGACAGATGCGTCGTGTCGTGTGGCCGTCGCTGCGCGCGGGGCCCGAGCTCGCGATCCGATGGGCCATCCCGGATGGCCAGCGCGGCGGCGGCACGCTGCACGTGCTCGTGAACGACGTCGACGTGCAGGCGATCGAGATCCCGGTCGAGCCCGACGGATGGGATCGCCTCGTGCTGATCCCTACGATCGAGGTCATGGGCCAGGACGCTCGTCTCGAGCTGAACCTGACGGGCGCGACCGGCCACTTCAGCCCGGTCGTGATCGGGATCGACGCCGCCTGGTGATAAGCTCGCTCGGCTTCGTGTGAACAAGGGGCGCAAGGCCGACGACACGCTGGTGGATCTCTCGCCCGAGGGCGTGAAGGCCCTACCGCGCGAGGGTCACGAGCGCGTCGGCACCTCGATCGCCGGGCGCTTCCGCCTGGATGCGTTGCTCGGCGAGGGCGGCATGGGCGCCGTGTTCGACGGCATCGACGCGCAGACGGGCGAGCCGGTCGCGATCAAGGTGCTCCACGATCGCTACGCCGCGCAGGACGACTACGTCGCGCGATTCCTCCACGAGGCGCGCGTCATGCGCCGCATCAACCGCGACGGCATCCCGCGCGTCGTCGACGCGGGCAAGGACGAGAAAAGGCGCGCGTACATCGCGCTCGAGCGCTTCGAAGGCCGCGATCTGCACGACGCGCTCGACGAGGGGCCGCTCGACGCGAAGGACGTCGTCGAGGTCGGCCACCAGCTCCTCTCGGTGCTGGCGGCGGTGCACGCGCACGGCATCATCCATCGCGACGTGAAGCCCGAGAACATTTTCCTCGCGTTCGAGGGCGAAGATCTCAAGGTGAAGCTGCTCGACTTCGGCATCGCGAAGGTGCGCGGCGACGTGATGGATCCGGACGCGGTCCGCACGCACGACGGAGTGCGCCTCGGCACGCCGCACTACATGAGCCCCGAGCAGTGGCGCGGCGAAGCGCTCACCGAGCGCAGCGACGTGTGGGCTGCGGGCGCGGTGCTCTACACCGCGATCATGGGCGATCCGCCGTACGACTCGGACGATCTCGGCGAGCTCATGGAGCTGATCACGAAGCGCGAGGCGCCGTCGCTCGCGAAGCTGCATCCGCAGATGGGCCCGGCGTTCACCGACACGATCGATCGCGCGCTCCGCAACGACCCGCGCGGCCGATGGGCCAACGCCCGCGCGATGGCGGCCGCGTTGCACGAGGGCGGCATCCGCGTGGACGCGCTCGACTGGGACGAGTGATGGATCCGTGGCGGACGGTCGTGCAGCGGCGGACGGCCGTGCACGCACACCCGATCGAGCTCGTGCGCGAAGAGAACGTGCGGCGTCGCGAGGCGGCGTGGATCGCCGTGCTCTATCGACACGAGCGCCGCGTCTTCGACAGTCGCTGGGTCTCGCTGGAGCTGAAGACGGAGCGCGGCGCGCGGTGGCTCGTCGGTCTCGTGCGGTCCGCCGTGGAGGTCGGTGTGTTCGCGGCGCCGAAGGGCGCGAACGTGGCGCCGACGCATCGCGCGCCGATCGCCTGGACGCACGACACGCCCGGCAAGGATGATGATTGCTTCTGCGAGCACGGTCCGTTCGGTGCACACGTCGAGAACCTGGAAGGCCCGTACGGCAAGGGCGGACGCTATTACGTGAGCGCCTACCGACGCGGCCCGAGCGACGTCGGCGGCGACGATCTCTTCGACTTCCACGAGCTCGTGGTGCACGTCGAAGCACGCAGTGGCGATGCGGGCCGGTTCCTCGCCGAGCTCGCGATGGATCTCGCGACCGCCGGCCACGCCATTCCACCGATCGCGTGAGGGCCGGCGAATCGCGGCTGAATCACGAGGCGTGAGCAACGGCCCTTGCAGAATCCGAGGCTGCACATCCAAGCTCCTGGTCAGTGGACACGCAGAAGCTCATCTACGATTGGAACAACGTGGGGCGCCGCGCACCGGTGGTGCTCAAAGGACGCTTCGAGCTGCACGACGAGACGCTGCGCGACGGGCTGCAGAACCCCTCGGTTCTCGACCCGAGCATCGAGGACAAGCTCGAGATCCTGCATCTGCTCGACGACGTCGGCGTCGACACCTGCGACGTCGGGCTCCCAGGAGCCGGTCCCCGCGCGTTCGAGCACGTGCTCCGGCTCTGCACCGAGATCGTCGAGCAGAAGATGCACATCCGGCCGACGTGCGCGGGACGCACGCTCGTGCAGGACATCAAGCCGATGGCCGACATCGCGCAGAAGACCGGTCGTCCCGTCGAGGTCATGACGTTCATCGGCTCTTCGCCGATCCGTGCGCTCGCCGAGGACTGGTCCGTCGAGCTCATCAAGAAGCGCTCGGTCGAGGCGATCGCGTTCGGCGTGAAGGAAGGCCTTCCGGTGAACTACGTCACCGAGGACACGACGCGCAGCGATCCGAAGGTGCTCTACGAGCTCTTCTCCGCGGCGATCGACGCAGGCGCGACGCGGCTCACGCTCTGCGACACCGTCGGTCACGTCACGCCGGATGGCGTGAAGCATCTGGTCGAGTGGACCCGCAATCTGCTCTCCGCGCTCGGCGCCGATCGCGTCGGCATCGACTGGCATGGTCACAACGATCGCGGCCTCGGTGTCGTGAACTCGATCTGGGCCGTCGAGCACGGCGCCGATCGCATCCACGGCGCGATCCTCGGCGTCGGCGAGCGCGTCGGCAACGCGTCGCTCGATCAGATCCTGGTGAACCTCAAGCTCATCGGCGAACTGGGGGACCGCGACCTGACCAAGCTCGGCGCGCTCTGCGACCTCGTCGCCCGCGCCCTCGGCATGCCGATCCCGATCAACTATCCGGTGATGGGCAAGGATGCATTCCGCACCGCCACGGGTGTGCACGCTTCGGCGATCATCAAGGCGCTCGAGAAGGGCGACAAGGACCTCGCGGACCGCGTGTATTCGGGCGTGCCTGCGGGCGTGTTCGGTCGCGTGCAAGAGATCGAGATCGGCCCGATGAGCGGCGCGAGCAACGTCAGCTATTGGCTCAAGCACCACGGCTTGCCGGCCAAGCCCGAGATCATCCAGGCCATCCTCGCGGAAGCGAAGAAGTCGAATCGCACGCTCACCGACGAAGAGATCCGCCGCGCGATGGGATGACGGCGCGCTCGAGAAAAAAGAACGGAACCCCTACGTTCGCTCGCTGTCGGTTCTTCCCAGAAAGGGAGGTTCCGATGATTCTCGACAGCTTTCACAACGGTGGTTGGGGCATGTGGCCGACGCTCGTGTTCGGCCTTCTCATGATCGGGGTCTCCGCGCGCTATGCGATCTCGCCCGAGCGCCGGTTCGTTCCGCTGATCACGGCGAGCAGCGTGCTCACGCTGCTGAGCGGCGCGCTGGGCTTCGTCACGGGGCTGATCGCGGCGACGACGACGTCCTTCGATGCGATCGAAGCGAGGCCCACGCTCGCCGTCGCCGGATTCGGCGAGTCGCTGAACAACGTGAGCCTCGCCCTCGTGCTGCTCGCGGTGGGCATGCTCGCGGTGACCGTCGGCACCGCCCGCATCGCGCGCGTGCCTAGCGCTCCTTGAGCAGCTCGCGCTTGGCCTTCTGCATGTCGCGCTTCGCGGCTTCCGGAACGTCCGGGTACGAGAGGTTCATGCTCGCGAGCGTATCGACGACGACCTGCGCGACCGCGCGTCGCATGTAGTGCTTGTCGTCGGCCGGGATCGCGTACCACGGCGCCCACGGGCGCGACGTCTCGTTGAGCGCGTCTTCGTACGCGCTCATGTACGCGTCCCAGTGCTGTCGCTCCCGGATGTCCGCGCCGCTGAACTTCCAGTTCGCGGCGGGGTCGTCGATCCGCGAGAGCAGGCGCTGCTTCTGCTCCTTCTTGCTGACGTGCAGCCAGAACTTGAGGATGTGCGTGCCGTTCCGCGCGAAGTGCTTCTCGAGATCGCGGATCGACTCGTAACGCTCGTTCCAGAGCTCCTTGTCCTTCGGACGATCGGGCAGCTTCTGGTAGTCGAGGATCTCGGGGTGCACGCGCACGACGAGCACTTCCTCGTAGTAGCTGCGATTGAAGATGCCGATGCGACCACGCTCGGGCATGCACTTGTACGTGCGCCACATGAAGTCGTGGTCGAGATCGAGGTCGCTCGGTTTCTTGAACGAGTAGACCTCGACGCCGGCAGGATTGATCCCGGAGGTGACCGCCTTGACGGTGCCGTCTTTGCCGGCGGCGTCCATCGCCTGGAAGATCAGCAGGAGCGCACGCCGATCGTCCGCGAGGAGCTTGGCCTGGAGCTTCTGCATGTGCGCGATCAGCGCCGTCAGCTCGGCGTCGCACTCCTCGGCGTTGCGATCCTTCTTGCCCGGACGCGTGTCGTGCTTGTTCACGCGAAAGCTGCCGTCGAAGGGCACGAGATGGGGCGAGTCGGTGACGCGGTAGCGCTTGCTCATCGCGCGACGGTACCAGATGCTTTCGGTCATGCGCGCCGCGCAACGCACGAGCACTTCCGTCCGATACGACTGGCACGACTTCATCGCGCTCCCCGACGACGACCGTCGCGAGCTGGTGGATGGCGAGCTCGTGGAGATCGAAGTGCCGAACAAATGGCATGAAGCGCTGGTCGCGATCCTGATCGTTCATCTCGGCATGTGGGCCCGAACGCGTCGGATGCGCGTGCTCGCGTCGGGCTACAAGGTCCGTATCCGATCGGATCGCGGCGCGATGCCCGACGTCCAGGTCCTGAAGGAGTCGGCCTACCGGGGGGCCAATCCGCAAGGCCTGGACGACGGGCACCCCTTGCTCGCGATCGAGATCATCTCGCCCTCGAGCCGTCGCTTCGATCGGGTGAACAAGGCGGAGTGGTACGCGTCGATCGGCGTGCCCGAGTACTGGATCGTCGACGTCGATGCGCTCTCGCTCGATCGGTTCGTGCTGCGCCGCGGCGCGTACGTGCTGAAGGAGCACGTCGTGGGCAGAGGAGACTTTCGGCCCTCGTCGATGAAGGGTCTGTCGATCCCGCTGAGTGAGATCTGGGACACCGTCACGCCGACGAAGAAGCCGGCCGCGCGCTCGCGACGATCAGCGTCCCGCACGTGATCAAGATCGCGCCGAGCCACGTCATCGGCGTCGGCATCTCGCCGAAGAGCACGAGCCCGAGCGCGAACGAGAACACGATCTGCACGTAGCTGACGGCGCTCGCGCGCGCGGCCGGCTCGGTCCGCAGGCCTTCCGTCATCTTCAGCTGGCCGAGCTGCGTCACGAGCCCGACGGCGAGCAGCAGCAGCCACTCGCGCGGCGTCGGCGTGACCCACACCGGAACGACGAACGGGAGCGTGAGCGGCACGACGAGCAGCGGGAAGTGGAACACGACGACGAGCGGATGCTCGGTGCGCAGCTTGCGCACGACGATGCTCGCCGCCGCGCCGAAGAGCGCTCCTAAGAAGCCGACGAGCACCCCGAAGGGAGAGAGCGTCACACCTTCGCCGCCGAACAAGAACGAGGGCTGCGCGACGAACACCACGCCGATCATGCCGAGCACGACACCCCCGATCTCGCGCGGGCCGACGCGCTCGCCGAGCAGGAGCGGCGCCGCCATCGCGACGAAGAGCGGGTTGGTGAAGTGGATGACCGTCGCCTCCGCGAGCGGGAGCACGGTGACCGCGTAGAAGTAGCACTGCAGCCCGCCGAGCCCGATGAGCCCGCGGACGAGCAGCCACTTGTTGGCGTGCCCGAACGCGGGAATGCCGGCGCGGCGTAGCGCGACGTACGACGCCACGAGCGTGACGACGCCGCGCGCGATCGCGATCTCGACCGAGGGAAGCCGCTGGCCGGCGAGCTTCACGAGCGCGCTCATCACCGCGAACGCGAACGCGGAGACGACCATCGCTCGCAGACCGGGAGACACTTCGCGGGCGATGTAGCGCGTCGGGCGGCGCGGCAGTGGGAATTTTACGCGGGAACCCAGGAACCCAAGAGAGAGTCACTCCTGGCTTCTTGGGTTCCCGCGTCAATTGCAGCGGACCTCACGCGACACGAGAGAGCAGCTCGCGCGTGCTCGGTGGCGATGCTTCGAGCTCGCCGCCGTCGAGCGTCACGTGTGCGAGCAACGCGTAGGCGCGATCGCGCGTCTTCAAGAGCTCCGCGTACGCAGCGGGCAACGTCGCAATGGGGTCGTTCGCGCGTGGAAACGCGCCCGCCCACACGACGGGCTTTGGCTCCTCGAGGTAGCGCTTCAGCATCGCGTCTCGTCGCGTGTCGGGCGTTCGCAGATACACGACGCGGCACTTCGCGCGCAGCGCATCGAGCAGATCGCGCGGCAGGTAGATGACGCTCCCCGTCGTGTCGACGATGTGACCCTCGCGCGCGCCGTCGAGGGCCTCGCGGGTCACCTCTTCTTCGAGCGCGAGATAGCGTGCCTCGCGCGAGGCGTATCCCGCGGTCCACGGCATGCCCATCCATCGACCGAGCGCCGTGACCAGCGACTCGCCCGGATCCGGCGTGACGATCGAGGAGAGACGTCGCCCGATCTCGGCATCGCAGTCGTGGACGACGAAGCCCGCGTCGTGCGCGAGCTTCGCCGACCAGAACGACTTGCCGACGCCGGACATGCCGACGAAGCAGAGCGGACGGCGGGTGTCGGGGCTCACGATCACGTGCCTGGAAATCGCGCGCCGGGCGCGGGGGCACGCACGTCGTGCTTGCTCGCTGCGAGGGCGGGATCGCTCGCGAGCTCGACCTTCGCGCGTGCGGTGATCGCGGCGACGAGGTTGCCCGCCTCGACCGCCATGCGGAACAGCGGGCTCGGGCGGATGCACGTGACGGAGTGCCTGAGGTAGTCGCGCGGGCGCGCGCGCATGCGCGCGAGGTAGTGCTGCCGCGCGGCGCTCGTGTAGCCCGTCACCGTGGACCAGTCGTGGAAGACGAACAGACCGCCCGCGGCGCGGATCTCCTCGCCGCGGTGCGCGAGCACGAGATCGATCCAGCTCTGCACGGCATTCGCAGCCTCGAACGTGCCCTCGTCGAGGTGCGCCTGCGTGACGAACATCGCCGGCTGCGTGTACCAGGCGAAGCCGAACGCCGCATCGAACGCCTGCACGGGCCATCGCTCGAACGGTCGACGGGGCGCTGCGGCAGAAGGTCCCACCTCCCCACGATGCCACGGCTCGTGCGGGACCGGCGTGCTCGATGTACCCTCGTCACGATGAGGCTCATCGGCTGGACGCTCGCGACGTCGTTCTTCGCCGCATGCTCGTCGGCGCCGCCGCCACTGCTCGCTCCCGGCGTGGAGTGCCACCAGTCGGCACCTTGCGCGAGCGCGAGCACGGAGACGTGCAGGGACAGCTGCAACACGTGTGGCTGCGCGAACGGCTTCCTCTCGTGCACGATCGTGTTGTGCTTCGACACGACCGTCGACGCGGGTCGCTAGATCGCGATCAGCGGAGCACGAGCTCCGGGCGCTCGCTCCGATCGTGAGTGGAGAATATCCTCCCTCGCATGAGATCCATCGTCTGGGCTATCGCGACGTGGACCTTGGCGGCGTGCTCGTCGGCGCCTCCGCCGTTGCTCGCTGCGGGCGTGACGTGCCACATGGGCGCCGCGTGCTCCAGCGCGAGCACCGACACATGTTCGGACGGCTGCAACCGGTGTGGCTGCTACAACGGCACCCTCAACTGTACGGCGGTGTCGTGCGACAGCGCGTTCGTCGACGCGGGCCGCTAGAGCCCGCCATCGAACGCGCGATGAGCGGGCCGCCGACAGGAGGCGTCGAAGACGCGATCAGCGCGCCTGGTGCAGGCTCAGCGATCCGACGTAGAGGAAGCCGACCATGAACAGGACGAGGAACGGGATGCTCGTCCAGGCGCCGATGACGCCGGCCGCGATGATCGTCGCGACGAAGTAGAGGCCGATCCCGACCTCGATCCACGAGAAGAGCTCCTTGCTCGCGCGGTACTTCTTCTTCGTCCACGTCTCGCTCGACTTCGTGACGCCGTGCTTCGGCGTGCGGACGAACTCGCTCTCGTGGCCCCAGAGACCCTCGACCACGGCGCGCGCGTTGTTCAGCGAGAGGCCGATGCCGAGCGCCATCATGAGCGGCAGGCGACGGATGGCCTCCCAGAGATTCCCGTAGAGCGCGCGGTGCGTCGTCAGATAGAAGAGCACGATCGAGCCGCTCGTCAGCGCGAAGAGCGGGACGTCGAGCAGCAAGAGCTCCGGACGCGCGATCTCCTGCCGCATGATCATGTTCGGCAGCTGCAGGAACGCGAGCACGAGCAGGAACAAGTACGCGAAGTTGTCGGTGAGGTGGAAGAGGACCTCGAGCTTCACCTTCCACGGGATATCCGCGCGCATGACCGTCGGGATCAGCTTCTTGGCCGTCTGCGCCGAGCCCTTGGCCCAGCGGAACTGCTGGCCCTTGAAGCTCATCATCTCGCAGGGCAGCTCGGCCGGCGCGATCGCCGTCGGGACGTACACGAAGCGCCAGCCGCGCAGCTGCGCGCGGAACGAGAGGTCCATGTCCTCGGTCAGCGTGTCGTGCTGCCAGCCGCCCGCGTCCACGATCGTCGCCCGACGCCAGATGCCCGCGGTGCCGTTGAAGTTGAAGAAGCGGCCGCTGCGATTGCGCGCGATGTGCTCCACGACGAAGTGGCCGTCGAGCATCATCGACTGCACGCGCGTGAGCACGGAGTAGTCACGGTTCAGGTGGCCCCAGCGCGCCTGCACCATGCCGACCTTCGGGTCGGTGAAGTGATCGACCAGATCACGGATGATCGACGGCGTCGGAACGAAGTCCGCGTCGAACACCATGAGGAACTCACCCTTGGCCTTCTTGGTGCCGGCCTCGAGCGCGCCGGCCTTGAAGCCCGTGCGATCGGTGCGGTGGATGTAGACCGCGTCGTAGCCGCGCTCGACGAGCTCCTCGACCTTGGCCTCGGCGATCTTGGTCGTCTCGTCGGTCGAGTCGTCCAGGACCTGGATCTCCAGCTTGTCCTTCGGATAGTCGATGGCCGCGATGCTCTCGATGAGGCGCTCGGCCACGTACATCTCGTTGAACATCGGCAGCTGCACGGTGACGAGGGGCAGCTCCTTCCACTTCTCCGCCGCCTTCGGCGCCGAGTCGCGGTGCTTCCAGTAGAGGTACAAGAGCTGCGCCCGGTGGAACCCGTAGAGGGCCAGGACCGTCAGGACCGCGAGGTAGAGGCAGATGACGAAAGCGTGGAGCATCGGTGATGCGAGTCATGCCACGGCGATTGTCACCAAATGTATTTTCTCATGCTCGTTCGTCAGGGGTCTCGTCGAGAATTTGCCCACAAAACGCGATCATTCGTGACGATGGCGTCGACCCGTTCGTCGCCCGGACGCTGGGGGATCTCGGCCAGGAGCTGGAAGTCGTGGGCGACGCCGATGCGCTTGGCCACGCGGCATTTGGGCAACAGCTCGTCGTAGAGACCGGCGCCGTAGCCGATGCGCGCGCCGCTCTCGTCGAAGACGAGGCCGGGGACGATCACGAGGTCGACCGTGGCGGGATCGACCAGCGGCGCCGTCTTCGGGGGCTCACGCACCATCTTGCCGCTCTCGACTGGCTCGACGCCTTCTTCCCACTCGTGCAGCGCGATCGCGAGGCCGCCGCTCACGCCCTCGACCATCCGCGGCGCCACGACGCGTTTGCCCTCGCGACGGGCGGCCTTCTCGAGCAGGCCGACGTCGATCTCGGTGCGCATCGGAACGAAGAGCGCGACGGTCTTCGCCGCGACCCAGTCGGGTAGGGCGAGCACGCGCTCGGCGATCGCAGCGCTTCGTACTGCGCGGTTCTCGTCACCCAGCGCCCGCCGCACGCGCTTCATGCGATCGCGCAGCTCGTTCTTCACCTGACGACCGATCTCCTGGCGCTCGGCGTCGTCGATGACGATCGGCACTAGCCGCGCGCGCCGTCGCTCGCGAGACGCTGATCGATGCGGGCGATCGCGCGACCGACCGAGTCGCGGACCACGTGCTCCACCTCGCGGCGGCGTTGCTCCGCCTGCACGAGCTCGTCGGCCAGCCCGAGCGCGACGACGGCGAGCAGCTGCGCGGGCGTCGCGGTGCGCGCGACCTTCGGGCCCAGCGCGGTGATGCGCTCGTTGATGAGCTCGCTGAGCCGAGCCAGATGCGCCTCGTCTGCGTCGGAGGCCATGCGGTAGCGGGCTCCCGCGATCTCGAGCGTGACGGTGCGCTTCATGCCGGGGACGGTACGAGCCCCCTGCCGGAACGGTCAAGCGACGCCGGCTTTGTACGGAGTCGTAGGAACGGCGTGGTACCCTCGCCGGGCCTCCGCGGCATGCCGCAGAGATAGAGGAAGAGCCCGACTCGATGATCACGGTCGCGTGTATCTCGTGCAGCCATCAGTACTCGCTCGACGAGCGCCGCCTCGCCGCCACGGGACTGAAGATGCGCTGCCCCAAGTGCGGTACGTCGTTCATGGTGTTCCCCGACGGGCGCACCGAGGAGGCCGTCCAGAAGAACACGATGCTCGGCGGAGCCGGTGCGCCTGCGCCGCCGAAGGTTCCCGCGCCGCCCAAGCCCGTGGTTCCGCCGCCGTCGATGGACGATCTGGACCTCGATCTTCCCGCGCCGCGAGGCGCCGCGCCGAGCATGGACGACGGGCTCGATCTGCCGGCGCCGCGCGGAGCGAAGCCGGCCCCTGCCGCAGCGAAGGCTCCGATCGCGCCTCCGTTCGGTGGAGACGACATGGATTTGCCCGCGCCGCGCGGTGCCAAGCCGGCCGTGCCCGCGCCGCCTGCGAAGGCGCCGTCGCTCGCGGACGATCTCGATCTGCCCGCGCCGCGCGGGGCGAAGTTCCCCGTTCCCGCGGGCGCGAAGCCTCCGGCGCCACCGCCGCCCAAGCAGCCGATCGCGCCGCCGATGGACGATCTCGATCTGCCGGCGCCACGCGGCGCGAAGCCCGCACCGCCGCCGGCCAGGCCGCCGATCGCGCCTCCGCTCGACATCGATCTGCCGGCGCCTCGGAGCGCCAAGGCGCCGATCGCGCCTCCGCTCGACATCGATCTGCCGGCGCCTCGGAGCGCCAAGGCGCCGATCGCGCCTCCGCTGGACATCGATCTGCCGGCTCCGCGCGGCGCCAAGCCAGCATCGCCGCCGGCGGCCAAGGCCCCGATCGCGCCACCGCTCGACATCGATCTTCCTGCTCCGCGCAAGCCCGGCGCGAGCGCGAAGGACTCGCTCGACATGGATCTGCCGGGTCTTCGCGCCGCGAAGCCGGCAGCGGCGTCCCCGCTCGACGATCTGGATCTGCCAGCGCCTCGCGGCGCCGCTCCGAAGCCCGCGGCCCGCGGCGGTGGCGTCGCTCCGATCGACATCGATCTTCCCGCGCCGCGTCCGCAGCGCATCGACAGCGTGAAGCCGGCGCTCGCGGACGTCTCGCGCACGCCCTTCGACGACGACGGAGGCGACGACGACGGTCTCGATCTGCCGGCGCCGAGCGGCAAGAGCGGCGGGCTCGAGCTCGATCTGCCCGCGCCCAAAGGTGGCGGCTTCACGGATCTTCCGGCGCCGAAGGCGTCGGCGCTCGCGGCCGCCGATCGCGCGTTCGGCGATCTCGATCTCCCGATGCCCAAGCGTGGCGGCGCGGCCGAGCTGGCCGACCTGCCGGCGCCGCGAGATGCGACCGATCTTCCAGCGCCGCGCGGAGCCGCGGATCTTCCGGCGGTGCGCGGAGCGGGTGCGGATCTGCCGGCGCTCCGGGGCGCGATCGATCTGCCGGCGCCTCGCGGTGCCTCCGATCTTCCGGCGGTGCGCGGGCCCGCCGATCTCCCCGCCGTGCGCGGCATCTCCGATCTGCCGACGCCGCGTCGGGGACCGGCCGAGCTACCGACGCTTCCGGAAGCGGGCGCGGGCTTTCCCGAGCTCGATCTTCCGCCGCCGCGTCGCGCGGCCGCAGCACCCGGCGATCACGGCGACCTCGATCTGCCGCCTCCACGCCCGCGCGGCGGAGCTGGTCCTTCGATCGAAGAGGACCTCGAGCTTCCGCCACCTCGCAAAGGCGGAGCGAGAGGCTCGATCAGCGAGTTCGAGCTGCCGGTTCCGGAGAAACGACGCAGCCTCGCGCCGCGCGGTCACGGCGAGATCGATCTGCCGAGCGGCGACGGCGGAGACATGGAGTTCTCCGACATCCCGCAGGAGCGCGGCTCTGCCGGCTCGCCCTCGCGCGTGGACGTCGAGCGTCCGCGCGAGACGCAGCCGAAGACGCTGGCCAAGCCCGTCGACACCAAGCCGCGATCGCGCCGCGGGATCTACTTCGCGCTCGCGCTGATCGTCGTGATCGCGGGCGTCGGTGGCGCGTTGAGCTTCACGCCGTACGGGCCGTTCGGAACGTACTTCGCGCAGCAGCAGCTCCACGGCGGTGATCCCGCGACCGTTCGCGCTGCGATGGACGCGTCGGCGCAGGGACTGATGCACGACACGCCGTCGTCGTATCGCGAGGCGTTGCACACGCTCGCGGTCACGCGCGGTGGCGCGGAGTTCAATCGCGCGTTGCTCGCGCGAAGCCTCTACGCGGAGTCGTTGGCGCGCGTCCGTTTCGGCCCGGGCCTCGCAGGCGATTCGGCCGCGACCATCGCCACCCGCATCGTTCAGCAAGGCGGCGACGATCCGGCCGTCGCGCTCGGGCTCGCGGCCTACCGGCTCCGCGAAGGAGAGCGCGCGTCGGCCAGCAGCCTCGTCGCGCGCGCGCGCGCGTTCGCACCGAACGATCCCTTCGTGGATCTGCTCGACGGCGAGATCGCGCTCGCCGAGGACCGGGCCGCCGACGCGAGCCAGGCGTTCCAAGCTGCGATCGAGCACCAGGGCGGCGCCGCAGCCCGCTGGGGCTTCGCCCGCGCTCTCTCGCACGGCGACGATCACGCCGCGTACGACGCCGCGATCGCCGCGACGCTCGAGGCCGCGCCCGATCACGTCGAAGCGCTGTTCGCGCGCGCGATGCGACTGCACGAGACGAACGACGACGACCAAGCGATTCACGTCGCGAGCCAAGTGGTCGGTCGCGAGCCGCTCGGCGAGGTCACGCTCGTGTCGCACGCTCGCCTTCGCGCCGAAGCATGGTCGCTGCTCGGCTCCATCTACGAGGCGCGCGGTCGCACGGGACAAGCGCTCGACGCCTATCAAGAGGCCGCCGACGCCGACAGCAGCGACATGGCCGCCGTGCTTGGCGAAGGCCGCATGCTGCTGCTCGATCGCCCGTCCGAAGCGCTCGGTCGCTTCGAGGCCGTGATCAACACGCCCGACGCCAGCACGTCGGTGCTGCCGAGCGGTCGCACCGCCGCGTTCGAAGCGCGCTTGGGCGCCGCGCGGGCGATGACGCAGCTCGATCGCGTGCAGGAATCCCACACGACGCTCACCGATCTCGCCACCGAGCGTCCCGACGACGCGGAGGTGCAGCTCTGGCTCGGTCGCGTCGAAGAGCAGCTCGAGCATCCCGAGCTCGCCGAGGCGCACTATCAAGAGAGCGTCCGTCTCGCGCCCAGCGTGTTCGAGCCGTACCTCGCGCTCGCGCGCCTCTACGATCGCGCGGAGCGCACGGGCGATGCGGTCGCGCTGCTCGAGTCGGCGCGGAGCGCCGTGCCTCAGACCGCGCAGGTGCACGAGCAGCTCGGCACGTACGCGCTCTCGCAGACGCGTCTGCCCGAGGCCGAGACGGAGTTCCGTGCCGCGCTCGCGCTCGACGACGCGCTTCCTGCGGCGCGCTTCGGTCTCGCCGTCACGCTGCGTCGCGAGAACCGACTCGACGATGCGGCGGCCGCGTTCGAGCAGCTCGCGGCGGTGGATCCGAACCACCCGGGCCTCGCGCTCGAGCGTGGTCTGCTCTTCGAGGCGCGCCACGAGGAGAACCGCGCGGTCGAGTTCTATCGGCAGGCGCTCACCGAGCATCCCGACGACAGCAGCCTCGAGCTTCGTCTCGGCGGCGCGCTCGTCGCGGTCGGTCAGTACGACGAGGCCGAGACCACGCTCGCGCCCGTCATGCAAGAGACGCCGCCGCGCGCGGAAGCCGAGTTCTATACGGGCCGCATCGCGTTCGCGCGCAGCCTCTATCCCGAGGCGCAGCAGCACTTCAACCGCGCGCTCGGTCTCGACTCCACGCGGGGCGAGTTCTACATGTGGGCCGGCTGGGCCGCGCTGATGGCGAACGATCTCGGCCTGGCGATCTCGCGCTCCGACGAGGCCATCGCGCACGATGCTTCGCTCGGCGATGCGTACTACGTGCGCGGCGTCGCGCGGCTGCGCACCGGCATGGAGCGCGACGCCCTCGTGGATCTGCGCCACGCGGTGGAGCTCTCGCCGACGCGCTACGAAGCGCTCGCGGCCGAGGGCGAGTGCTACGACCACCTGCGTCAGCTCTCGGATGCGATCACGGCGTACTCGCACGCGGTCGCGGCCGTCGATACGAACGGCGAGTGGTGGTACCGGCTCGGCCGCCTGCAGCTCGATGCGAGCCACACGTCGGAGTCGGTGCATGCGCTCTCGCGCGCGACGCTGATCGGCGATGCGACGACGCCCCGTCCGGCCTGGCTCGCGGACGCGCACCGCATCCTCGGCGACGGCATGCGTCTGTCGGGCGATCGCGCGGGCGCGATCCATCACTATCAGACGTACCTGAGCATCGCGCCGCAGGAAGCGATCGATCGCGACGACGTGCGCAGCGCGCTCATGGATCTCGGAGTCGTCCCGGGCGCGCCCTGACGGCGCTCGACAGGTTACCTACCAAGTGGTAGACGTTTGTCTCACCACCTGGTAGGGAGCGTTCGTGGCCGCCGCCAAGGACAAAGACGTCGAGAAAGAGATCAACGCGCCTTCGGCGACTCCCGCCGTCATCCTCCGCGAGGCCACGAGGCTCTTCGCGGCGCGCGGTCTCGATGCGACGTCGATCCAAGAGGTCGCGGACGCGGTCGGCGTGAAGAAGCAGTCGCTCCTCTATCACTACGCGAACAAGGACGTGCTGCATCGCGCGGTGCTCGAGGCGCTGCTCTCGCGCTGGAACGAGACGCTGCCGCGCTTGCTGCGGGCCGCCGCGCGCGAAGATCGCTTCGACGCGATCCTCGACGAGACGATCGGCTTCTTCGTCGAAGACCCGTCGCGCGCGCGCCTCTTGCTGCGTGAAGCGCTCGATCGCCCCGAGAAGATGCGCGAGCTCGTCGCCGAGTTCGTCAGCCCGTGGCTCGCGGTGCTCTCGGAGAACATCACGAAAGCCCAGGAGCACGGCGCGATCCGCGCCGACGTGGACCCCGCGACCTACGTCGTGATGGTGATCCACCTCGTGCTCGGCAACGTCGCGACGGCCGGCACGGTGTCGAGCATCGCCGACAAGAGCAAGAGCACGAAGGTCCCCGATCGCATCGTGCGCGAGATCAAGCGCATGACGCGCGTGGC